>NZ_JBEZIH010000002.1:399492-458822 GCF_040650935.1 Streptomyces sp. NPDC048565
ACGCGACCGTCGTGACGACCGCCCGTCCGGTGGCTTCCGCTCCGGCGGCAGCGACCGTCCGTTCAACCGCGACCGTCGTGACGACCGTCCGTCGGGCGGCTTCCGCTCCGGCGGCAGCGACCGCCCGAACGGCCGCCGCGACGACCACCGTGGTGGCACCGGCACCTTCGGCCGCCGCGACGACAAGCCGCGCTGGAAGCGCAACGGCTGAGTCCCGCTGACGGCTGCCTGTCCGTCTGACCGACCCGCAGGGTCCGTACGTCACTTCGGTGGTGTGCGGGCCCTGCGGCGTTTCCGGCGAGCCCCCGAGGGCATCGCTGGGGGCATGACAAACGACGAAGCGGTGTCCGCCGAGCCGCCCCCAGATGCCGACGCCGGCGCTCTTCCGGGTCTGTCGGCCCCCACGTCCGACGAGGAACGGCTGGCCGAACTCGGCTACACCCAGGTGCTCGCGCGCCGGATGTCCGCCTTCTCCAACTACGCGGTCTCGTTCACGATCATCTCGGTGCTCTCCGGCTGCCTGACGCTGTATCTGTTCGGCATGAACACCGGCGGCCCCGCCGTCATCACCTGGGGCTGGGTCGGCGTCGGGCTGATGACCCTGTTCGTCGGCCTCGCAATGGCCGAGATCTGTTCGGCGTACCCGACATCCGCGGGCCTGTACTTCTGGGCCCACCGCCTGGCCCCGCCGCGTTCCGCCGCGGCCTGGGCGTGGTTCGCCGGCTGGTTCAACGTGCTGGGTCAGGTCGCGGTCACCGCGGGCATCGACTTCGGGGCGGCGTCCTTCCTCGGGGCGTACCTGAACCTCCAGTTCGGCTTCGAGGTCACGCCCGGCCGTACGATCCTGCTCTTCGCGGCGATCCTGGTCCTGCACGGCCTGCTGAACACCTTCGGGGTCGGAATCGTCGCCTTCCTGAACAACGTCAGCGTGTGGTGGCACGTCATCGGTGTCGCGGTGATCGTCGGGGCGCTCACCTTCGTGCCGGACTCGCACCGGTCGACGTCGTACGTCTTCACCGAGTTCGTCAACAACACCGGCTGGGGGAGCGGCTTCTACGTCGTGATGATCGGCCTGCTGATGGCGCAGTACACCTTCACGGGCTACGACGCCTCCGCCCACATGACGGAGGAGACCCGCGACGCGGCCGTAGCGGGCCCGCGCGGCATCGTGCAGTCCATCTGGACGTCCTGGATCGCCGGCTTCGTGCTCCTGCTGGGCTTCACCTACGCCATCCAGTCGTACGAGGGCGCCCTGAACTCCCCGACCGGTGCGCCGCCCGCCCAGATCCTGCTGGACGCACTCGGCGCCACCACGGGCAAGCTCCTGCTGCTCGTCGTGATCGGGGCCCAGCTGTTCTGCGGGATGGCCTCGGTGACCGCCAACAGCCGTATGATCTACGCCTTCTCACGCGATGGGGCGCTGCCCTTCTCCCGGGTGTGGCACACGGTCAGCCCCCGCACCCGCACGCCCGTGGCAGCGGTCTGGCTGGCCGCTCTCGGCGCGCTCGTCCTCGGCCTGCCGTACCTGATCAACGACACCGCGTACGCCGCCGTGACGTCCATCGCGGTCATCGGCCTCTACATCGCCTACGTCATCCCCACCCTGCTCAGGCTGTTGCGGGGCGACGACTTCGTCCGGGGCCCCTGGCACCTGGGCCGGTGGTCCCGGC
The DNA here is from genome assembly GCF_040650935.1 of Streptomyces sp. NPDC048565. Classification (NCBI taxonomy): domain Bacteria; kingdom Bacillati; phylum Actinomycetota; class Actinomycetes; order Kitasatosporales; family Streptomycetaceae; genus Streptomyces; species Streptomyces sp. NPDC048565. The sequence continues at coordinate 401,163 of NZ_JBEZIH010000002.1, forward strand.
CCATCGGCATCATCGCGGTGACCTGGGTCGGGGTCATCACGGTGCTCTTCATGCTGCCCCAGGTCTCCCCGGTCACCTGGGAGAGCTTCAACTACGCGCCGCTGGCGGTGCTGGTGGTGCTCGGCTTCGCCGCCGTCTGGTGGCTGGTATCGGCCCGCCACTGGTTCCTCGTACCGCCCGCCCCGGATCACAAGCGCACGAGCACGGACGAAACCACGGCCTGACCGGCCCCGCCCCAGCCACGACAGGGCCCGGCACCCGATACCCGATCGGCTGCCGGGTCCGGGGAAGCTATGCTCGGGGGTGATCCATCAGGGGCCGTTAGCTCAATTGGTCAGAGCAGCGGACTTTTAATCCGTTGGTTGTGGGTTCGAGTCCCACACGGCCTACTTGGTGCAGGGAGGGGAAACCCTTCTGACCTGCTACTTAGCGTCTCGATCGGCTTCGGCTGGTCGGGGCGCTTCGTCTTTCCCGGCCTCTTGCGTGAGCGATGCGTGAGCGGACGGCCCGACAGCAGGTGCTACGGAGGGGGCTTTACGGACACGGGGCACCAGAGCAGCGGCGGCTTCTGCGGCAGCCTTGTCTACCTCGGGCAGCAGGCTCGTGTAGGTGTCAGACGTCAGCGTGATCGTGGAGTGACGCAGCGTCTCCTTGATTGTGTGCAGGTCGCCGCCCCCGCCATGGGTGAGGGTGGCCGCAACGTGGCGTAGATCGCGCAGGGTGATGGGCGGCAGATCCGTGGTGGCGAGGATGCGCCTGAACGTCTCGGAGACCGTCTCCGGGTGCAGCCAGGATCCGTCCTCGCGAGTGAAGACCTTGCCGGTCTCCTTCCACGCGGTGTCCCACTTCTCCCGGGCTTCCAGCATGGCCTTGTGGTGCTCTCGCAGGAGAGCGACGTTGACGCTGTCCAGGGCGATCGTGCCAGCGCTCCCGTCCGTCTTGGGAGCGGATTCGTACGGATCCCAGCCGTCGACCACGATCTCTTTGGCCGGTGTGATGAGGCCGGCGTCCAGGTCGACGTCCGTCCAGTTCTGGCCGACGGCCTCGCCCCTGCGAAGACCGCGGGTACCCACGAGGTGGAAGAGCACATAGAGCCGGTCGGATTCGGCTGCGTCCAGGAACGCTCCGAACTGAGCTGGCGTCCAGACCATCACCGGCGAAGGCAGCTCACCCGTGGCGCGCCAGCGCTCCACTCGCTGCGCAGTCCAGAGGAGCGGCTTCGGGCGCTTGCCGGATTCCAGCTCGACGTGGGAGGCCGGGTTGAAGGTGATGAACTGCTGCGCGATCGCCGCGTTCAGGGCCGCTCGCAGTGTGCGCCGGATGCTCTGCTGCGTAGCGGGCCCGGTGATCTTCCGGAACGGCTTCATCTCGGCGAGCTTCGCCCGTTCGAGGGCGAGCAGGGCTCGTTCGGCTGAGACGGGACGGCCCGGCCTGCTGGGCTTGCACCTGGCGATCTGCTCGCGCCGTTCGAGGTTCTCCGCCTGGATCACCTCGTTGGCGTCGGCTATGCCGTCGTACATCTCCACCAGGTGGCCGACGTTGAGACGGTCGAGGCGGACATGGCCGATGCGGGGCTTCAGGTGGACGCGGATGTGAGAGGCGTACCCGTTGAGTGTCGTCTTCCGTGACTTCTTCGCAGCAAGCCACTGATCGAGCCACTCACCCACCGTGCGCCGTCCGATCAGGTCCAAGCCCGCCCTGAACCGCCTGCGGGTGTCCTCGATGTCGGGCAGGGGAGCTTTCTCGTCGGCGACCTGTTCGAGCAACTCCGCGATCCGGTCGAGGTCGTGATCATCGTCCGAGTCCGCGATGGCGATGAGGGCCCGGACGTGGTCCAGATCGCTTTGCGCGGCCTTCAACGTCTCGTAGCCGGCGCGGTTGAAGGAGCGGCGGGTTCCGTCGGCTCGGGGCGGGAGCTCCTGGCGTATGGAGTACGAGCCATGCTTGCGGCTGGCGAGCTTGGGGCACTTCTTGCCGAGCGGCTTGCCGGTCTCGGCGTCACGGCAGTAGCAGCGGCGGTGGGTGGATCCCTTCAAGGGCGTTCCTCGGTGGTGGTATCGGGGACCCATTCGGGCGGGTCGACGTCGTGGAGTGCGGGCGGGAGATCGGGCGGAATGGCTCCGTCGTCGCGGAGGTCTCGGCGGAGGTACCGGAGCTTGTACCTGGCCGAGACGGCCTGGTCGGCGTACGCGGTCCGCCTGCGTTCGGCTTCTTCCTGCTGGGCGCGGCTCGTTGCCGTCCTGGCCGCGAAACGCGCCTGCTCTTCTTCGTCGAGTGCAGCCAGGGCCGTGCCCACGAGGCTGGCGTGTGCCTCGAAGTCGGGCACGAGGCCGGCGTCGTGCCCCAGCACTTCCTGCTCGCCGGTGAAGCGCCGGAGGGCGTCCCAAGTCGGCACGAGCTGCTCGAAGGGGAGTTCCTGGGTCTGGTCGACGTAGCCGACCGGGAAGATGAGGCAGGCCGGGTACGTCTCCAGGGCAGCGGCCAGGACCAGGACGTCCACCAGTGGCAGGCCGGCCCGGCGGCCGGACTCCATGTTGGCGATCACGTTGCGCGGGATTGGGTGCCCGAGCTGCTCGCACCGGTCGGCCAACTCCTGCGCGCTCCACCCCATCTCCTTTCGTCTGCGGCGGACTTCGCCGGCCACGTTCGCCTGGACCCGGTCCACCCACTCCGGGAAGTCGTCCGCATCATCATCCACACGACGTTGTGTCATGCAGACACATTAGCTTGTGGATCCTGATTGGTAGACGCCTGGAGCCGGACGTGATGACCGCGTTCGCCGACGGCTGTACCGAGAGGGATGGCGCATGCGCGAAAACAGCACCGAGGGGTCGCCGAAGGGGATGAGCCGTGAGGACCTGCTTGCCCTGCCGGTGGCCGTTGACCTCGAAACCAGCAACCGGGCCCTGGGGCTCGGGCGGAGCAAGGGGTACGAACTGGCGAAGCGCGGCGCGTACCCGTGCAAGGTCCTCCGGTTGGGCAGCGCCTATCGGGTCGTGACCGCGGATCTGCTGATCCTGTTGGGCCTGGCCGCATGAGAGGCCGGAAGCGTAGCAAAGGGTTCTGCGCTGAGCTGACACAGAAACGCTGGACTGTGGACGGGCGTGACCGTACTGTCCGTGGTCCCTCGCGGTACCCCAGTGCCTGCGGGAAGGGGGGAGAGCCCCCGGCGGTGCAACGCCGGAGGCCCCATAACTCCCCAGCGATCCGATGAGAACCGACCCGGCGGAATGGGCGGGCGAGCCCGCCACCGCCAGACGAGGAGCTGCCCAGTGGAACCCGAGAACCCCGAGGGCTATTCCGAGCCCGCCAAGGCGAGCTGGCCCCCCACCGCAATCCCTGGTCGGCCCGGTGCCCATCTGTGCGCCGCGCAGCCTGACGACGCCGCTCCGAGCTTGACCGGCGACGCGCCCGCGCCTGGCGCCGCTGAGGCGCAAGCGTCGAGCGGGCCGGAGAACATGCCTGATGCGGAGTCGACGCAGGGCTCCGCGCTGCTGGATGCGCTGCATATCCAGATAGCCCAGTTCGTGATCCCGCCGTCAGCGGAGGCGCTGGATGCAATCACGTTGTGGGTGGTAGCCACGCACCTCCAGCCCGCGTGGCAACACGCGCCGCGCCTGGCGGTGGTGGGGCCGGCCAAGCGGTGCGGTAAGTCGCGGCTCCTGGACGTGCTGACCGAGACGGTCCACGAGCCGATGCTGACGATCAACACCACGCCTGCGGCGATCTTCCGCTCGATCACCGAGGAGGAGCCGCCGACCCTTCTGGTGGACGAGGCGGACACCATCTTCGGTACGCCGAAGCAGGCGGAGCGGAACGAAGAGACGCGTGGCCTGCTCAACGCCGGTCATCAGCGGGGGCGTTACGTGACGCGGGTCGTCGGTAACGACCACACCCCACACAAGTTCGCCACCTTCGCCATGGCGGCCATCGCAGGGATCGGCGACCTGCCCGACACGGTCATGGACCGGTCGGTCGTGATCCGGATGCGTCGGCGGGCGGAGGGGGAGAAGGTGAAGCCCTTCCGCTCCCGCCGTGACATCCCTGCCCTGCACGACCTGCGCGACCGGATCAACGCGTGGGCCAGGCCGCTTCTGGAGGAGGCAGCGATCCTTGAGCCGGATATGCCGGTCGAGGACCGCGCCGCCGACACCTGGGAGCCCTTGGTGATCGTCGCCGAGCTGGCCGGGGGTTCGTGGCCGCGCCGGGCCCGAGTGGCGTGCGCGCGGATGGTCGCCGCCGAAGTGGCAGCCGAGGAGGACCACCCCGGCGGCGCACGGATCCTCGCCGACATCCGCCGGATCTTCGCCGCCCAGCGCGAGGTGGACAGCCTGTCCACCGAAGAGCTCCTCCACCACCTGCGCCAGGACCCCGAAGGTCCGTGGGCGGAGTGGGGTCGCGGCGGGTTGAACGCCCGTGATCTAGGCAGGCTACTGCGGGACTTCGACGTCAGGCCGGGCAACGTCCGGATGGCCGACGGAACGCAGCGCAAGGGCTACACGCGCAACAAGTTCCTCGACAGCTGGCGGCGGTACTGCCCCACCGTCCATCCCGTCGACTCCCGCCCCGCCCCCGGCAGGGGCTGAGGCCCGCCGCCCTGGTTGCCGTCCCTGCCGTCCCTGCCGTGATCTAGCAGGTCAAACGGCCTGCGGCCGAGACGGCGACCGGGGCCAAGACGGCAACGCGATCACGACCACCGGCGTGGCCGCCCAAGACGCTGACCGGATCCGTCTTGCACCGTCTCTCGCGTCCTTGCCGTATCAGTGCAGGTCACGGCTCTGGTCGGCGAGACGGAAGACGAGCCGCCGTCCCCTATTCGGGAGACGGCCACTCCGGGCCGGGCTCAGTCGCGGCGAACTGCCCGAGCCCTGTAGAGGCATAGCTGACGTTGGTTGCACCCGCCGAGACGGATAGCCGGAGCTGCTGCCGTACCGCCCTGACCTGCACTTGCAACGGCCAAGACGCCAAAGACGCACCACACCACCACCCCAGGAGCACCCGCTTGCCCACCCCTCCCATTTCACCCCCGCCTCATCAGCCGTCGGACGGCCGGACGGGCGAAGGACGGCCGGAATCGCTCCGGGGCGATGCCGAGCGATACGCGCTTCTCGCAGCCGGCATCGTCATCGTTGCCCTGACCGCCGGAGCCTTCTGTCTTTCGTACGCGCACCTGGCCGACGTCGCCGGGCAGCACGGGCTGGGAGGTTCACCTGTCCGCCGCTGGGCGTGGCCCGCCACCCTGGATGCGTTCATCGTCGCGGGCGAGCTGCTCATGCTCCGGGCGGGCCTGCGCCGGGTCACCGACCGATGGGCTATCGCTGTGACCGTAATCGGATCGGTCGGCTCCATAGCGCTGAACGTTGCTGGGGTCAGTGGCACGCGGGATACCGGTGATACCCCGTTCCTCGACTACGTGGTGGCCGCAGTTCCCCCGGCAGCCGCGATGGTGGCCTTCGCCGTACTGATGCGGCAGGTCCACCAGCTCGTAGAGCGGCCCTCGCCCGCAGGTTCCGGGCAGGTGGTGAGGGCACCGGTCACTGCACCTCTCCGGTCCGCCGGAATGCCAGCGGAGCCGGCACAACCCAACCCCGTCACGGGACCACCGGTCGCCGCGTCCGATGGGTCTTCGGAACTTCCTGCGGAGGTTCCGGAGAGCAAGCCCCGAGGCGGCCGTCCGCCTGGTGCCCCGCTTAGGGAACTCGTGGAGATCGGCAGGACTGCTGGTACTGAGCAGGGAAAACTCACCCGGGCCACCGTCCGGAAGGCAGTTGAGGACAAGGGCCTTCCGATTTCCAGTGAGCGGCTGACTGAGGTGATGGGCGTCCTACGGAAGGAACTCAAAGCCTCCGCCGAAAGCGGTCCGGCCAGCGGCTGACCAGCACATGCCGGGTGACCGGAACCCGTTCCGGTCACCCGGCCAGCGGTGCGTCGACCCGCGCGCCGCTCACTTATCCACACCTGTGGGCAGATTCGTGTGACCACCCACAGCACACGGACCTTGCCGAGAGCCCGTCTGCCCTCCCGCCTCTACCTGGAGACCCGCACGTGATGCATGACCCGTACCACTCCGAGGAGCCGATACCGCTGACGAAGTCGCCTACGCTGGCAGAACGTCTACGGCGGGCGTTCGGACGGACGGCTCCTGGCGGAGCCAGTAGTACCCCGAGTCCGACTCATGGCCGGTCTTCGGGGGGCTCCGCCCGGGGGGTGGCGGAGACGGCCCAGCGCCAGGGGACGCCGGACCAAGTGGCCGTGGCCGAGGACGGCCCCGACCCGGACAACCTTCACGCCACCCAGCAAGCGATCCTCCGCCCGACGCCCACTGACGCCCCAACCGTCGGCGAACCCGCCGTGCCGAGCGTCCAGCCCACGATCCGCCGGTTTACCGGTGACGCGCGCCTGAAGCGCGTGGGCCCCTTGCGCTTCACCGACGACGAGCGCACCAGCCTGCGCGAGGCCGCAGCTGAGCATGGCTACAAGGGCGAATCCGGCTTCGCCGCCGACGTCGTCCTCGCCTTCGTCGACGGCCGCTTCACCGCGAACCTCCCCCTGTCCGAGGACCGGCGCCGTACCCACATGTTCCGTGCCCAGGTCCTGCGCGCCCTCAACCGCATCGGTAGCAACGTCAATCAGATCGCCCGCGCGCTGAACAGCGACCTCACCCCGCCTGACATTCGCCAGCGCCTCGACGAACTCCACCGCCTGCTCACCTTGATCGCCGAGGCCCTGCACCGGCCCACCGATGCGAGGGAGGGCTGATCCGCGTGATCGCCGCCATCAAACCGGCCGGGTCCAACACCCGCGGTCTGCTCGCCTACCTATACGGTCCCGGCAGGCACGACGAACACCTCGACCCGCACCTCGTCGCCGCCTTCGCCATGCTCGGCATGCCCGACCCAGGCCGCGACGAGAACGCCACGCTCACCGAACTCGGTTTCCATCTCGACGAGCCTGTTCACCTTCGGAACGGCGAGTTCGGTAAGAAGGTCACCGACCACGTCTGGCACTGTCCCGTCCGCGCAGCACCCGAAGACCGCTATCTCTCCGACACCGAGTGGGGCGAGATCGCCCAGCGCATCGTCCAGGCAGCCGGCATCGCCCCCGCAGGTGACGATCTGGCCTGCCGCTGGATCGCCGTACGCCACGCCGATGACCACATCCACATCCTCGCGACCACCGTTCGCGAAGACGGCCGGCGCCCCAAGCTCCACGACAGCGGCATCCGCGTCGGCGACGCCTGCCGGGAGATCGAGAAGGACTACGGGCTGCGCCGCCTGAAGAAGGGCGACCGCACCGGTACCCGGCGCCCCACCCAAGCCGAGATGCACAAAGCCGATCGCCTCGGCTGGGAGCAGACCAGCCGCGAGTGGCTCCAGGACCACATCCGCGCCGCCATCCCGCACGCCACCAGCGCCGAGGAACTCCTCGCCTACCTCGAAGCCGGCGACATCCTGGTCAAGCCCCGCCGAGGACCCTCGGGAGACCTCCTCGGCTACGCCGTAGGCCGCCCCGGCGACCTGAACAAGGACGGCGAGCAGATCTACCACCCCGGCGGGAAGATCGCCCCCGACCTGTCCCTGCCCAAGCTGAAGGCCCGCCTGGAGACCAGCGCCCCCGAGGAACACCCCACCGCCCGGCGCAACCGACCCGCCACCGCCTGGCACCAGGCCACCGAAACCCTCGACACCCTCCACACAGAGATCACCCGCACGAGCGCCGACGACGGTGGGGACGCACGAGCGCAGGCGCACATCACTGCCCTGGGCGAACTCATCGAGGCCACCGCCCAGAAGGCCCCCGGAGATATCCGTGCGCAACTGCATGCGGCCAGCCGGGCCTTCGCCCGTGCGCAGCGCTCTCAGATCCGTGCCGAAGACCGCGCTGCCCACGCCCTGCGGTCTGCGGCTCGCGTCTTCGTCAACACTGCCACTGGGCCCGACGGCAGTGCCCTCGCCGCCCTAACCGCCGCACTCCTCTGGGCCGCCATCCTCGCCGGACGCTGGCACGAGGCCAAGGGGCACGCCCACCAGGCCGACGCCGCCCGCCAAGCCGTCCAGCACCTGCAGTCAGCCGCCGATGACGCGCTCAGTTCGACGCTCACCGAACTGGCAGCACGGCCCTCCAAGGAGGAGACCCGTCGCATCCTGGCCAACGACGTACGCGCAGCCGTCCCCGAACACGCCGAGCGGATCCTCGCCGACCCCGGCTGGCCCGCGCTCGCCACCGTCCTCGCCGACGCCGAAGCCGGCGGGCACAAACCCCACCAGCTCCTCAAAGAAGCCGCCGCCCGCCGTGAGCTCGGCACCGCTCACAGGCCCGCCCGCGTCCTGATCACCCGCATCCAGCACACCAGCCGCAACCCCGCACCCAACCGCCGTGCCGAAGCAGCCCGCCTACGGAGCACCACCGCGTCAGCCTTCAGTGGCCTGTCTCCCAGCACCCAGCCGCCTATGACAACCACAGCACCCACCAGCCGGCCGGGACGCCCACGCCGCTGACCCGACGAGGAGAGCCTGATCGCCATGCTCCATCGAAGTGCAAACGATCACATAGTGAAGCCGCGACCGCGCGTGCACTGGGGCTTCCGCCTATCGCTGTGTCCTATCCGTGGGCGCGGACGAGGAGTGTGCCGACCTTCCTCGGCCCGGGCGGCGCAAGCAGGACCCGGGCGGTCGGCGATGCGAAGCCGTGCTCGGTGAGGAGCTCCACCCACTGGTCGGGTTCGTAGTCCCAGCGCTTCACGACGAGCGGGTCCTGGTCCTCGGAGCGGTTGATGTACGACGCCTGGCACCCGTAGCAGCCCTCGATCGGGGGCCGCTGCGAGAACGCGAGGACACCACCGGGACGCAGCCGACGGCGGATCGCGGGCAGTAGGACCGCGGGGTCGGTGAACCAGACGGCGCCGAACACGGAGAACACGGAGTCGAAGCTGGCTCCGGTCTCCTCAAGGAAACGGGTCGCCTCGGTGCGGTGCAGCGTCATCTGCATGTCGGACCAGCGGGCGCCGGCCGCCTTGATCTGAGCGAGCGAGACGTCGACCCCTACCGCGTGGGCGCCGAGGGCCGTGAGGTGGGCGAGGTTGCCGCCCTTGCCGCAGCCCAGTTCGAGGACGGCCGAGCCGGGGCGTACGCCGAGGACCTCGGCGCCGGGGCCGTGGTCGGGGTACTGAGTCCAGTTGAACCAGGTCGTCTCGCCCGCCGCGTTCACCGGGCGCCGCTCCGGCTTCTGCTGCGAGTACGTGTCCCACGCCTTTGTCTCGGTCACTGCTGCTCCGTTCATGGGGCCGGCCGCCCGGTTGTGCACCGGGCGGCCGGTTACAGGGGTGGTACTACGCAGACTTCTTGCCGCCGTTCGGGCTGTCGGTGCAACCCGCGTGGCACTGGGAGCACTCGCCCATCATGGCGGCATCGGGCCACAGATCGTGGTCGATCCGGAACCCTGCGGCCGCCATGGCGTCGAGGGTGCGCTGCCGGGCCGCTGCGGACCCGCCTTCGACGCTCTCGCCTTCCGACGTGGGGACGTGGTGGATGAACCGTCCGGCGAGGCGGTCGCAGAACTCGGCGTAGTCGACGGTGTGGAGGATCCACGTGTGCCAGCCGACGTCCACGGCTTTGCTCGGCAACAGCGCGGCGTCGGACAGGGCCGCACTCGCGGCGAGGAAGGCCGCGGCCTGGCCGACGATGCGGCGGGCGGTGGGCAGGTCGGTGTCGGGCTGGTCCTTGGTGATGCGGGCGGCGAGCCGCTCCAACATCTCGGGTTCGACGAGGGTCGCCGGGTCGGTGGTGCCCACGGGACGCTCCAACGCGATGGTCATGTGCTTCCTCCTGTGGTGGACGTGCCCCTGTGCCGGGGCGGTCCCGCCTGGCCGGCAGGCCGGGCGGAAGTGTGTGGGGTTTCTCCGGCGTCGCACTCTGGGCAGGCCCAGACCTCGGTGTCGAGGACGTGGGCGCCGTCGCGGCATCGGATGGTGCCGGCGCTTACGGCGCCGGTCGTGAGTAGCCTCTTGCACCAGACGCAGGCCCGGCCGGCGGACTGGCCCCACGTGAGGGTTTCGAGCGGGGGGAGTTCCCGGGTGGCGGTCACGGCCGTCCCTTGCACCGTGGGCACTCGCAGGCCGGGAACCGGTCGGTGGTCTCGGGTCGTTCGAGGGGGACCACCTCAGCTTCCGGTTGCAGCACCCGGATCCCGCCGTCGCGGTTCACCTCGTACACCTTCATCGTCATCGCCATGGGTCTCTCCGCGTCGCTTGCGGTTTCCGTCGCCACCCCAGCGTCGTCTTGGCGAGGTAACTGCGGGATGACCGGCGGGGGTTACCGAGGCGGTAATACACTCGTTGGCGCTCCAGTAAGGCGCCTGCGCGTGCATAGGATCGCAACGGAAGTCAGCCCATGGATGCCACCACCCCTGGCCTGCTCGCCCCCGACGTGCTCGACAGAGCAGACGTCCGGGCAGCGCTCATCGAGCACGACTTCGCCGCTGTCTTCACCCTGATCAAGAAGTGGGGCGGCCTCTCCCAGAACCGCATTGCGTCCGCCTGCCAGCTGACCCCCGGCAAGGTGTCCACGATCATCAGCGGGACCCAGCGCGTCACATCGTTCGAGGTCGTCTGCCGGATCGCCGACGGCCTCCGGGTCCCGGGCGGCCTGCTCGGGCTCGCGCCACGACCCTGGGAGGGCGAACACACGACAGCACAGCAGGACCAGCCAGAAAATCCCGGTGCCTGGTCAGACACAGAGGAGATCCCGTGGCGGCCCGACGCCACCGTGGATCTGGCTGCCCACCTCACCAGGAGTGATCTTGTGATGGACCGACGGGCCCTCACCCGCGCCCTCGCCGGCGCCGCGGTTACCGGTGCTGCCCTCCTCGACAGCCTCGAAGGCTGGCTCGTCCCGGCCGCCACCGTTCCAGGACAACGGCGTCCGGGCCGACTCGGGATGCGGGAAGTCGAAGAGCTGGAGACCACCGCGCGGGCGTTCCGCCAGTGGGACCACCAGTACGGCGGCGGCCTGCGGAGAAAAGCGGTCCTCGGCCAGCTCGCCGAGGTCTGCGGCGCCCTCGACGACCACCAGGCCCCAGCAGTCACAGCCCGCCTGTACCGCGTCATGGCGCAGCTGGCCGGCACCGCGGCCACCATGGCGTGGGACTCCGGCCTGCACCGGCGCGCGCAGGACTACTACCGCCTCGCCCTGCGCGCCGCCCACGCCGGAGGAGACGTCGTCTTCGGAGCCAACGTGCTGGCCGGCATGGCCCGCCAGATGCTCTACCGTGACCGGGCCGACGACGCACTCCAGCTGATCCACCTCGCCCAGGAAGGTGCCCGCGGCGTGATCGGCCCACGGGCCCGAGCCATGCTCCACACCCGCGAAGCCTGGGCCTACGCCGCACAGGGGCGCATCGCCGGATTCCACCGGGCCACCGCCAAGGCGGCCGAGGCCCTCGCCGACGCCGGCGAGGATGGCGACGAGCCCTACTGGATCGCCTACTTCGACGAGGCGGAACTCGCGGGCGTCACCGGGGGACGGCTCCTCGACCTCGCCCGCACTGACCCGCGCTGCCATGCCGCCCAGGCTGCGGACGAAATCCGGGCTGCCCTGGCATCCCGCGGTGCCGAGGCCGGGCGCTCCCACGCGCTCGATCGCATCGGCCTGGCGGAGTGCCAGTTCCTCGCCGGTGACGTCCAAGGCGCGGCTGCCGAAACTGTCCTGGCGGTGCAGGCCGCTCGAGGTACGCAGTCGGGGCGTGTTCGTGCACAGCTTGGGCAGCTGTACCCGTACACCGTGGGGCACAGCGCGTCGCGTCCGGTGCGCGAGGCGCGCGATAGTATCCGCGACCTCCTGTCGAGCTGAGGAACGGGCGCATGACGACACTTGCCGTGACCGGGCACATGGACCTGACCGATGAGACCGTGCCCCTGGTACGGGCCGCGCTGCGAGACCTGCTCGCCGAGTACAGCGACGACCTGACCGGGGTGTCGTGCATCGCCGCGGGGGCAGACAGCCTCTTCGCGGAAGAGGTGACCGCGATCGGGGGACGCCTGGTCGCCGTGATCCCCTCCGAGGACTACCGCGCCACGAGGGTCAAGTTGGCCCATGCCGCCGTCTTCGACCACCTGGTCGGGACGGCTGGGGAAGTGGTGACGCTGCCCCACGAGACGGCGAACCGGGCTGCTTACGAGGCGGCGAACACCGAACTGCTGCGCCGCGCGGATCGCCTCGTCGCGGTATGGGACGGCACGCCTCCTTCAGGCAAAGGCGGCGGAACCGCCGACACCGTCGAGCAAGCCCGCCAGGCCGGGCTGGCGGTCGACGTGGTCTGGCCCGCCGGGGCGGCGCGGACGCTAGCAAACACACGAAGTTCCCGGCCGTGAGGTCAGGACACGAGGCCGGTGACCACCTAGCTAGAGCCTCGGCGGAATCGCGAGCACCTCGCGCATCGGGCACCAAGCGGAGTCCTCAGCGAAGGATGATCGTGGTACCGGGTACAGAGGGGATGAGTTCGCCGATGACGGGATGACCGGGGAGCTCACCGGCTACCAGCAACCCGCCGGAAGTCTGGGCGTCCGCCAGCAGAAGGAGTTCCTCCTCCGCAGCCTTGTCCGATCTGAGGTGCGCGCGCACCCAGTCGAGGTTGCGTCGAGTGCCGCCACTGACGTATCCCGCCTGCAAAGATTCTCGCGCCCCATCGAGCATGGGCACTGCTGCCGGATCTATGACAGCGGTGACGCTACTGGCCCGCGCCAGTTTGTGTAGATGGCCAAGGAGGCCGAATCCGGTGACGTCGGTAGCACACACTGCTCCGTTGGCCAGGGCAGCGGCCGATGCCTGGTCATTGAGTGTGGTCATGCTCGCGACGGCGTGCGGGAAGTTCTCACCGGTGCGCTTGTGCCTGTTGTTGAGGACACCGATTCCCAGCGGCTTCGTCAGGGTCAGGGGGATTCCGGGGCGTCCGGCGTCATTCCGTAGGAGGCGCCCAGGGTCCACCAGGCCGGTGACCGCCATTCCGTACTTCGGCTCCGGATCGTCGACGCTGTGGCCTCCGGCTACATGGCACCCGGCGAGTCGGGACACGTCCTGGGCCCCTCGCAACACCTCCCGTGCGAGGGCTATGGGCAGAACTCCGCGGGGCCATCCCAGGAGGTTGACAGCCACGATGGGGCGGCCGCCCATCGCGTAGACGTCGGACAGAGCGTTGGCTGCAGCTATTCGGCCCCAGTCGTAGGCGTCGTCCACAACCGGGGTGAAGAAGTCCGCGGTTGCCACCACCGCCGTACCTGGGCCAGTACGCACCACGGCCGCGTCGTCACCATCGTCCAGCCCGACTAGCAGCTCCCCTTCTCCTCCACGAAGGGTCGGCCCAGCGGGCAGCAGACCGGCGACCATCTCCTCCAGTTCGCCCGGGGGGATCTTGCAGGCACATCCCCCCCCGTGCGCATACGAGGTGAGCCTCCTCACCGGGCCCGGGGTGGACGGCTGATTCGAATGCGATGTGCCAACGGACGTCATGCCGTTACCTTTTCACTCTTGTCACTCGCGTGTTCGAAGAACAAGAATCACGACATGGAGGCGTTAGGGCGGCTGGTGCCCCTCCCGATCTTCAAAATCGGTGTGGTCCGGAACCCGGGCCAGGCGGGTTCGATTCCCGTCCGCCTCCGCCAACTTTTCGGGGAGTGATCGTACGGTGTATGACGATCCGCAATGTCCTACGCCCGCCGGTGACAGGCGCCACGTGCCCAGTACTTCCCAGTTGTTGGACGACCCGCGAATACGCCAGGCTTCCGCGCGCTTAGGGCGACGCATCACGAAGGCCGCTGTCACCTCTGCTCAGCAGGCTGTGAGGAAGGGGGAGATCACTCCTGCTACGGCTGTGGACGCTGCACTCGCCGCATTGCCGGAACACGCCGCCGAGCTACGTCCCGTGCACAACGCGACCGGCGTCGTGGTCCACACCAACCTGGGCCGGGCGCCGTTGTCTGCGGCAGCGCTAGACGCGGTGAACGCAGCAGCCGGCCATACCGATGTCGAGCTGGACCTCCGTACCGGTCGCCGTGCTCCGCGGGGGCAAGGGGCGATCAGCGCCTTATGCGAGGCGGTGGCGGACGCAGAGGCAGCACACGTTGTGAACAACGGCGCCGCTTCCCTGGCGCTCGCCGCGACCGCCTTGGCAGCGGGACGGGACATCCTCTTGAGCAGGGGGGAATTCGTAGAGATAGGTGACGGATTCCGGATCCCGGAGCTATTGGCCGCCGCAGGAGCTCGGCTCCGTGAGGTGGGCACGACCAACAGGACCCGGCTGAGCGACTACGCCGAAGCGATCGGGCCCGACACCGCGTTCGTGCTGAAGATCCACCCGTCCAACTTCGTGGTGCGCGGGTTCACCTCTGAAGTAGGCGTCCGTGATGTGGCCGGGCTGGGGCTACCTGTTGTCGTCGACATCGGCTCAGGGCTACTGAAGCCCGACCCGCTCTTGCCCGGCGAACCTGACGCAACCTCCGCGCTGCGGGCCGGCGCGACGCTGGTCACCGCCAGTGGAGACAAGCTCCTCGGCGGCCCGCAGGCCGGGCTGCTACTCGGAGCGGCGGATACGGTCGCTCGCCTCCGGCGGCACCCGATGGCCCGTGCCTTCCGCGTCGACAAACTCACTCTCGCCGCACTGGAAGCAACTCTCCGGGGCCCTGAGTCACCTGTACATCAGGCATTGCATCTCTCGCCGGAAGCGCTGCGGGAACGTTCGCAGCGCTTTGTCCGTACCGCATCCCGGCACGGACTGGAGGCAGTAGTTACGCCCTCGGAAGCAGTCGTCGGCGGAGGCGGTGCACCGGACACCGTGCTGCCGTCGTACGCGATCGCTCTATCCCCTGCTCTCGCCGAGCCGCTCCGTACAGGCACCCCTGCGGTTCTGGGCCGCGTCGAACGCGGCAGATTGTTGCTGGACCTGCGCTGTGTGCCAGAGCAGCACGATGACGAAGTCCTCACAGCCGTACTGCGCGCGGCGGAGGTCTGAGGTGCGCGTGATCGCGACAGCGGGCCATGTCGACCACGGCAAGAGCACGCTCGTGCAGGCCCTGACCGGCACGCATCCCGACCGGCTGGCGGAGGAACAGCTACGGGGGATGACGATCGACCTGGGCTTCGCCTGGATGGATCTCCCCTCCCGGGGCCCGGCGAACTCGGAGCAGCGAGATGAACGGTTGGCGTTCGTCGATGTGCCGGGACACGAGCGCTTCATCACCACCATGGTCGCCGGCGCGGGGCCCGTGCCCGCAGCCTTGTTCGTCGTAGCGGCGGACGAAGGCTGGATGCCGCAGTCCGCAGAACACCTCGCGGTGCTGGACGCGCTGGAGGTACGACATGGACTGCTAGCCGTGACACGCAGCGACCTGGCCGACCCGTCCCCTGCCAGAGAGGAAGCCCTCGCGCAGATCCGTGCCACATCACTGGGTGACGTCGAGGCGGTCACGGTGAGCGGAGTCACTGGGAAGGGGCTTCCCGAACTGCGCGATGCGCTCGCACGGATGGTGTCCAAGCTGCCCGGCAACGATCCTGAGGCGCCCGTGCGGCTCTGGCTGGATCGCGCCTTCACCATCAACGGCAGTGGGCTCGTGGTCACCGGCACTCTGAACGTGGGCCGAGTCCGCACGGGAGACTCGCTCTTCGCTCTCGGTACGGGGCGTCCCGTGCGTGTACGGAGCATCCAGACTCTCGGCCAATCCACCCCCGCCGTTTGTGGCACAGCTCGGGTTGCTCTCAATCTTCGCGGCGTGAACCGGGATGAGACCGGACGAGGCGATGTTCTGCTCACCCCCGGGGCATTCCTGGAATGTTCGGTCTGTGACGTGCGAGTGCAGGGCAAGGACCCCTTGACCGCCCAGCGGAAGCGCAACGCCATCCTGCACATCGGTTCCGCAGCTGTGCCCGTTCACGTCCGACCGCTGGGAGAGGACACTGCCCGGCTCACCCTGTCTGCGCCGCTGCCGTTGCGCATCGGCGACCGTGCCGTGCTGAGGGACCCCGGACGCCGCGAGCTGAGCGGTGTGACGTTACTCGACGTACAGCCCCCAGAACTACGCCGACGCGGTGCCGCCGCACATCGTGGCGCAACCCTGCGCACCTACGATGGCACACCCCGAGAAGCCGTCGAGCTGCGACAACGGCTACTGATTAAGCGAGGTCAACTCGAAGCCATGGGAGTGCCGATACGTGGATCTGCCGTAGTTGACGACTGGCTCGTGCACCCCCCGTACTGGGACTCGTTGCGCTCACGGTTGGCGGAAGAAGTCGAGACCCACACCGCCACCCGACCCTTGGAACATGGGCTGCCGATCGAGACGGCACGACAAAAACTGAACCTGCCAGACAGGGCGCTGGTCGTTGCATTGATCAAGCCGCCACTCGGCGTTCGAGACGGGCGAATCATCTCCAGAGGCACTTTGACGCTGCCTCCCCAGGTTGCCGCTGCTGTGAAGCGAATTACCGCTCGGCTCGCTGAAGCCCCGTTCGCCGCTCCCGAAACGCCGGAACTAATGAAGTTGGGATTGCGGAGCGAGGAGCTGGCTGCGGT
This sequence comes from Streptomyces sp. NPDC048565, assembly GCF_040650935.1. NCBI lineage: Bacteria > Bacillati > Actinomycetota > Actinomycetes > Kitasatosporales > Streptomycetaceae > Streptomyces > Streptomyces sp. NPDC048565. Next base: position 417,720 of record NZ_JBEZIH010000002.1, read on the forward strand.
AAATCGAGCGGGCTCGCTCCTGCGTCTTGCGGATCAGGTGGTTCTCCTTCCGGATGCCCCGGCCCAGGCGTTGCGCATCCTCGCCTTGCTGCAACAGCCCTTTTCTGTTGGCGAAGCTGCCCGCGCCCTGGGCACCACACGGCGTGTTGTCGTGCCGCTGCTTGAGCACTGTGACCGCATCGGTTTGACGCACCGCCATACCGACAGCCGGCGGAGCGTAAAAGAAGGACCAGAGGGAAACGCCTGTAACTAAGTTCACGTGGCTGAGTGGCCATAGCTCCACTGGGGTTGCTTCACTTCACCTCCTTGTAGTCTGCCATCCCCCGGGAGCTCTGATCCTTAGTCCTTTGACACGTGAAGAGTGAACCGGACAGTAGTGGTGGCGAGAACTTCCTTTACTTCCCAGTGCCCTGCGGAGGGGAAAGTAATCGTAGTTGGCCACCAGCGAATTTCTTGGCCTCCTTCTCCACTGGCAGTAGCGTATCCACCTGTGCTGCCACGAGCCGTAGCAGAGCCATCTACTTGGACAGCAGTGACTTGCGGTGGACCGTTGTGTTTACTCATCTCGCCCTGTTCGTTCAAGGTGACAGACGCGTACTTTGCCCGATAGGCCCCATTGTCTAGGGTGATGATTTCACTTACCCCAGGAGTGCGCACCCACAAATCCTTATCGCCGCACCACTTCACATCAGAGCCCATGCCGCGTAGCACGTCAGGCACGTCAGCAGGGTCCGAAGATGTGATCAGGCAAGGCCCTTTCGATTGCGGAGTGTCGGAAGCGGACGTAGGTGCAAATTCCTTGGGTTTCGGCTGCCCATTCCCCTCGTTGGAGCATCCAGATATCCAGAGCACAAGAATGAGCAGCATCGATGAGGCCCTCTTGGACCCTTGAGGCTTCGTGATGTTATTCACGCCCTTTTAACTTCGGCAATTATTAGAACTATTGCCGTTGCTGCCATGATGACCACGCCGGCGACTTGTACGCTTCTGGTGTACTGCCGCAAAAATTTGAGGAGCCACTGTGGCTCGATCCTATCCCCGCCACTCTCTTCTTGGCGCCACTTAGGGAGCAGGATGGCGCACGCCAGCGGGAGTGCAAATCCTGCACCGTATGCGGCGCCGGTGAGCAGGGGGGCTGAATGTGTCGCGGCCAAGGCCAAGGCCGCCCAAGTCGCTGCCGACACTCGGAAGGTCGTAAATGCCAACCCGGTATCCAAGCCCCAGATGAGAGCGCCCGCGTGGGTGCTCCCTTTGTAAATTAGTAGGCGAGGTGTCTGCCGAGACAGCCCTATGCTGAAGTCCTTCATTCGCACGATTACCCACACGTCGACCGCCGCAAATGCGCAGCAGAGTCCCACGGATATCGAGTTGCGTGCAGTAAGAGGAAGGTTTCCAACTCCGAGAGTTCCAGTCACGTAGTTCACGCCCGCGAATATGAACGTGCTTGACATGAGGAATCCCGCACATAAAAGTATTACGGGCAGTGCTCGATATGATTCACTCCATTTCCTTCCCTGAACCAGAGAAGTAGGTGCGCTCCGAAGTCGAGGCCGGAGCGTACCTATGAAAGACAGTCCTCAAGGGCTGAAGAGTTGAGCAAATCCTGCAGTCGCGGCCAGAAAAAGTACACTGATGTCAGTAGGTGTGATGCTCACACTATCTCCTCGGAACGGCATATAAAGGGTCACGCCGCAGCGGCTATCCCGCATCAGGTTTGGTTCCCAATTCGGGAGAGCCGCGGCCCATCCATATCGCTGATGTCAGTTGCAGGCCGACGAATGACGAGCCTGAGAGCACTTGAATGTCCCATTCCAGCATGTGCTGCCGGTGGTGCACTCATAGCAGAGCCAGTATCCGCCGCTCACGTTGCACTGCCAGACCTCAAGGTGGTAGCCCGAGGAGCAATTTACCTGCTCGCAAGCAGATCCATAAACTCCACAGGTATTGCAGTATACGAGGGAGCAGCACCCGTCGGCACAGGCGGCTGATGCACCAGCGGCCTCTCTCTCCGCTTGCTTACTGGCGAGGCCGCTCAGTACTCGACGACCTGCCTCCATCAGCGCACTCATGCCATCATTCCTTCCTGCTTCACGTGATCGCTTTCGGGGTGTGCCCGTTGAGGCAGCGCCGAGCCTGCGAGTTCGTAGACCTGCCGTGTTGAGGTGATTCCTGATGCGCGCGTTATACGCCCATGCTCGACTGCGAGAACCAGGGGGGTGCCCAGAGTCCCGATAGCTTTCATGATTTTGCGCTCTGGGTCGACGACAACTTTTTCGTCTTCCGCGTTGAATCCCAGTGCCGGCGCGAGTTGAGCATCCGGCCCAGCCGATCCAGGATCCAACACCAGCCAGACACCAGGAGGCAATGCCCCTTGCAAGCCGGCCGCGATCGATCGGCATACGAAGCATTTGTCTGACAGGAAAAGAACGAGAGCGCTGGTTTCTGTGTCCAAGCCGGTAGGCAGGCCAACTTCACTCGCGCGCAGACCCCGTGCGCCACCCAAATCTACGGGCGTCGCGCGGTCAAGCAAACCAGCCTGTTCACGAACCTGTTGCAGGCTGCGGAACAGCTCCACCTGGGAACCCAAGAGGAGCAGTGTGCATCCCCCTAGGAAAAGCGCGAGAATGATGGCGATTACCGGGAGAGCTATACTCATGTGGCCTCCTTGGCGACATCGAAAATTGGAGCATGGCGCGGCTGGAGGGATTCGCTGGCTGCTAATCGGTCTGCTTTCGCATCTCGCCAGAGGCGAGCGAGGCTTATAGCACGGAGCCCACAAAGGATGGCGACCACTACTGCGAGGTACGCAGCCCCTTCGCCTGAGGACCAGCTTCGGCCTATAGCTTCTACTGAAACAGCAGCACCAGCCCAGAGCGGAAATGCGTACAGCTGACGTTTCCCCAGCACAGCGTCGCTACCGCCGCCAAAGCATGAGCATGAGATGGGGCTCTCCGACCGAAGTCCCAATGCTCCAGCCAGAGCAAACCCGAAGGCAAGCGCGATAACCAGTGCTATCGGCCAGAGTTGCGATGGGAGGAGCAACACACAGGCCCCCGCCAATACCTCGGCCGCTGGCAACGTGATGGACGCCGTGCGCAGAATGGCCGATGGCAGTCCCAGGGCCTTCAGGGTCGAACTGAAGGACTCAGGAGCCCGAAGCTTCTCGAGTCCTGGGCCGGTGAGGAGTCCTGCGAGTACACCCGCCAGTGCCAGGGCTGCGAGATCGCCCGTCATGCGATCAGGGGTGCGCGCTCGGGTCTCAGCGCGAAGCACAGCGAACGCTCGCCGTGATCGTTGTCGATGAAGTCCGCTATGTAGGTCACGTTCCCATCGGAGAGTCGGACACTGCTGTGCTCGGTGAGCAGTCCGCTGGCGTCGGCGATCCGGAGCTCCGCACTGGACGAGGGGTTGCTCTTGAGTACCCCGCGTACGGGTCGCACCAGCGGACAGGCGACAACGCTCGCTGCCCCCTTCATCCCTTTACGCAGCCCGACTCGATCGCCAGGACGAAGCCGCCAGCCCTTGGGGAAGCCGACGGCCGGCATGGTGACGGTGGACTGCGCCCCCACGCTCTGTGTCACGGCTACAACGACGTTTGGTCCATCATGTGCAGTGACCGTACCGACGCGGAGGTCCGCCACAGTCGGTTTAGCCATCGCTGACTGCGGTTGAGCTGAGGCGGCCGTACCACCTGCAACGCCCCCTGCAGCGACCCCGATTGCCGTTACGATCAAGCTTCGGCGACTGAACAAAGCACTCATCAGTGCACCTCTCTGTAGAGAAGAGTCTCCATGGCATTCGCCCCGGGAGTCGTTCCGGGACGCGCAGCCTGGATCTGATGACAGGGTGTGCGGGCAGGTTTCTGGTCCACCGAAGCCAGTAATTCGATCAGTCCGAATGCGCGCTTCCTGGCTGCCTCAGGAGGTCGCCAGGACCTACGCCCCCAGCACTTACGGCCTGTCGCAGGACAGCCTTGCAGTCACATGTCCTTCACAGACAGCCGTGAACCTGCCAACCAGAGAAGATCCCTTGGGTATGGCGTGCCTTTTAGACTGTGGCAGCAGCCCCGTGCTGCGCATCGCTACTGGTCGCCTCGTGTGCACCGAGATCATCCCGTCTCGCCCTGCAGTTCGGAAGCAGTCGGAATTCTCTCGGTGGTGTGAGCTGCAGGTCGACGCGGCGAGGCGGCCTTGCAGCTCGTGTGCGGCTTGCTGAGCTGCGTCGCGACGCCAAAAAGGCCAGCGGGCCTGATCGCATTTCCACTACTCGTCGACACTGTGCCTCTAATGGCGAAGGAAGTCTTTTGTGGCGGTATCGGAAGCGCCTTCCTTGCGTGCAGCATGCATGGGATGGCTCATTCTCGATGCTTCTTTAGCATTCGCCGACGGCAGTGCGTGCCAGCGACGTTGGTTGCCGACGATCAACACCCTGCCGCTCTTGGGTGATGTGCCCGGGTTTCGCCTGTACCGCTGGCCCTCGACCGGGCTGTCTGACGGTGCTGATGACGACGGAGAGGCTATGTGCCTCCCGCCCCCGCGTTCTGCTCACCTATCCGGATAGCGGGGTCACCTTGATCGTGAAGCTTCCCGCCGTCTCCGTCAGCGCCATCTACAGCTACGTGCCCGAGCCGACGGGCAGCCGCCTCACGCTCTCCTGGGCCGCTAGTTCGTCAGGAGTCGGGCCGGCCGCCCTGGTCGAAGGGTCGGTCGGCGCTGTTCGCTGCCGGTGACGCAGTTCTGGCCAGTGCGTCGTGTCGCGTGTGTGCGTGAGCGATGCGTGAGCGGACGGGGCAGCACGACCTGCCCTGGGGCGAACCCGGTGGTATGGCGTAGGGCTCTGACCAGGATGGATCAAACCCAGCAGGATCATGGAGAATCGGCAATCACGAGTTCGCCAGGACTTTTAATCCGTTGGTTGTGGGTTCGAGTCCCACACGGCCTACCTCTGGCGGGGCGGGGTTTCCCCCTCTGATCTGCTACTTAGCGCCTCGACTGGCTTCATCCGGTCGGGGCGCTTCGTCGTTCCGGGGCTCTTGCGTGAGCGGACGGTCCGACATCAGACGCTACGGAGGAAGCCTTACGGGCACGTGGCATCAGAGCGGCGGCGGCTTCTGCGGCAGCCTTGTCTACCTCGGGCAACAGGCTCGTGTACGTGTCAGAGGTCAGCGTGATCGTGGAGTGCCGCAGCGTCTCGGTGCGGCAGTCTCACATACTGAAACGGTGCGTGCATTGCTGACGTGTGGAGCTGATCCGAACCTTCGTGAAGTCCACGGGACGGGCCGCTCACCGTCTACCCGTGGGCGCGGACGAGGAGCGTGCCAAACTTCCTCGGCCCAGGCGGGGCGGGCAGAACACGGGCGGTCGCCGATGTGAAGCCGTGCTCGGTGAGGAGCTCCACCCACTGGTCGGGTGAGTAGTCCCAGCGCTTCACGACGAGGGGGTCTTCGTCCTCGGAGCGGTTGATGTACGACGCCTGGCACCCGTAGCAGCCCTCGATCGGGGGCCGCTGCGAGAACGCGAGGACACCACCGGGGCGCAGCCGACGGCGGATCGCGGGCAGTAGGACCGCGGGGTCGGTGAACCAGACGGCGCCGAACACGGAGAACACGGAGTCGAAGCTGGCTCCGGTCTCCTCGAGGAAGCGGGTCGCCTCCGTGCGGTGCAGTGCCATCTGCATGCCGGACCAGCGGGCGCCGGCCGCCTTGATTTGAGCGGGCGAGACGTCGACCCCTACCGCGTGGGCGCCGAGGGCCGTGAGGTGGGCGAGGTTGCCGCCCTTGCCGCAGCCCAGTTCGAGGACGGCCGAGCCGGGGCGTACGCCGAGGACTTCGGCGCCGGGGCCGTGGTCGGGGTACTGCGTCCAGTTGAACCAGGTCGTCTCGCCCGCCGCGTTCACCGGGCGCCGCTCCGGCTTCTGCTGCGAGTACGTGTCCCATGCCTTGGTCTCGGTCACTGCTGCTCCGTTCATGGGGCCGGCCGCCCGGGTCGTCGCCGGGCGGCCGGCTGGAGGGTGGTTGCTACGCCGACTTCTTGCCGCCGTTCGGGCTGTCGGTGCAGCCCGCGTGGCACTGGGAGCACTCGCCCATCCTGGCGGTTTCGGGCCACAGATCGTGGTCGATTCGGAATCCTGCGGCCGCCAGCGCGTCAAGGGTGCGCTGTCGGGCCGCATCAGGCCCGCCTTCGACGCTCTCGCCTTGCGGGGTGGGGACGTGGTGGATGAACCGTCCGGCGAGGCGGTCGCAGAACGCGGCGTAGTCGACGGTGTGGAGGATCCACGTGTGCCAACCGACGTCCACGGCTTTGCTCGGCGACAGCGCGGCGTCGGGCAGGGCCGCACTCGCGGCGAGGAAGGCCGCGGCCTGGCTGACGATGCGGCGGGCGGTGGGCAGGTCGGTGTCGGGGTGGTCCTTGGTGATGCGGGCGGCGAGCCGCTCCAACATCTCGGGGTCGACGAGGGTTGCCGGGTCGGTGGTGCCCACGGGACGCTCCAACGCGATGGTCATGTGCTTCCTCCTGTGGTGGACGTGCCCCGGTGCCGGGGCGGTCCCGCCTGGCCGGTACGCCGGGCGGAAGTGTGTGGGGTTTCTCCGGCGTCGCACTCGGGGCAGGCCCAGACCTCGGTGTCGAGGACGTGGGCGCCGTCGCGGCATCGGATGGTGCCGGCGCTTACGGCGCCGGTCGTGAGCAGCCTCTTGCACCAGACGCAGGCCCGGCCGGCGGACTGGCCCCACGTGAGGGTTTCGAGCGGGGGGAGTTCCCGGGTGGCGGTCACGGCCGTCCCTTGCACCGTGGGCACTCGCAGGCCGGGAACCGGTCGGTGGTCTCGGGTCGTTCGAGGGGGACCATCTCAGCTTCCGGTTGCAGCACCCGGATCCCGCCGTCGCGGTTCACCTCGTACACCTTCATCGTCATCGCCATGGGTCTCTCCGCGTCGCTTGCGGTTTCCGTCGCCACCACAGCGTCGTCCTGACGAGGTAACTGCGGGATGACCGGCTGGGGTTACCGAGGCGGTAATACACTCGTTGGCGCTCCAGTAAGGCGCCTGCGCGTGCATAGGATCGCAACGGAAGTCAGCCCATGGATGCCGCCACCCCTGGCCTGCTCGCCCCCGATGTGCTCGACAGAGCAGACGTTCGGGCAGCGCTCATCGAGCACGACTTCGCCGCTGTCTTCACCCTGATCAAGAAGTGGGGCGGCCTTTCCCAGAACCGCATCGCATCCGCCTGCCAGCTCACCCCTGGCAAGGTTTCCACGATCATCAGCGGGGCCCAGCGCGTCACCTCGTTCGACGTCGTCTGCCGGATCGCCGACGGCCTTCGTATTCCGGGCGGTCTGCTCGGGCTCGCGCCACGCCCCTGGGAGGGCGCACACACGACAGCACAGCAGGACCAGCCAGAAACGTCAGGTGCCCGGCCAGACACAGACGAGATCCCGTGGCGGCCCGACGCCACCGTGGACCTGGCTGCCCACCTCACCAGGAGTGATCTCGTGATGGACCGACGCGCCCTCACCCGCGCCCTCGCCAGTGCCGCGGTAACCGGCGCTGGCCTCCTCGACAGCCTCGAAGGCTGGCTCGTCCCGGCCGCCACCGTCCCAGGGCAACGCCGCCCGGGCCGACTCGGGATGCGGGAAGTCGAAGAATTGGAGACCACCGCGCGGGCCTTCCGCCAGTGGGACCACCAGTACGGCGGCGGCCTGCGGAGAAAAGCGGTCCTCGGCCAGCTCGCCGAGGTCTCCGGCGCCCTCGACGACCACCAGACCCCAGCTGTGACAGAGCGCCTGTACCGCGTCATGGCACAGCTGGCCGGCACCGCCGCCACCATGGCGTGGGACTCCGGCCTGCACAGGCGGGCGCAGGACTACTACCGTCTCGCCCTTCGTGCCGCCCATGCCGGAGGAGACATGGTGTTCGGGGCCAACGTGCTGGCCGGTATGGCCCGACAGATGCTCTACCGCGACCGGGCCGACGACGCGCTCCAGCTGATCCACCTAGCCCAGGAGGGCGCCCGCGCCGCGATCGGCCCCCGGGTCCGCGCCATGCTCCACACTCGCGAGGCGTGGGCCTACGCCGCACAGGGCCGCACCGCCGGATTCCACCGGGCCACTGCCAAGGCGGCCGAGGCCCTCTCCGACGCCGGCGCGGATGGCGACGAGCCGTACTGGATCGCCTACTTCGACGAGGCGGAACTCGCGGGCGTCACCGGGGGACGGCTCCTCGACCTCGCCCGCACGGACCCACGCCACGCCGCCCAGGCCGCAGACCAAATCCGGGCCGCCCTGGGATCCCGCGGTGCCGAGGCCGGGCGCTCCCACGCGCTCGACCGCATCGGCCTGGCGGAGTGCCAGTTCCTCGCCGGTGACGTCCAAGGCGCGGCCGCCGAAACTGTCCTGGCGGTGCATGCCGCGCGAGGTACGCAGTCGGGGCGTGTCCGTGCACAGCTCGGGCAGCTGTATCCCTACACCGTGGGACACAGCACTTCACGTCCGGTGCGTGAGGCACGGGATAGTATCCGCGACCTGCTGTCGAGCTGAGGAACGGGCGCATGACGACGCTTGCCGTGACCGGGCACATGGACCTGACCGACGAGACCGTGCCCCTGGTACGGGCCGCGCTGCGAACACTGCTCGCCGAGTACAGCGATGACCTGACCGGGGTGTCGTGCATCGCCGCGGGGGCAGACAGCCTCTTCGCGGAAGAGGTGACTGCGATCGGAGGGCGCCTGGTCGCCGTGATCCCCTCCGAGGACTACCGCGCCACGAAGGTGAAGCCGGCCCACGCCGCCGTCTTCGACCACCTGGTCGAGACGTCCGGGGAAGTGGTGACGCTGCCTCACACGACGGCGAACCGGTCTGCCTACGAGGCGGCGAACACCGAACTGCTGCGCCGCGCGGATCTCCTCGTCGCGGTGTGGGACGGCACACCTCCTTCGGGCAAGGGCGGCGGCACCGCCGACACCGTCGAGCAAGCCCGCCAGGCCGGGCTGGCCGTCGACGTGGTCTGGCCCGCCGGGGCCGCGCGGCGCGGACGCTAGCAAACGCACCAGGTTCCCGGCCGTGAGGACAGGACGGGGCATTGTGGCCACACGCCGATGTTGCTTCGCTGTTCGTCCCGGGACCCTCGCCCTCCTGTCCTGCGGGGACGGCTCTGCCCTCCCGGCCCCTTCACCAAGTACGGCGCCCGGTACTTGCGGATGGAGGAGTTGCTCCTCTGGCCAGCACCGTTGTGGAGCGCCCAGGAGTAAGCCGTCGGGTTTCCTCAGGTAGTCCTGATCCTTAGTTCCTTGAGACATGGAGAGTGAACCGAACAGTAGTGGTGGCGAGAAATTCCTTTACTTCCCAGTGCCCTTCGGAGGGGAAAGTAATAGTAGTTGGCCACCAGCGGATTTCTCGCCCACCATCTCCGCTGGCGGTAGCGTACCCGCCTGTGCTGCCACGAGCCGTAGCAGAGCCATCTGCTCGGACAGCAGTGACTTGTGGCGGTCCGTTGTGTTCACTCATTTCGCCCTGCTCGTTTAAGGTGACAGAAGCAAACTTTACCCGGTAAGCCCCTTTGCCTACGCTGCTTATTTCACTAGCCGCGGGAGTGTGTACCCACAAATTTCTAACGCCGCACCACTCCCCAACGGGGCCCATGGCGCGTAGAACGTCAGGGGCGTCAGCAGGATCCGGAGATGCGATCGAGCAAGGCCCTTTCGATTGCGCTGTGCCGGAGGCGGGCGTAGGTGTCAACTCCTTGGGTTTCGGATGGGCATTCCCCTCGCTGGCGCATCCAGGTATCGAGAGCAGGAGAACGAGTAGCATCGATGAGGGCCTCTTTACCCGTTGGGGTTCCGTCATGCGATTCACGCCCTTTTGGTTTCGGAGATTACTGGGCGTGTGCAGGTTTCTGGCCCGCCGAAGCCAGTAATGCGGTCAAGTCGAATCCGTGCTTCCTGGCTGTCCAGGGAGGTCGCCAGGGCCTCACGGTCTGTCGCGGGACAGCCTTGCAGTGACATATCCTCCGCAGGTAGGCGTGAACCTGCCAAACCGGCGAAAGGGGCGGAATTCTTGTCAGTGAGGTTGGCTGCCGACGATCAACGCCCTGGCGCTCTTGGGGGACAGGCCTCAATTCCGCCTGTACCGCTGGCCTTCGACGGGTCTGCCTGGCGGTGATGGCGGAGGAGCTACTTGCGTCACGCCCGCGATCCGCTCGCCCATCCGGATAGCGCGGTCACTCTGATCGTGAAGCTTCCCGCCGTCTCCGTCCACGCCCGCTACAGCGATGTGCCCGAGCTGGCGGGTAGTTGCCTGACGCCCGCCGGGGCGGCCAAGCCGACAGGAGTCGTCCTGGACGCTCATGCCGAAGGGTCGGTCGCCGCCGTTCGCTGCTGGTGACACGGTTCTGGCGGGTACATCGTCTCGCGGGTGTGCGTGAGCGATGCGTGAGCGGACGGCGCAGCACGATCCGCCCTGGCGCGAACCCGACGGCATGACGTAGGGCTCTGACCAGGACGGATCACACCCAGCAGGATCATGGCGAATCGGCGATCACGAGTTCGCCGGGGCTTTTAATCCGTTGGTTGTGGGTTCGAGTCCCACACGGCCTACCTGGTGCGGGCGGAGGCAACCCCCTCCGACCTGTGACTCGGCGCCCCGGCCGGCTTCGGCCGACCGGGGTGCTTCGTTGTGTCCCGGTCAGCCGGCCGTGACGGCGTTCTGGAAGTCGGCCATCGGCATCGTGCTGTCCTTCGCCGGGATCTGGACAGGCTTCGCCGAGCCGAAGTCGGTGTACGTCGTGCTGCTGGTGCTGCCTTCGCGCGTCGACTTCAGCTTGAGCAGGTGGTTCGGTGCCTTATCGCTGACGAAGTAGGTGTCGGTCGTCGCGGCGGCGGACACCTCGATGGCGCGGGCCTTCCTGCCCTCGATCGTGGTGTCCTTGTCCGGAGCGAACGTGCCCGATGAGGAGACCGCGAAGTAGGAGTCGCAGCCCTGGCCCGTCTCGCTGGTCACGTAGACCTCTTCGTACTGCTTGGGCACGGTGATGGTCGTGCCCTTCTCCTTCAGCATCTCGGCCAGCAACGGCGTGCTGATGTAGCTGGTGCCGTCCTTGCAGTACATCTCGCCGCCCGCGAAGTCCGGTGTGCCCGTGACCTTCATGGAGAAGCCCTGGTCCGGGTTCCAGCGGGTCTGCTGCAACGCGCCGTCGAAGGCCGTCGACGTGCCGACGCTGCTGAACGCGGTCGTGCGCATGGTCTCGTTGACGGAATCGATGAGGGACGAGGCGGAGGAGCCCTCGCTGCTCTTGCCGTCGGGTGCCACGGAGGCGGCGTCACTGCCAGGAGCGGCATCCGTGGAGGAGCCCTCGTCGGAGTCGCCGCCACAGCCGACGGCGGCACCGGCGAGCAGCACGGTGACGGCGATCGAGCGGAGGGCGAGGGCGGGGTGGGAGCGATACACGAGTGGGCCTCTATCTGTCATGTCCGGCGCGAGTCACAGTCTCCCATCTCTGATGCGGTCTCCGCGACCGGCCGGTCACGCTGGGCACTGAGCAACCCATGGGGGAGGGCCAGGAGTTCATGTGGTTCTTCTCCTGGCCCCCGGGTGTCCCCATGTCGTGCCCGAGGGCTCAGGGGCGCGGCCAGGGGCGGCCGCCGATGCGCTCGAGGTCGGTGTTGAAGCGCCGCAGATAGCCGGCGAAGGCGGAGATGTCCTCGTCCTGCCAGTCGGACATGACCCGCTGCAGGGAACCGACCATGCCTTCGCGTTCCGCGTCGAGGGTCCTCGCGCCCTCCTCGGTGATCCGGAACTTGCGGGCCATCCCCCCGTCCGGGTCGGGGATGCGCTCGACGAAGCCGGCGCGCATGACCGCCGCGGTCTGCCGGTTGAGGGTGGAGACATCGAGGTCGAAGGCCTCGCTGAGCTCGCCGACGGACATCGGGCCCTGGACGCGGATGCGGCTGAGCAGAACGTACGCGCTGCGCTCCAGGAGGCCGCCCTCGCGGCGTCCCTTTCTGTGGGTCAGCAGGCCGTGTCGGCTGAGCAGCATCTGCTCGTACTCGACCTCTTGCGTCGCCCTGTTCATGCGCGGGCACCTCCTGCTTCCTGCCGGGCCTTGCCGGTGTGTCGTCGTGCCGTCGTGCGTGCTGGCTTCATCGTATGTTCAGGGAGAAGTGCATAGGCCACATGATGTGCATGATGCAATGGGGGTGCATGGCGCCAAGCCCCTGCCGACAGATGGCCGAGGATCTGAGACATGGACGCCTGGGCCGGCCCCGCGCCGGCGGCCACGGTCTCGGTCGAGGCCCGACCGTGATCGGCTGAAGCACCGAAGGGCACCGGAAGCGCCCCGACCGGTTCGACCGGGCGGGGCGCTTCGGCGATCCCGTGGCGTTCCTGTGGCGTTCCCGTGGCGGCCCCTGCGGCGTTCCCGTGGCCAAAAACTTTCTCCTGCACGGGCATTGACCATGGCAGTTGGCCGATTTACGTTCTTCGCGTTGCCCTTCGTATGTCATATATGAGACGCGATACGAGAGCCAGAGAAAAGAGCCGACCGTGACCGACGCCCGCAACACCCGCATCGCCGCAGCGATATCCCTGGTCTCCGTCCTGGCCCTCACCGCCACCGCGTGCGGTGACGACGGCAGCGGCATCGCCGGTGCGAAGGGCGCCGAAGGCCCTGGCACGGGGAAGATCGTGTTCTGGGACGAGAACGGCGGTGTCAACACGGAGGTCTGGAAGGAGATCATCGCCGACTTCGAGAAGGTCGAACCGGACATCGAGGTGCAGTACGTGGGCATCGCGTCCACCGACGCCCAGTCCAAGTACGACACCGCCATCCAGGGCGGCGGGCTGCCCGACGTCGGGGGCGTGGGTGCCGCGATGGTCGCCGGGATCACCGCGCAGGACGCGCTGGAGCCGCTGGACGACCGGGTCGACGCGAGCTCGCTCAAGGGAAAGCTCAACGACGCGATGGTCGAGAGCGTACGGAGCGCCGCGGGCCGGGACGAGATGTACACGGTGCCGATCAGCGCGACCAACGGTGTCCTCTACTACCGCACGGACCTGTTCAAGAAGGCCGGGCTTGGCGAGCCGGACACCTGGGACGCCTTCTACGAGGCCGCGGCGAAGCTGACGCACCGGAAGAAGAACCAGTTCGGCTACACCATCCGCGGCGGCCCGGGTTCGATCGCCCAGGCGCTGGACGTGATGTACGGGCAGTCGGGCATCGACTCCTTCTGGGACGACTCGGGGAAGAAGACCACGGTCAACGACCCGAAGAACGTCGCGGCACTGGAGAAGTACGCCGGCCTGTACCGGAAGACCACCCCGGAGGCCGACCTCAACAACGACTTCACCAAGATGGTCGCCCAGTTCGACTCCGGCAGCATCGCCATGCTCAACCACAACCTGGGGTCGTACCAGGACCATGTGACCTCGCTGGGCGGCGACACGTTCCGCGGTATTCCGCAGCCCGAACTGGCCGACGGGACCCGGGTGATGGTCTCCAACCCGGTCTCCGGCCTCGGTCTGCTCAAATCGTCGGAGAACAAGGCGGCGGCCTGGAAGTTCATCGAGTTCGCGGCCTCGCACGCATCGAACTCCAAGTTCAGCGAGTCCGCGGGCCTGATCCCGGCCAACAAGGAAGCCGCCGACGACCCCTGGCTCGACAAGTCGGAGACCACGCAGCTCGGCGCCGAGGCGCTGTTCTCGGGCGACACCAAGATCGTCCAGCTTCCCTACTACCTGCCTGACTGGAACACCCTGTCCAAGGCCGACAGCGAATCGGGCTTCCAGAAGGTGCTGCTCGGGAAGACGAGCGCCAAGGACTTCCTGGACACGTTCGCCGAAGACCTCGACGAGGCACAGGCGGAGTGGAAGGAGCAGCAGGGCTGACGGACCGGGAGGCGCGCCCTCCCCTCAGTCCAGGCCCTCCTCCCGCAACTCGTACATCAGGAGGAACGTCCGGTAGGTGTCCGCGGACACGTCCGTGCAGACGTCCGGCCGGTTGGTCAGCGTCGACGTGTTGTCGAGTGCCTTTCGGCAGGCCGCCACGGTCTCGGCCTCGGACGGGATGTTCGAGATGAACGCGGCGATCAGCAGGACCACTGCGAGGACGACCACACCGATACGGATGCGCATGGTCTTCCAACGACCGTGCGGCCGGGCCGGTCACTCGGGTCGGTCAGCCGGGTCGGTCGGCCGGGTCGGGTCCGTCACAGGCCGGTCGGCCGGGCCGGGCGCTCGGGCCGGGTACGGCTGCCGCCGCCCGGTCATTCGTGTTCGTCGGGGACCGGCGGCAGGTCGGGCTCGACGAACAGACCCGCGTACTGCGGAGTGGGCAGCGGCGCCGCGGTGCCCGTGTCGGCGGTCGCGGCGGCGGACGTGCCGTCGGAGCGCCGCTGGGTCGTGCGGGCAGACGTGTCGGTCATCTCGGGTGTCCTGTACGTAGGTGTGTGGTGAGAGCCCAGTGACCGAGTCGCCGCGATACAAGCCGGACCGGTCCCGACCAGTGGGGCGAAGAGACGCCGCCACCGGTGCCGCGCCGCTCCGGGGGCGTCCGGATCATCGTGCGGTGCATGCAGACTGTAACCCTCCCAGCACGGCTTTCCCTCGGTATTGCGCGCCCGGCGTGACGGCCGGCGGTGCGCCGAGGGCTCGATGTTCTGGTTTGCGTGGAAGAGGGCGCGGACATACGGGTTGTCCGCCGCCGTCCAGGACGCCCCGCGCGCCGGGCCCCGGCCCGGCGGAAGGCACGACGCGAGGGGTCAGCCCTGCGGCGCGGTGGAGGATTCTTTCTCCATGCAGGCGAGACGCTGGATCGGGAGGTGTGCCCACCTTTGGGTACGCCACCGTGCCTGACAACTTCGCGGTGTGAAGTATGAGTTGGTGCACCACGTCGGGGCCGGGGGGTTGCCGTCGGGGAGGGGGTGGGGGATCGGCGGCCATCAATGGTCGGAGCGCCGTCCCGGATGGCGTAGAGTTGGCATCACAACGGCGCGGGGTGGAGCAGCTCGGTAGCTCGCTGGGCTCATAACCCAGAGGTCGCAGGTTCAAATCCTGTCCCCGCTACTGAAGACAGAGGCCCGGATCCTTTCGAGGATCCGGGCCTCTGTCGTATGCCGCCACCCGGCCGCCGCGACATGTGCCGTCACCCGGCCGCCGGTGCAGGGCTTGACCTTGACGTTACGTAAACCTCTAGCGTTTCCGGCATGGAGTGGTCGATCCAGGAAATCGCCAAGCGGGCAGGCACCACGAGCCGGACCCTCCGGCACTACGGAGACATCGGTCTCCTCGCGCCGAGCCGCACGGGTGCCAACGGCTACCGCTATTACGACCAGGAGGCCCTGGTCGGACTCCAGCGCATTCTGCTGCTGCGGGAGCTGGGGCTCTCGTTGCCCGCGATCAAGGACGTGCTGGAGGGGCAGCGGGACACCGGCGTGGCGCTCCGGGCCCATCTGCGGCTGCTGGAGCAGGAGCGTGAGCGCATCGGGCGGCAGATCGCCTCGGTGCGGACCACTCTCGACAGGACCGAGAAAGGGGAGCACATCATGGCGGAGGAAGTGTTCGACGGCTTCGACCACACGGCGTACGAGCAGGAAGTCACCGAGCGCTGGGGCAAGGAGGCGTACGAGCGCGGCGGCCGGTGGTGGCGCGGGCTGAGCGAGGAGGAACGCGCCGGGTTCCAGGGTGTGCACGAGGCCATCGCCCGGGATTACGGAGAGGCCAGGGCGGCCGGTCTGGCGGCGGGTGACGACGCGGTGCAGGACATCGCGCGACGGCACTGCGAGTGGCTGTCGGTGACCATGGAGGTCACGCGGGCTTACGTGGCCGGCATCGCGGAGATGTACGTCGCCGATTCCCGCTTCGGGAGGAACTACGATCGCCACGGGGACGGAACCGCCGTCTTCGTACGGGACGCACTGACGCTCTACGCGCAGCGCCGGCTCTCCGACTGACCACCGGGGGACGGGGCTCCGGCGCGCTCCTCCCTTTGGCCGATGGCGAGTCGCCGTTCGGCGCGGCTCCGGCCAGCCTGGGTGGGGCGCGGTACCGTCCGCACCCGTGGGCGGAGCGGGCAGGAGCAAACAGGTGGGGAAGCGGGACGAACGGCGGGGCAGCACGGTCGGGAACTCCCGTTCCCGGCGGTTCGTGCGGGTGCTGCCCGTCCTGATGATCTGCGCCGGTGTGATCTTCGACTTCGCGACGCCGACCGAGGTCACCGCTGTGCCGCTCTTCGCCGCGGCCCCGCTGATCGCCGCCCCCTTCTTCTCGCCGGGCGGCACCGCGCGTATCGGCATGGCAGCGACCCTCGTGGTGCTGGTCATCCGGATCTCGTCCGGCGCGCTCGGCGAGGTCGTGCCGCTCACCGACCTGTTCACCCTGGTCACCGTCTCCGTGCTGTCCCTTCTCATCAACCGCGTCGTGCGCCGTATGAACGAGCAGCTGGCCTCGGCCAGGGTCATCGCGGAGACCGCGATGCGTGCGGTGCTCCCGAGGCCCGAGGACCGGGTCGGCGGGCTGCTGGTCGCGGCGCGGTACGAGGCGGCCCAGGCGGACGAGTTCGTCGGCGGCGACCTGTACGCCGTAGCGGACACGCCGTTCGGGGTGCGCCTGGTCCTCGGGGACGTACGGGGCAAGGGGCTGGACGCCGTGGGGGCGGTGTCCGTCGTGATCGGGGCGTTCCGGGAGGCCGCCGAGCGGGATCTGTCGCTCGAGGCGGTGGTCCAGCGGCTGGAGCGGGCGCTGGCGCGTGAGGGCTCGCGGCGGGGCGGGTTCGACACGGTGGAGGGCTTCGTGACCGCCGTCATCGCGGAGATCCCGTCCGGATCGGAGACGCTGCGGGTCATCAACCGCGGGCATCCGGAGCCGCTCGTGCTGCACGGGGACGGGTCGCTCGACGTGCTGACGCCGTCGGCGCCCGCGCTGCCCCTCGGGATGGGGCTCGGCACGTGGCCCGACCGGGCGGACGAGTGGACGCTGCCTGCCGGGTCGATGTTCCTGGCGTTCACCGACGGGCTCTCCGAGGCGCGGAACGCGAAGGGCGTCTTCTACGACCCGGCGGCCCGGCTGCGCGGCCGGCTGTTCCCGGGGCCCGACGAGCTGCTGTCCGCGCTCACCGACGACGTACGGCTGCACACCGGGGGCAGGTCGACGGACGACCTGGCGCTCCTCGCGGTCGGCCGTCCCGCGCACGGTCAGCAGGAGCGGCGGACGACGGTGAAGATCGTGGGGCGGGACGGTGGATGACCCGTCGCGACGGTGGGTAGTCGAAGGACCTCGCTGCGCATAACATTTGACGTACCGTCAGAAACTGTCGGACGGACGGAGTGCGCTCAAGTCGCCCGTTTGCGCCCGGTTGACCCATGAAAGTCCAGGCCGGAGTCGTGACTGATCTGTGGGAACAGCTTGGAATCGGGCCCGGGTGTCTATTAACGTTCGATAACGCAGCGCGGTTGTACCTGCCGCCGCCAGAGGCGGCACCGCGCGCAGCGCCGAATTCCGCAAGGGAACCGGGGAACCACCTACATGGGGTGAATCGGACACCTGCGTCTCGCGAGAGACGAAGGGGCCCGTAGGAGACCTTCCTGCTCCGAACCCGTCAGCTAACCCGGTAGGCGAGAAGGAAGGAAAGGAGTGCGCCCACGTGGCGTCCAACAAGCCTGCCCCCGAGGCCCCGTCATCCTTCAGGACCGACAGCTTCGGTGATGAGGACAGGACATGGGGGGAATGGAACCCCGACGAGGAGTCCATCCGTCCCGTACGCGGTCGGCACCGCGTGGCCAAGCAGCGCGGTCTCGCCCGTAGCTCCACCGTCCTCGGCGTCGGCGTCATCGCGGCCGTCGGTGCGGGTGGCATGGCCACTGCGCAGAGCAAGCCGCCGGTCTCCATCTCTCTTCCCGATTCCATCGCGGACAACCTCCCCGACGCCAAGTCCCTTCCCGGCGTCGGCGCGTTCATGTCCCACGACTCCTCTGCGGACCAGGAGGCGGTCGCCGAGTCCGCCGCCCCGTTGACCAGCGCGGGCATCACTGCCGCCGAGGCCGACCAGGGTGCCACCGACGCCGGCGAGGCCCTTCGCGCCCGTATCCTCCAGCAGGCCGAGCAGCAGCAGGCCGGAGCAGACGCCGAGGCCAAGGCCGCCCAGGAGAAGGCGGCTGAAGAGGCGGCAGCGGCCGAGGCGGCGAAGCAGCAGAGCGAGGCCGAGGCGAAGGCAGCCGCGAAGAAGAAGGCGGCCGAAGAGGCGGCGAAGAAGAAGGCCGAGGCCGAGCGCCTCGCCAAGCTCGCCGCCAGCTACGCCATTCCGACCTCCTCGTACACCATCACCTCGACGTTCGGCGAGGCCGGCTCGATGTGGTCGTCCGGCCATCACACCGGGCTGGACTTCGCGGCTCCGACCGGTACGCCGGTCAAGGCCGTGCACGGCGGCACCGTGAAGTCGGCCGGCTGGTCCGGCGCGTACGGCTACCGCACGGTCCTGGAGCTCGATGACGGCACGGAGATCTGGTACTGCCACCAGTCCTCGATGGACGTCACCGCAGGGCAGAAGGTCAACACGGGCGACACCATCGGGCGCGTCGGAGCCACGGGCAACGTGACCGGCCCGCACCTCCACCTGGAGGTCCACACCGCGGACGGCTCCGGTATCGACCCGATGAGCTGGCTGCGCAGCAAGGGCCTCACGGTCTGACCTCGGCGAGAGCCTGACGTGGGCACCCGGCCGGGTGCCCGATGCCGCGCCAGGCCGGGAGCCCGGCGCCGCACCCGGCTGGGAGCCCGACCGCCGGTAACCGGCGCACCGCAACCCCGGCGGCCCTGACGCACGACCCCCCGACGTCAGGGCCGCCGGTCTGCCTGGATCGTGAGGCGCCGACCGGGTGCGGGGCCCGCCCTTCGGGCGGACGGCGCTACTTTCGAAACGCGCCCCAGGTGCGGGCCTCAGGGGCCCGGTGCGGGCCGCGCATCCGGAATAGCCGTTTCGGTCAGCTGGTTGTCGCGGGGTATGACATCTCTGCGCCCGCTCGGTACTTCGAGCCTCCAGGTCTTCCCCCTCTCTCTCGGCGGCAACGTCTTCGGCTGGACGGCCGACGAGAAGCAGACCTTCGCTGTCCTCGACGCGTACGCGGCGGCCGGCGGTAACTTCATCGACACCGCCGACTCCTACAGCGCCTGGATCCCCGGCAACCAGGGCGGTGAGTCGGAGACCCTCATCGGCAAGTGGCTGGCGGCCGGTTCCCGTCGCGACGATGTCGTCATCGCCACCAAGGTCAGCGGCCACCCCGACTTCAGGGGGCTGTCGGCCACCAACATCAAGGCGGCGGCCGAGGCCTCGCTGCGCCGGCTCGGCACCGACCACATCGACCTCTACTACACGCACCACGACGACGAGAGCGTCCCCGTCGAGGAGATCATCACCGCGCTCGACCAGCTGGTGAAGGCCGGCACCGTGCGGGAGATCGCCGCCTCCAACATCAGCCCCGAGCGGCTCCAGGCCTCCCTGGACTTCTCCGAGCGCGAGGGCCTGGCGCGTTACATCGCCCTGCAGCCGAACTACAACCTCGTCTCGCGCGACACCTACGAGGGCGCGCTCCAGGACACGGCGGCCGGCGCGGGTCTTGCCGGCGTCCCCTACTACGCGCTCGCCTCGGGCTTCCTCACCGGCAAGTACCGACCGGGGGCGACGGTCGAGAGCGCTCGGGCCGAGGGGGCGGGCAAGCACCTGGAGACCGAGCGCGGACGAAAGGTGCTGGCGGCGCTCGACAGGATCGCGCAGGAGCACGACGCGGAGATCGCCACGGTCGCGCTCGCGTGGCTGCTCTCCCGGCCGACCGTCGTCGCTCCGATCGCGTCCGCGCGCACGGTCGAACAGCTGCCCGCGCTCGTTGCGGTGGCCGACCTCCGGCTGACCGAGCAGGAGCTGGCGGAGCTCACCGAGGCGTCCGCCTGACGCTCTGACGCCCTGATGCCCGGATGCGCCTGACGCTCTGATGCCCTGAGGGGTGCTGTGCCGTCCTGCCGTCCTGAGCCGGGTGGTCTCAGGCGGGCGGGCCGGCGTGCCGCCCGCCGTCCTCCAGATACGGGTTGGGCCCGCCGTAGTGCCGGTGCGGTGCCGGGAGGTGCTGCGGCGGCGGGCCGCCGTAGGGGAGCTGACGGGGGAACGGGGGTGGCGGCGGCCGGTAGACGCGCAGCCGGCCCGTCGTACGGGCCGCGTATGCCAGGGCCGGCCCCGCGATGTCCCGGCGGTGCCACAGGTGGTGCAGCAACTCCTGCTCCCGGAGGGCGAAGTCCTCTCCCGCACCGTCACGGCGGGCCCTCCGGCGCAGCATGGCCAGGGACGTCGCGAACGACTCGTACTCAGCGACGGCGCGGGCCGCGGCCCTGCCCCGGGCGCGGTCCGGGTGGCTGTTCCAGTGCCTGGCCATGTCGCGGGCCACGCCCCGTGCCCGCATCGAGGCCAGGGCGAGCGGCTCCTCGGGGGCCAGCCAGCCGGCCGCCGCGTACACCGGCAGCTCGGTGGAGAGGGTGCGCAGCTCCCGGCGGCGCGCCCAGATCGCCAGCCAGGTCACCAGCCCGAAGCACGGCACCATGAACGCGCCGTACACCGCGTAGAAGCCGTACGGTCCGAAGGACGACGAGCCGTTCCACAGGGCGTGCATGCCCATGGCGAGGATGAGACCGAGCAGCGGCACGACGACACGGCGCACCCGGTGACGCGCGCCGCCGAGCGCGGCGATGCCGAAGCCGATGCCGGAAAGCACCGTGAACAAGGGGTGCGCGAACGGCGACATCACCACGCGGACGAAGAACGTCCCCGCTGTGACTGAGGCGAAGCCCGTGGTGCCGAGCTGCTGGTCCTCGCCGAAGGCATTGCCCAGATAGAGGATGTTCTCGGTGAAGGCGAAGCCGGTCGCGGTGAAGCCGGCGACCACGATGCCGTCGACGATCCCGCCGAACTGCCGTCTGCGGAAGAGGAAGATCAGCAGAACCGCGATGGCCTTCGCGCTCTCCTCGACGACCGGCGCGACGACCGTGGCCCCGAGAGTGTCGGCGCTCCCAGGATCGGCGGTGGCCGTCGCTATCCACCGGGTCGCGAAGGAGTTGGCGATGATCGCCACGAGCGCGGCGGCGCACGCCCCCCAGGAGAACGCGAACAGCAGATTCCGCCACGGGCCGGGATCGACCCGGTCGAGCCAGCGGAACGCCGCCATCAGCAGCGGCACGGGCAGCACGGCAAGACCCAGCCCCACCAGGAAGCCCTCGCTCCCCGTCTGCCGGCGCACCAGGGCCAGGATCACCAGACCGCAGAGCGCCAGCACGGTGACCACCGCGCCGGCGCGGAACGCCTTGCTGCGCCAGACCATGCCGACGCGGCGGGGCCGGTAACGCCACTGGCCCCGCTCGGGGACGGCGCCCAGGAACTCGTCGAGCCGCTGCTCCTCGAGAACCGGGACAGCCGGCTGCTGATGCCGCATGGCCCCTTCGTGCACCTGACGACCCTAACGACGGGCACTGACACCTGGCCACGCCGCGACGGCCGGTGGTGGCCGATCAGCGACGGGCGAACAACACGTCGTGCACGATGTGGCCCTTGTCGAGACCCTGGCCCTCGAAGCGGGTCAGCGGCCGGAACGCGGGCCTGGGCGCGTACCCGCCGTCCGCCTGGGTGTTCTCGAACAGCGGGTGGGCCGTCAGGACCTCCAGCATCTGCTCGGCGTACGGCTCCCAGTCCGTCGCGCAGTGGACGATCGCGCCCTGCTTCAGCCGCCCCGCCACCAGGTCGAGGAACTCCGGCTGGATCAGCCGCCGCTTGTGGTGCCGCTTCTTGGGCCACGGGTCGGGGAAATACACCCGGAGCCCGTCCAGCGCCGACGGCTCCAGCATCTCGCGGAGCAGGATGATCGCGTCACCGTTGGCGACACGGACGTTGGACAGCCCCGCCCGGTCCGCGAGGCCCAGCAGATTGCCCTGGCCAGGGGTGTGCACATCGACGGCCAGGATCCCGGTGTCCGGGTCGTCGGCCGCCATCCGGGCCGTCGCCTCTCCCATGCCGAAGCCGATCTCCAGGACCACCGGGAGGCCGTCGAACAGGGCCGGGAGATCGAGGACGCCCCGGCCGTCGATGTCCAGGCCCCACTTGGGCCACAGCCGCTGGAGGGCGTCCTCCTGGCCGGCGGTCACCCGGCTGCGGCGGGGCTGGAAGCTGCGGATACGACGCTCGTGGTGCGACCCCGCGGGGTCGGCGGCCGGGCCGCCGGGGAAGCGGGGCTCCTGGCGCAGCCTGCGCGCGCGCTCGAAGGACGCGGCGCGCCGCGCGTCCGCGGAGGGGCCGTCGGGCGTCTCTGGGGTGGGGTTCAGGGGCTCAGACACAATGACCCGATTCTAAGGGCTGTCCCTTGCCCCCTGGCGGGCTGATCCCTGGCGGGCTGATCCCTGGCGGGCTGATCCCCGGCGACGCCGGAGATCAAGGGACAGCCCTCACGGCGGGCGGAACCCACCCCGTCGCGCGCGCCCGCAGCAGGGCCCGCCGTGCCACCTCCCTCCCGAAGGGCAGGGATGCGGTGGCCGCGGGCGACGGGGCGTTCAGCACATGGACCGTGTGCGGGGCGTCCCGGATCAGGAAGTCGTCCACGAGCGTGCCGTCCCGCAGGACCGCCTGGGCGCTGACCCCCGCCGGGGCGGGCCGCAGACCGGCCTCCGTCACCTCGGGCAGCAGCCGCTGGACGGCCCGGGTGAACGCGCTCCTCGACAGCGATCTGTGCACCTCACCGGCGCCGTGACGCCAGTGCCGCCGGGCGGTACGCCAGGAACCCGGCCAGGCCAGGGCGCCGGCCAGCTCGCGCGGACGGACGGCTACCCCGCCGTGTCCCTCGCGCGTCAGCGCCGGCACGGCGTTCGGTCCGACGAGGACCGTGCCGTCGACGGATCTGACCAGACGGACCCCGGGGAAGGGGGACGCCGGGTCGGGCACCGGATCGACGAGCCCGCGCACCAGCTCAGGCCCGGCCAGCTCGTAGTACGCCCCGCGGAACGGCACGATGCGCACGCCCAGGTCGTCGCCCGCGAGCCGCGCCACCCGGTCGCTCTGCGGCCCCGCGCAGTTGACCAGGACGCGGGCCCTGACCACCTGGCCGTCAGCCGTGCGCACCGCGACACCCCAGGGACGCCGGTCGACGGCGACGACCTGAGCACCATGGCGGATCTGCCCGCCCGACGCGCTCACCTCGGCCGCGAACCTGGCGGCGACCGCGCCGAAGTCGCACACCCCCGCGGTCCCGACCCGGATCGCCGCCAGGCCGCGCACCCGCGGCTCGTGCTCCGCGATCTGGGCGGGGCCCAGCTCCCTGACCGGCAGGCCGTGCGCCCGGCCGCGCTGCACCAGGGCATGCAACCGGCGCAGCTCGCCGCTCTCCGTGGCGACGATCAGCTTGCCCGTCACCGCGTGGGCGATAGCGTGCTCCGCGCAGAAGTCCACCAGCTCGGCCGCGCCCCGCACCGTGTAGCGCGCCTTGAGCGAGCCCGGCGGGTGGTGGATGCCACTGTGGATGACTCCGCTGCCGCGCCAGGTCCGCTGCCGGGCCGGGCCCCACTCCTTCTCCAGCACCGTGACCCGGGTGCCGGGCGCGGTGCGCGTGAGCGCGTACGCGGTCGACAGACCGACGATTCCGCCACCGATCACCAGCACATCGCAGTCGTACGCCGCGTGCGTCATCATCACGCCACCTCCCACCCCGATACTGCCCTGCCCCACTGACAACGGGCTCGAACCAGGAACGCGCCAGGAAAAGACCGGCCCCAGGGCCTCCCGTCCGGATCAGACCGGGGCGACCAGGAGCGGGCGGGCCCGCTCCCGCAGCTCGGCGACGCGGGGCTCGTCCCCGTACGGCTCCAGGCGGTGGAGCAGGTCGCGTACGTACTCGGTGGTGCGCGCCGACGAGATGCGGCCCGCCACCTCCACCGCCCGCGTCCCGGCCGCGCAGGCCGCGTCGAGGTTGCCCGACTCCAGCTCGGCGACCGCGGACACGACGAGCCGCAGCCCGTGGGAGCGGACGAACTCGTCGGTGGGTTTCGACAGGGCCTGCTCGGTGAAGCGCCGCACCTGACGGGGTGCCTTGAGGTCGCGATAGCACTCGGCGGCGTCGGCGGCGAACCTGTCGTAGGAGTAGAACCCGAGCCAGGCCGGGTCGAAGTCACCGGCCCGGGAGCGCTCCAGCCAGCTCTCGGCGGCCCGGAGAGCGGCCCCCGCGGCCGGTGCGTCGCCCGCCTTGGCATGGGCGCGCGCCTCCACCAGCCGGAAGAAGCTCATGGTCCTGGCGGTGGCGAGCCCCCGGTTGCGCTCCACTGCGGCCTGCGCGAGGTCCACGCCCTCGTCGGCGAAGCCACGGTAGGTCGCCTGGAGGGACATCGACGCCAGGACGTATCCGCCGAGCGGTACGTCGGCGGCGGCGCGGGCCAGGCGCAGCGCCTGGATGTAGTAGCGCTGGGCGGCCTCCTGCTGGCCGGTGTCGAAGGCCATCCACCCGGCGAGCCTGGTCAGCTCGGCGGATGCGCCGAAGAGCGCCCTGCCCACCTCGTCGCTGTACGAGCCCAGGAGGAGTGGCGCGGCATCGACCCGTAAGCACTCCGGGACCATGGAGGAACGCCAGTCGCCGCCGCCGTACTTGGAGTCCCAGCGGCGCGCGTCCTGGGCGGCCTCGCGGAGCTTGGTCACATCGCTGTGACCGACGCGCAGCAGCGGTCCCTCCACGCCCCCCGCGCCCGCCGTGTCCGGGCCGGGCTGGACGGGGATCGCCCCCTGCGCCCCGGGTGCGCCCTCCGGGCCGATGAGCGCGGCCTGGGCGGGGGCCGTGTCCCGCGCGACCGACGGGTCGGCCGGGGTTATGAGCCAGCGGGACGCGGGGGTCGCATAGGCGCTCACCGCGAAGGAACCCGCCAGCGACTGCCAGATCCCGCCGCCGCCCCGGCGGCCCGCCAGGTCCAGCCGGTAGAGATCGGTCGCCGACCTGACCGCCTCGCCCACGTCGCGGGGGAAGGCCAGACCGACCTCAGGCGCCGGATCGGCGTCGGCGAGCCCGATCTCGTGCAGCGGGACAGGACGGCCGAGTTTGGCCCCTATCGCCGCCGCGATGAGATGGGGCGCGGCGCCCTGCGGCACCATGCCCTTGGCCACCCACCTGGCCACCGACGTCTTGTCGTAACGAAGTGTCAGACCGCGCTGTGCTCCGAGGTCGTTGACCCGCCGGGCGAGCCCGGCGTTGCTGATTCCCGCGAGGGCGAGAACCGTGCCGAGCTTCTCGTTCGGCCCGCGTTGCTCCCTGGACATGCGTCACCCCTCGACACACAGACGGCCGCCGCGTCACCGTCAGGCGCGCGGCATTCGTACCGTGTTCTCCCCAGGTACTGTCCCGGGCACTCCGGCCGCACACGCATTTGGCCGAGCCCCGTGGAATATGCCGCCCTGCTGAGAACATCGGTAAACCCAGCGTAGTTCGCCGCATCCTTACCGTTAAGGGGCAGACCTCCGTATGGCGGGAATGTTGTCCGTGCGGAGCGGGGCTTCCGGCACCGTGCTCCTGATGTGTGGCCGTGCGCCCGGCCGTGCGCTCTGGTTCGGCCGCTGTGCAAGCGCTTCGATGGGTTCTGCGTGGGTCGGCCCGCCGAACTGGACTCGGCGGGCTGGGGGAGACCGCCGCCCCAATCCCCGCGGGCGGCGAACCGGTCCGGGAGGTGACGAACACCTCCCGGACTGTGCGCCGCACGGGCGGGGTTCGGAGAAAAGGGTGTGCCGGCCGGCGCACCGGGGGGATGCGCCGGCCCGCACGTCGCCGCATGTCCCAGGGGGCCGCGGGGTGCCACCACGGGCCGTCGGAAGCCCGGGTCCGCGGTCGGGGAAGGGGCGTTCGGGGTGTGCCCCGGGTGCGCCGCCGTGAGCGAAACACCCGGTTCCACCGCGATCGGAGAATGGCTGAATAGTGCCGCTCGGGCAGGGCGCCGGGAGGCCGCCCGAGTATGGCCGGATTACGCCTGTTGCGCGGCTCGGCCGAGGCGGGGCCTGCACAGGGGGCCGGCCGCCACAACTCCCGGGCGGTCCCCTTCCGTTGCGGAGGCGGCCGCGGAGCCGTGGCCAGGCTCTTGCCAGGGGCGCATGCGCATCCGGTGTGCGCCGCCCGTACCCCCTCCCGGGCGCCGTTGTCGTGGCAGCATGTCCCGCAACGGTGTTCACGTGATCCTGGGGCGCCGGTTCGTCCACAGCCTGTGGAGGCGGCGATGCGTTGGTTGGTGGGGTGGAGCAGTATCGCCGCGAGCTTCGGCACGGTGGGCGCTGTCGGCCACCACGGGGACGGGCGCACCGTCCAGCCGGTGGGCTCCCAACTCCTGTGGGGCGACCCGGATCCACTGTGGGCCGTGGGCGACTGGCGCCCCGACGAGATCCGCATCATCACGGTCGCGACTCCCGAGGGCGCCCCCACCACCCGGCTCGCCGTCCTCGGCTGCTGCGGGGCCACCGACGAACAGCTGCGTGTCGGGCTGCTCGCCGCGCGCGGCGGGGCGCTGCGCCATCTCACCGCCTGGTCCGGCAGTTACACGGCCGTCGTGCAGATCGGCCGCCGCATCACCGTCGCCGGAGACCTCGCCGGGGCTCGCCCCGTCTTCCACACTCCCTGGGCCAACGGCACCGCTTACGCCACCGCCGCCCTCCCCCTCGCCGACCTCATCGAGGCCCAGCTCGACATCGGCCACCTCGCCGCGCTGCTGGCCTGCCCCGAGACCCCGGAGGCGCTGGGCGACGGCACACCGTACGAGGGGGTGAAGCGGATCCCGCCCGGGCACGCGCTGATCCTCCGGGAGGGCTCGCGCGAGATCACCGGGTACGAGGCGGTGGCCTCGCTCGCCGTGGCGGCCCCCCAGACCGACCCGGTGAGCGCGGTCGAAGGCGTACGGGACGCACTGGTCGACGCCGTGCGCGCACGGCTCACGGCCCCGCGACATGCCCCGGAGACCCTGCCGCCCGATCCCGGACCCGTCCCCGGCATGGGCCCCGCCGAACGCCGTGCGGCCAGGGGCGCGCCCGTACCCGGCATCGGCTCGGACCTCTCGGGCGGCAGCGCGTCCGCCACCCTCGCCCTGCTGGCCGCGGGACTGCCAGGGCTGCCGGGCACGGTGCTCGGCCACGGCACGGGCGCGGGCGAACGACTGCTCGCCGTCACCTTCAACGACCTGTCCGCTCAGGGCCGCGAGGACGAGCTGGAGCGCGCCCGGTCCATCGCGGCCAACCCCCGTCTGCACCATGTGGTCGTCGCGGCGGGCGAGGAGGCCCTGCCGTACGCGTCACTGGAGAGCGGTCCGCTCACCGACGAACCCGCCCCCTCCCTCGTCGTCGCCGAACGCCACCGCCGCCGGCTGGCCGCGGGCAGCGCCGACCACTTCGTCGGCCACGGCGCCCGTCAGGTCCTGGACGCCCACCCCGCGCGGCTGGCCGACCTCCTCATGGACCGGCGCAGGCGCCATATCCTGCGGCCCGTCGCCGCGCTCGCCAGAGCCGAAGGGCCGTCCACCCACTCCCTGTTCGTCCCGCTCGCCGTCTACCGGGCCGCCCGCAGGCTGGCCCGTACGTCGTACCGCACCGGGCTCGAAACGGCCGCCGCCCTGCTGCCCGACGCCAGGCGTGACACCTCCGGCCTCGACACCCCGGCCGACGCATCCCTCGCCTCCCTCGCCTGGTCACGGCCGGGCCCGGCGGCGCGCTGGCTCACCGGGGAGGCACTGGCGGAAGTATCGGTTCGCCTCCAGGAGGCGGCGATCAGGCCCGCCTCGGTGCAGCGCCCCGGAGAGGCCAGGGCCCGCGCCGCCCTGGCCCGGCACGCGGCCGACCAGCGGATCCTCGAACAGGCCGCGGAGATCCGCAGCCAACGGCTGCACGCCCCCTACCTCGACAACCAGGTCGTACGCGCGGCCCGCGCCCTCCCGGAATCGCTGCGGGTCCAGCCGGGCGCCCGTGCCGCGATCCTGCGCCGGGTCCTCGCCGGCGCCGGCATCCACGACCTGCCGCCCGGCTGGGGCGCCCCGTCACAGGCCACATCCACCGCCGCGGGACGCATCGGCCTGCGGACCGCCCTCCCGGATCTGATCGCCCTCTTCGACGCCCCGCTGCTCGCCGACGCGGGCCTGGTCGAGGCCCGCGTCGTACGCAAGGCACTGCGGGCCGCCGCCGAGGGCGAGCCGCTGCCCCTGGACGGCCTGGCCGAACTGGCGTCCACGGAGCTCTGGCTCCGCCGGCTGGTCACCCGCCGGGGGACCTGCTGGACCGGCACGGCGGCCCCACGGCAGCGAGCGGTGGCCGGCGGAGTCGTCCCGGCCCGCCGCACCCTCCAGTCGTAGCGCCCACCCGCCCCGGTCGTGGCGCCCACCCGCCGCTGGCGCGTGCGACGGGTGGACGCCGCGGGACACGACGTCGCCGGGACACAATGGCCACGTGCGGTATCTGATCCTGGGCGTCACCGAGGCGCGAGACGAGCACGGCGGGGAGCTGCCCGTCGGCGGAGCGCGGCTGCGCACCCTGCTCGCCGCCCTCGCCCTGCGCGCCGGACGGCCCGCGGCCGTGGCCGCGCTCATCGACGACGTATGGAACGGCGATCCCCCGCAGGACGCCCCCGCCGCCCTCCAGGCCCTCGTCAGCCGGCTGCGGCGCGTACTCGGCCGGGAGGCGGTCACCGGGACCCCGGGCGGCTACCGGCTGGCCGCCGGCCCCGACGACATCGACCTGTACGTCTTCGAGCGGCTCGCCCGCAGGGGCGCCGCCGAGCTCGACGCGGGCACACCCGAGGCGGCGGCCCGCACCCTGCGCGAGGCGCTCGCCCTGTGGCGCGGTCCCGTGCTCGCCGACCTTCCCGGGCGGGAACACGGGATCCAGGCCGAGGCCCACCGGCTCACCGCGCTCCAGCAGCGCATCGAGGCAGACCTACGGCGCGGGGCCACCGGGGGCCTCGTACCGGAGCTCAGAGAGCTCACCGCAGCCCACCCG
Source organism: Streptomyces sp. NPDC048565 (assembly GCF_040650935.1). Taxonomy (NCBI): domain Bacteria; kingdom Bacillati; phylum Actinomycetota; class Actinomycetes; order Kitasatosporales; family Streptomycetaceae; genus Streptomyces; species Streptomyces sp. NPDC048565. The sequence continues at coordinate 446,715 of NZ_JBEZIH010000002.1, forward strand.
TACCACGAGCCGCTGCACGCCCAGCTGTTGCGCGGCCTGCGTGCCGAGGGCCGGCAGGCCGACGCGCTCGTCGCGTACGAGGACGCCCGCCGGGCCCTCGCCGACGGGCTGGGCACCGATCCTGGACCGGAGCTCACCGCACTCCACCGGGAGCTCCTCGACGCCGGAGAGCCCGCCGCACCGCCCCCGGACGATCCGCACAGGAGCGAGGGCAACATCCGCCCCCGGCTCACCTCCTTCGTCGGCCGCGAGCCCGAACTCCGCGACATCCGCTCCGACCTGTCCCGCGCCCGCCTCGTCACACTCACAGGACCCGGTGGCTCGGGCAAGACGAGGCTGGCCGAGGAGGCAGCGGCCGGGCAGGGTGCCTGGATCGCCGAACTCGCCCCGCTGGACGACCCGTCCGCCGTACCGGGAGCCGTGCTCTCCGCTCTCGGCCTGCGCGAGACGGCTCTCCTGAAGGGCCGCTCGCACGACGGGCACGACCCCGGGGCCGACCCCACCGCGCGGCTCGTCGAGCACCTCGCGCACCGGTCACGCCACAGCCCCTTCCTCCTCGTGCTCGACAACTGCGAGCACGTCATCGCAGCGGCCGCGACTCTCGCGGAGACCCTGCTGACGCACTGCCCACGGCTGCGGATCCTCGCCACCAGCCGTGAGCCCCTCGGCGTACCGGGCGAGGCCGTACGCCCCGTCGACCCGCTGCCACCGGAACCCGCGCACCGCCTGTTCGCCGAGCGCGCCCGCGCCGTGCGGCCGGACTTCGACCCGGGGGCCGACTCCGCCGACAATCCACGCGCCATCGGCGAGATCTGCCGCAGACTCGACGGGCTCCCGCTCGCCATCGAACTGGCCGCCGCCCGGCTCAGGCTGCTCACCCCACGCCAGATCGCGGACCGCCTCGACGACCGCTTCCGGCTGCTCACCAGCGGCAGCCGCACCGTGCTGCCCCGCCAGCAGACACTCAGGGCGGTCGTGGACTGGTCCTGGGAGCTGCTGTCCCAGGACGAGCGGACCGTGCTGCGGCAGGTCTCCGTCTTCGCCGGCGGCTGGGACCTGGCCGCCGCCGAAGCGGTGGCGGGCCCCGACGCCGCCGTCCTGCTCGGCGCGCTCGTCGACAAGTCACTCGTGGTCGCGGCGCCCATGCAGGACGCAGACGGCGCAAAGATGCGCTACCGCCTCCTGGAGACCATCCACGAATACGCCTCGGAGCGGGCTGCCGAGAGACCGGACATCCTGACGGCCGCCTCCTCGGCCCACACCGCCTACTTCACCGCGCTGGCCGAGGAAGCCGATCCACAGCTGCGCTCCGGGGGGCAACTGCCGTGGATCCGGCGCCTGGAGACGGACCTCGACAACATCCGCGCCGCACTGCACCGCACGGTCGTCGACCGTCCGTCCGAGCGGGAGGCGCTGCGTCTGGTGCTCGCCATGGGCTGGTTCTGGTGGGTGTGTAACTTTCGTGTCGAGGGCATGGCCTGGGCGAACCGCACCGCCGCTCTCGGCGAGGACCCTCAGGACCCGGCCGACCCCCGCTACTGGCCCCGCATGCGCGTGCACATGCTGCGGTTCTTCCTCGCCGCGGAGAGCCGGCCGATCGAGAACCTGCACGAGGACGAGGAGTTCCAGGCACTGGTCAGCCAGGTCACCGAGGTCTTCGGCTCGGGCGGTCCGGAATCCGCCCGCTTTCCCGGACTGCTCTGGCCGATGACCTCGTACATGCGCCGCGAGTACACACCCGACGTGGCGCAGTACGACGTGGCGCAGTACGACGTGGCCGTCGCCAACGCCCGGGCGTACGGCGGTGACTGGGAGTACGGCGTCGCTCTGATGGGCCGCACCCACATGTTGATCGACACCCCTCGGGGTATGGACGGCATCGACGAGGACATCGCTGAGCTGCTCGTCCTGGCTCGTCGCGTCGGTGACCGTTTTCTGCTCGCCCAGGTGGCGAGCGCCGCCGGCGAGGCCCGGATGACGCGCGGGAGGTACGAGGAGGCGCGTGCGGCTTACCAGGAGGCACTGGCGCTCGCCCGGGAGATCGGCGCCCACGCGGAGGCACCCTTCCTGATCGCCCGTCTCGCGGAACTCTCCTACCGGGCCGGAGACCTGGACACGGCGAGGAAGGGCCTGGACGAGGCGGAGGCGGAAGCGGAACGCCAGCATGTGCAGGACGCCCGGGCCTACGTCGACTACCTGCGGGCCGCGGTCGCACTGAGCGAGGGGAAAATCACGCAGGCACGCCGGTACGCCGACGCGGCGGTCGGCGGCGAGCCGTACGGCGCCCGGCCACCGCAGTTCACGGCGGCCGTCCTCGGAGTCTCGGCGCGCATCGCGGTGCACGAACCGTCCGGCGGGCCCGCCGAGGGACTGCGCGGAATGGTGGAGGCGCTGCGGCTGGCCGTGACGTCCGGATGCGCGGACAATTTCACCGCTCATCTGGCCGAGGCGGCCGGGGACGTCCTGGCCGGGCTGGACCGGTTCGCGGTGTCGGCCCGGGTCCTCGCTGCGTCCGGGGCATGGCGGGCGAACGGTCCCCGCTCGGTGGTGGAGGAGGCCGAGGTGACCGCGACGGTGGAGCGGCTGCGTGAGGAGCTCGGCCTCCGGCGGTACGACGAGGAGAGCGCCCTGGGGCGTGGCCTGGCTCCTCAGGAGGTCCTCGGCCTCCTGACCGCGGTCGCCGAGGAGCTCAGCGACAACTGATGCGTGACTGCGCCCAGTCGGCCGGCACGACCCCGCCCAGCGGACCCGACGGCTCCACCACGAGCCGGATCGCCTCCACGCCCTCGATGCCGACGTCCACCGGTACGGCGGGCTCGTCGCCCCGGACCACGGGGGACTGCCACAGCCGCGCCCCCTCGCCGTCGTACACGGAGAAGCGCACGGCGCCGATCCCCAGGGCCAGGTCGTCGACCCCGACCATCGCCTCGTAGCGGGTGCACTCCCGGTTGAGCTGGACGGTCACCGAGGAGCTGGAGGGGGCCGTCACACCGTGGGCGTACGTCGTGGAGGCGATCGACAGCCCCTGACGCTGCCAGAACACACCGCGGCTCCGGCCGAGCACGATCTCAGGACCCGTGTGATCACCGGTGAGGGAGTACGCCAGCTCGTTGACCTGGTAGACCTCCGGCGCGGGCGGCGGCGGCTCCTTCGGAGGGGGTGGGGCCGGGGTGGGTGTGGGGGGCGGCGAGGGCTTCTTCGGAGGGGTCGGCGTCGGCGTCGGCGTGGGTGTCGGGGTCGGCTCAGGGGCGGGCGGCGTCTTCGCCGCGGGTGCGGCGGGCGGGGGCGGCGAGGGCTTCTTCGGAGGGGGCGGCGTCGGCTCCGGCGCGGGCGGGGGAGTGGGGGCGGCGGGTGCCGCGGCCGGCGGTTCGGCCACCGGCTTCTGCTCGGGCGCGGGCCGGTCGTCGCCGACCAGGGCCCACACCAGACCGGCGGCGACCGCCAGGGCCACCGCGGCGGCGATCCCGGCCTTCACCGGAGCGCCGAGGCCCTCCGACGCGGCGGCCCCGCCTGCCGCGCCGCTCCCGGAGGACGCGCCTCCGGTGGCCGCCGCGGCGGCTCCGGCACCGGCGGCCCCCGCTGCGCCGCCGGCCACGATGCCGGCCGCCTTGAGCGAATAGCCCGCGGCGAACCAGCCGATGACGGCGATCGGAAGAACGGCCGGGATCCCGGCGTTCACCCGGTCCAGCTCACCGGCGGCGATCCGGCACTTCGCGCACTCGTCCAGATGCTTGCGCAGCCCGCGTTCCGCCCGGGTGCGCAGGCCGCCCCTGGCATGAGCGCCGAGCCGGTCGGCGTACTGCCCGCAGTCGCCACCTGCTGTCAGCGACTGGCTGACATGGGCCTGCAGATAGGCCTGTTTGAGGCCTTCGCGGGCCCGGACGGCCAGAACCGCCGTGGCGTTGGCCGTCAGACCGAACAGGGGGGCGACCTCGCTGGGCGACTCCTCCTCCACCGTGGTGTGCCACAGCACGGCCTGCCAGCGCTCCGGCAGACTGCGGAACGCCTGCATGGCCATCGACCTGTCCGCCTCGTGCATGGCCAGCACATCGGCGCCCAGATCGAGGGTGTCGGTCTCCGAAAGCCCGGCGGAGCGGGTGGCCTGCGCGGCGAACACCGCGAAGTCGTCGACGAGATGCTCGCGCTTCGCGCTCCTGGTCCACGCGGCGGCGACATGCCGGACGGCCGTCATGAGGTAGGCACGGACGGCTTCCTCCGGCCCCTTCCCGCCGCGCACCGCCTGGAGCGTCCGCGCGAACACCTCGGCCGTCAGGTCGTCGGCGGTGTGCGCGTCCCTGCAGCAGGTGCGGGCATAGCGGCGCACCGCGCCGGAGTGGCGACGGAAGAGCTCCTCGTACGCCTGGTCGTCGCCCTCGCGCATCCCCTGGATCAACTGCGCGTCGGAGGGGCCGAGATCGGCCGACCCGGCGCGCCCCTCACGCTGCAGCGGGACCGCGTACACGGAGTCGGCGTACGCGCTGTCGGCGTACGGGGTCTCGGCGTACGGGGTGTCGGTGTTCACGGCGTCCGTGTTCACCGAGCCCGTCGCGCCGGGCTCCGGGGGCGTCCCGGCACCGGTGGACGCGGGCGGCCACGGGCCGGGCAGCACCGTGCCACCCTCGGCGGAGCCGTCCGGCCGCACGCCCCCGGAACGCTCCGGAGGCGACTGGCCCTGCGGCGCCGTGCCGCTGTTGCCCTTGCCCGTGGCAGCGACACCGTCGGACGGTTCTTGCTGCTGCGCGTCACCGCTCATCGCGGAGCCCCCGTAATGCACCCTCGGACCCGAAATACCGGGGCAACAGTGCCACAGAGCCACGGCGCGGCGAACCCCGGAGCGGAAGCAACCACTCGTCCGTGGTGTCTTCCGGTGCCCCGGGGGGTGATGTCACCCGGACGGGGAAGGAGCAACGCCCCCTGCCCGCACGGGTGTCCGGGATGTTCGGGGATGTTCGGGCGACGGAGCTCCTCCCGCCGGCCGAAGCCCCTACGCCGGATGCGGGCGCAGACCCTCCAGCAGGATGTCCAGCAGCCGGGCCGAGGCAGCGGCCTGGTGGGCGGGGTCGGGCAGAGCCGGTGCCGCCGTGGCGATGACCAGCAGCACATCGCCCACCGTCACATCACCCCGCAGCTGACCCGACTCACGGGCCCGGTCCACCAGCCTGCCCACGACCTCCAGCAGCTCGGCAGCGCCCGGGTCGTCGTCGAGCCCCTCCTCACCCGAGGAGGGGGCGCCGACCACCCGGAGCCCGGGCTGGTCCACTCCCTGCCGCTGATGCGGGACACGTGTCTCGCTGTCGGCCGTGCCTATACCCGCCGCCTCGGGCCGGTCGTCCGCCTCCGCACCGACGCGCAGCACCTGCGGCGGCAGCAGCCGGCCCGCGCCCGATGCCACCGAGGTCCGCAGGAAGCGGGAGAGCGCCGACCACGGCTCGTCCTCGTGGCCGAGGGCCGAGCGCGCCTGGTCGGTCAGCCGGGCGGTCTCCTCCTCGGCTATCCGGCGCACCAGCACGTCCTTGCTCGGGAAACGGCGGTAGACCGTCCCGACACCGACCCGCGCGCGGCGTGCCACGTCTTCCATCGGCGCGCCGTAACCCAACTCGCCGAACACCTCGCGCGCGGCGCGCAGGACATGTTCGAGATTGCGCTGTGCGTCCACGCGGAGCGGCGCGGACCGGGCCGTGGGGCCCGTCGCTCCTGCCGCCGCGACCGTACCTACCGCTGCCACGGGGCTCAGTCGCCCGTGGTCCTCATCTGTGGATGAGACAGCGCTCGGCCCATGCAGATCCTGAATGTGCATAACTTCCCCCGGTTATGACGTCTCCCCCCGGAGACTTCCCCGCCTGTCGGTCGGGGTGTGGACCTCAGTCCGAATCCGACACCCCAACGGGGTACGAACATAGTTGAGCCCGGGTCAATTCAGAAGGGGGTAGTTCCGCACGGAGCGCCCCCCGATCGGAGCAAGGACCGGTTGGACCCTGATTCGCCCCCTCTCCATCGCCCCTTCCGCCCCATCTGACCTGCACAGCTCCGGAAGCCGGCGAGGACCGCCGGCGGCGGGACGGCCGAGGAGCTCCGGTCACACAATTTGCCGGGGCTGTGGACAAACTCCGGACTCCGTTGCGTCATGGGATGGTGATGGCACCAGATTCCCGGGGGGCACCCCCCGGCACCCGGCCAAGTGCGCGCATTCTCGTCGTCGGCGGCGGCTACGTCGGGATGTACACCGCGCTGCGTCTCCAGCGGAAGCTCCGGCAGAGACTGAAGAGCGGTGAGGCCGAGATCGTGGTGGTCACCCCCGAGCCCTATATGACGTATCAGCCGTTCCTGCCCGAAGCCGCCGCCGGCTCGATCTCGCCGCGCCATGTCGTCGTGCCCCTGCGCCGGGTCCTGAAGTACTGCACGATCGTCATCGGCGAGGCGGAGCGCGTCGACCACGCCAAGCGCACCGTGACCGTCGCGACGCTCGCCACCGGCGAGGACGGCACCGGCGCCCTGGAGATCCCGTACGACGAGATCGTCCTCGCGCCCGGATCCGTGTCGCGCACCCTGCCCGTCCCCGGCCTCGCCGACTTCGGCATCGGCTTCAAGACCGTCGAGGAAGCCATCGGGCTCCGCAACCACGTCATCGAACAGATGGACATCGCCTCGGCCACCCGGGACCCCGCCATCCGTGACGCGGCCCTCACCTTCGTCTTCGTCGGCGGCGGATACGCCGGTGTGGAAGCGCTCGCCGAGCTCGAGGACATGGCCAGGTACACCTCGCGCTACTACCACAACATCAAGCCCACGGACCTGAGATGGATCCTGGTCGAGGCGACGGGGCGCATCCTCCCCGAGGTCGGCGAGGCCATGGGCAGGTATGCCGTCAGGGAACTGCGGGGCCGCAACATCGACGTACGGCTCGACACCCGTCTGGACAGCTGCGAAGGCCGGGTGGCCGTGCTCAGCGACGGCTCACGCTTCCCGACCCGCACGCTGGTGTGGACCGCGGGCGTCAAACCCGCGCCGATCCTCGCCGCCACCGACCTCCCCCTCACGGACCGCGGCCGCATCCGCTGCACCGCCGCCCTCTCCGTCGACGGCACCGAACACGCCTGGGCCGCCGGTGACGCCGCGGCCGTCCCCGACCTCACCTCGTCCGAGCCGGGCACGGACACCGCGCCGAACGCCCAGCACGCCGTGCGCCAGGCCAAGGTCCTCGCGGACAACATCCTGGCCACGCTCGCGGGACGGCCGGCCGAGGACTACCGGCACTCCTACGCCGGTTCCGTCGCCTCGCTCGGCCTGCACAAGGGCGTGGCCCATGTCTACGGGCGCAAGCTCAAGGGATATCCGGCCTGGCTGATGCACCGCGTCTACCACCTCAGCCGCGTACCCACGTTCAACCGGAAGGCGCGTGTCCTTGCCGAGTGGGCCCTGGCCGGACTCTTCAAGCGAGAGATCGTCTCCCTCGGCTCGCTCGAACACCCGCGTGCCGAATTCGCCCTCGCCGCCCGGGGACACGCGCACCCGGGCCCGTCGGACGACACCCCGCCGAAGAACGGCAGGCCACCGGGCACATCCGGCTGATCCGCCGTACGCCGCCCACCGGTACGCCCCTGGAACGCCCGCAGTTCAGCGGATGGACCGACCGCCGTACGGCAACTGTCAGTACGGCCGGTCACACTGGGCGTGTGACGATAGGTGGGCTCACACCTGCGCAGAGTTACCCGGCAGGCAGTCACCTACAGTGACCGGCAGCGACGGCCACCAGCACGAAAGAAGCCCCCGGCCCCCGGCACCCCGGCCCCGCATGAGACATGAGAACCGGACGGGGAGCCACCGGCCGGCAGGACCAGCAGAAGAAGCAGCTCGCCCGAGCGGACCAGACCGACACACGAGGCCAGAAATTCCGTGAACTTCACGCGCTGGAGCGCCCGCCTTCCCGGAACGCAGCGCCGAGCCGCCGCGCGGGACGACCAGAGTTCCGTACCCGCCGCCCGCGCCGAGTCCCTACGGCCCAGCACCGCGGCCGCACCACCGGACGAGACCTCGCAGCCCCCGGCTGCCGGCCCCTCACCCGAGGCCCTGCCGGCCGGAGAGCTCCTCGGACGGCTGCCCGCCCCCGTCGCGCTGCTCCACGGCTCCGAGCACCGCATCACCTACGTCAACGCCGCCTACACCACGGCCTTCGGCCCACGCCCCTGCGGCGCGACCGCGGCCGAGGCCATGCCCGAGCTCGCCGAGCTCAGCCTGCTGCCCCTCATGGACCAGGTCCTGCGCAGCGGCACTCCGCGTACGGTCAAGTCCCGCAAGGTCCTGGCCGGCAACTCGTACACGGTGACCTGCACCCCCGTGGCCACCGGCAGCCCGGACGGGCCCGACGGGGAGACGGGCGTCCTCGTCTACGCCACCGATGTCACCGACCACGCCGAGGCGGCGGAGAGGCTCCGCGCCAGCGAGCGCCGCCACCGCGAAACGGCCGTCACCCTCCAGCGCTCCCTGCTCCCGCAGGATCTCGAACAGCCCGACGACCTGCGCATCGCCGCCACGTACCAGCCGGGCGGCACGGACGCCGCGGTCGGTGGCGACTGGTACGACGTCATCACCCTGGGCGCCGGCCGGACCGCGCTCGTCATCGGCGACGTCATGGGGCGAGGCGTGCGGGCCGCCGCCGTCATGGGCCAGCTCCGCACCGCCGTCCGCGCCTACGCACGCCTCGATCTGCCGCCGCACGAGGTGCTCCAGCTCCTCGACGTACTCGCCGCCGAGATCGACGCCAGCCAGATCGCCACCTGCGCCTACGCCGTCCACGACCCGAACGAGGGTCATCTCGTCTACGCGTCCGCCGGTCACCTCCCGATCCTCGTGTGCGACGAGGACGGCACGGTCCACCGCGCCGCGGACCCGACAGGACCGCCGCTCGGCACGGGAGGCACGGGAGGCTGGGTCCACACCTCGGGGACGATTGCCCTGCCGCCCGGCTCCACGGCCGTGCTCTACACGGACGGCCTGGTCGAACGCCGCAGTGAGGACATCGACGAAGGGGTGGCCTCCCTGGAGCGCGCACTCTCGGGCGCCAAGGGATCACCCCAGGTCGTCTGCGACCGGCTCATCCGTTCCCTGGGTGTCACCGCGGAGCACGACGACGACGTGGCGGTCCTCGTGGTCCAGCACCCCGCCCGCACGGGTACGAGCGCGGAGCTCTTCCACAACGCCTCGCTCGAACTGCTCGGCGGCATCGAGGCCGCCCCCAGGGCACGCGCCTTCGCCACGGGTGTCCTGACGTCCTGGCGCTTTCCCGTGGAACTCTGCGACCTGGGGGTGCTCGCCGCGAGCGAGCTCGTGGCGAACTCCCTCCAGCACGGCACCCCGCCCATGCGCCTCGGCCTGCGCCGGACCGACCGCAGGCTGATCATCGAGGTGACGGACGGGGACGACCACCTGCCCCGGCGCCGCCGCGCCGAACCCGCCGACGAGGCGGGACGCGGCATCTCCATCGTCGCGACCATCGCCTCGTCCTGGGGCAGCCGCCGTACCCCGGGCGGAGGCAAGGCGGTCTGGTGCGAATTCGCACTCCCGGACTGACCCCGGCTCTCAGTGCACGGTGGTGGGCGCGGTGACCGCAGGACCGCTCTCCGGCAGCGACACGGCGACCACCCGGGACGGCACCGTCGCGAGCGACGGATTGTCCTGTACGGGGGTGAGTCGCCGGCCCAGTTTGAGGGCCAGCACGGTAATGCCCAGCGAGAACAGCACGAATGTCACGATGTACGGCCCGTGCAGCGCAGCGCCCATGGGCCCGCCCACGGCCGGCCCGACGGCCAGGGCCAGCTGCTTCACCAGGGCGAACGCCGAGTTGTACTGACCGACCATGGCCTGAGGCGCCAGATCGGCGACCAGCGGCGCCACCGTCGGCGACAGCATCGACTCACCCAGTCCGAACAGGGCGTACGTCGAGATCATCGCGGCCGTCGCCATGGTCTGGCTGCCGTGCCCGAGACCCGCGTACCCCGCCACGATCCAGGCGAAGGCCCAGATCAGACCGACGCACGCGATGACACGGCTGCGCCGCCGCCGCTCCACGAGACGGAGCACGACGAACTGCGCGATGACGATGACCGCCGTGTTGGCCGCCAGTGCGATGCCCAGGGTGGACGGATCGATCCCGGCGGCCTCGGTGCCGTAGGCCGCGAGACCGGACTCGAACTGTCCGTAGCAGGCGAAGAAGATCACGAAGCCCAGCACGCACAGCTGCACCATGGCCCGGTGCGAGAGCAGCACCCGCAGCCCGGCCTTCGGCGCTGTGCCGTCGGCGGGCACCGGGGCGGCGAGCGAGGGGGCACGGGGCAGGCGCACCGTGGCGGCGACCACGCCGAGCACCACGAACATCGCAGCTTCGATGAGGAACAGCAGGGTGAAGCTCGACGGCCTGCCGACGTCCACCAGCTGCCCCCCGACCAGACCACCGATGCCGAGCCCGAGGTTCTGCAGGAAGAACTGCATGGCGAAGGCGCGTGTGCGGGTCCCGGCGCTGGAGCACCAGACCAGCATCGTCGCGAGGGCCGGCTGCATGACAGCGGTGCCCGCGCCGAGGACGGCGGCGGAGAGCACGGCCGACGTCACACCGTTCGCGACGCCCAGAGCACAGGCGCCCACGGCGGCCGCGGCGGCGGCGACGATCAGCACCGGCAGGGGACCGCGCCGGTCGATGGCCCTGCCCGTGAACGGCAGCACGGCCAGCGCCGCCATGGCGAAGACAGCCAGTACGACACCTGCCGTACCCGCACCAAGATCCCGCACCTGTGCCACGTAGACGTACAGATACGGGACGGTGAACCCGAGGCCGAACGCGCTCAGCGCGCTGCCCAGCTGGATCCGCCGCAGCGCTGCACCCATCTCCCTGGTCACACTCACCTACCTCAAGACAGAAAAAACCTTCAAGAACACAGACTCATAGACTTTAGCACTAAAGTTAGATGCTGAACTCTTCAGCCTGAAGGACTTCGAAGGCAACGAGGGGCGTGCGATACTGCCCGCCATGTCTGAGACCACCGAGCAGCCCGAGCTCCATGAGCCGAGCCTCGACGAGCAGATCGCCGCCTACCAGCGCGAGTTCCGGGATCTCGACCCGCAGGTCGAGCAGATCGTCTCCGCGCTGGGCCGGCTGAATCGCCGGATGAACGTCGCCTACGGCAGACAGGTCGCCGCACTCGGCATCAGCAACGCCGAGTGGGAGGTGCTCAAGACCCTGGTCCTGTCCGGCACCCCGTACCGGCTGGGCCCGGGCGAGCTGGCCAAGCGGCTCGGGCTCACTCCCGCAGCGATGACCCATCGCATCGACCGCATGGCTGGCGAGGGCCTGGTCACGAGGGACAGGGACGAGAAGAACAGGGTGCGCGTCATCGTCGAGCTGACCGACGAGGGCCGTACGAAGTGGCTCGAAGCGATGAGGATGGCCACCACCTTCGAGGAGGACCTTCTCCAGGACCTCTCTGGTGACGAGCGCGGGGCGCTGGGCGAGATCCTGATCCGGCTCCTGCGCCGCGTGGAGGACGAGCAGCCGGACGCCGGCGGCCGGCTCACCGACCTGGACTGACGGCCACCTGGGGGGCGGTGGCAGGGGGGTTTGACAAGCACCCCTCGCGTCCGTAAGGTTCTTCGAGTTGTCACGGAGCCGGTACGGTTCTGCGACAGCCGATCCCGCCGCGAATGCGGCAACCAAACTCAGCACGATCTCCCACCGGGGAGAATTTCGGCATGCCGAAATTCAATTCCTGGGCTCGATTATGAGTCGCCGGAGGAATCCGCTAGAGTTTGGGCGTCGGAACGGCCCAGCGGCCGGGATGACAAACCCCGCTGACTGGGAATCAGGCCCGAAAGGATCTGATAGAGTCGGACTCGCCGGAAAGGGAAACGCGAAAGCGAAGAACTGGAAAGCGAATCGGTGGTAATTTAACTGCCGAGCAGGAACTGCAGGATCCCGCTTCGACCGGGAATCGGACACGAAAGAGTCTGATAGAGTCGGAAACGCAAGAACAGAAGGGAAGCGCCCGGAGGGCCCCGGTGAAACGGGACCGAAGGAAGCGTCCGTTCCTTGAGAACTCAACAGCGTGCCAAAAGTCAACG
>NZ_JBEZIH010000003.1:0-408769 GCF_040650935.1 Streptomyces sp. NPDC048565
ACCCAGTATCGGGGCGACCCTCCGCCTTGCGATCGCACGCACCGGACGCCGCCGGGCCCGCCCTTCGGGCGGACGGCGCTACTTTCGAAACGCGCCCTAGCCGAGGTCGCCGGCCGCGGTGCGCTCCACCAGCCGCACCAGGGTGCGGACCGAGGATCCGGTGCCGCCCTTGGGCGTGTAGCCGTACGGCGCGCCCTCGTGGAAGGCCGGGCCCGCGATGTCCAGGTGCGCCCAGGCGATGCCCTCGCCCACGAACTCCTTCAGGAACAGACCGGCGACCAGGCCGCCGCCCATCCGCTCGCCCATGTTGGCGATGTCGGCGGTCGGGGAGTCCATGCCCTTGCGCAGGTCGGCGAGGAGCGGCATCGGCCAGGACGCCTCGCCGACCTCCCCGGCGATCTCGTGGATCGACGTACGGAACGCGTCGTCGTTGCTCATCACGGCGAAGGTGCGGTTGCCCAGGGCCAGCACCATCGCGCCGGTCAGGGTCGCCACGTCGACGATCGCGTCCGGGTTCTCCTCCGAGGCGCGGGTCAGCGCGTCGGCGAGGACGAGCCGGCCCTCGGCGTCGGTGTTGAGGACCTCGACGGTCTTGCCGCTGTACATGCGCAGCACGTCACCCGGGCGGGTGGCGTTGCCGGACGGCATGTTCTCGGCGAGCGCCAGCCAGCCGGTGACGTTGATCCGGAGGCCGAGGCGGGCGGCCGACACGACGGTGGCGAGCACGGCGGCGGCGCCGCTCATGTCGCACTTCATCGTCTCGTTGTGGCCCGCGGGCTTGAGTGAGATGCCGCCCGAGTCGTAGGTGATGCCCTTGCCGACCAGGGCGACCGTCTTCTCCGCCTTGGGGTGGGTGTAGGCGAGCTTGACCAGGCGCGGGCCGTGCGTGGACCCCTGGCCGACGCCGAGCAGACCGCCGTAACCGCCCTTGACCAGCGCCTTCTCGTCCAGCACCTGCACCTTGATGCCGTGCTCCTTGCCGGCGGCGGTGGCCACGGCGGCGAAGGACTCGGGGTACAGGTCGTTGGGCGGGGTGTTGATCAGATCGCGGGCCCGGTTGATCTCCTCGGTGACCGAGAGGGCGCGCTCCGCGGCGGCCTTGAAGGCCTTGTCACGCGGCTTGGTGCCGAGCAGGGCGACCTCTGCGAGCGGAAGCTTCGCGCCGTTCCTGCCGGACGTGGCGCTCTTCGGGGCGACCTTGTCCTCGCCGCCCTGGTAGGCGGTGAAGGCGTACGCGCCCAGCAGGGCGCCCTCCGCGACGGCGCCCGCGTCCTCGGCGGACTCCGTCGGCAGGGCGAAACCGGCCTTCTTCGCACCCTTCAGCGCACGCGCGGCGCTGCCCGCGGCCCGGCGCAGTGCCTCGGCGTCGTACGTCTCGCCCTTCGCCGGGGCAGGACCGAGTCCGACCGCGACGACGACCGGGGCCTTGAAGCCGGACGGGGCGGGGAGCTTGGTCACTTCGCCCTCGGCACCTGAGGCGCCGAGGGTCTCCAGGACGGCGGCGAGCTTTCCGTTGAACGCCTTGTCCACGGCCTCGGCGCCCGGTGCGACGACCAGGTCCCCGGACTTGGACCCAGCGCCCTTGGCGACGCCGACGACGAGTGCGTCGGCGCGCAGCGTCGCCGCACCTGAGGTGCTGAGAGTGAGAGCAGTCACGGTGGTGAATTCTCGCTTCCGTTGAGTTGTGTGCCGGTCTGTGCCGGTCGAGGGGTTGGCCGACCGTGCCCGGCGCATCGTAGACGGGCCCCCGGGATGCGCCGGGAACGAGCCTACGCGCGCCCATGGCGACGGCTCACGGGGGCGGGGCCCGTCCGGGGAAGGGGACGGCCGAAAGGCCCCGAAAGGAAGCAGGAAGGAAGCAGGAAGGAGGCGAACGGCCTCGGGTCCGGCTAGCCGACGGACAGCGCCAGAAGTGCCACCGTGGCGGCCGTCTCCTCCAGTGCGCCGAACACGTCGCCGGTCACCCCGCCGAAGCGCCGCACACAGTGACGCAGCATCACCTGGGCGGCACCGAGGCCGGCCAGGGCGGCGACGGTGAGGTGCAGGGCGGCGCCGTAGCCGCCCAGGGCGCCGCCGGCCGCCGCGCAGCAGACGACCACCGCGCAGACCACGGCCGTGGCCCCCCGGGGCGGGACGCTGCCCGCCACCGCGGCCCCGAGACCCTCGGGCCGGGCGGGCGGGACCCCGCGGCGCGCGGCCAGGGTGAGCGCGAGCCTCGCGGTGACGGCGGCGGCGACCGTGCCCAGCGCGCCCTGGGCCCAGCCGCGGCCGTAGAGCTCGTGGAGCGCCGCGACCTGGGCCAGCAGCACGAACAGCAGGGTGATCACGCCGAACGGGCCGATGTCCGACTGCTTCATGATCCGCAGCGCGTCCTCGGCCGGCTTGGCGCTGCCGAGCCCGTCGGCGGTGTCCGCCAGCCCGTCCAGATGCAGCCCGCGGGTCAGCGCAGCGGGGAGCGCGGCGGAGACGACCGCCGCCACCAGGGGCCCCGACCCGCCGAGCAGGAACAGCACCCCGGGAACGGCAGCGAGCAGCCCCACGGCGAGTCCGGCGAGCGGGGCGCACAGCATGCCGGCGCGGGCGGTGTCACGGTCCCAGCGGGAGACGCGGACGGGGAGCGCGGTCAGGGTGCCGAAGGCGAAGCGCGCGCCGTGGCTGTTCAGGGAGGTCACCGCGCGCAGGCTAGCCGGTGCGTACAAGGCCCGCGGTGGCACTAGATTGGGTAAATCGACCCAAAAGCCTCATGGGTGGGTCTTCCGGTGGAGGTGGCATGGGTCACTGGTTCCAGCAGAACATCGTCGAGCCGGGCAAACTCCCTCTGCTGCTGCCAGGGCGGTGCTGAGGGCGTACCACCACGATGTGCGCTGGGTGGGACCGCGCCGCCGGTTCCAGGACCTGATCGGCGGGGCCCCTGACCGGAACCCGCTGCCCGGCCCCCCGCCCGGCGGGAGCCCCTGACGCACCGCCACCCGGGCGGCGGCGCTCAGGCCGTCGTGTCCGCGGGCTCCGCGTCCCCGGACGGCTCCTTCGCGTCCGCTTCCTCCTCCTCCTCCTCCTCGGCGGGCTCTTGGGCGCGTTCGGGAAGCTCCGCGGACAGCGCAGCCGCGGCCTGCACGAGCGGCAGCGCCAGCAGGGCTCCGCTTCCCTCGCCCACCGTCACCCCGTGGTCGAGCAGCGGGGTCAGCGCCATCCGGTCCAGCGCCTTCAGCTGGGCGGGCTCCCCGCTGAGCTGCCCCGCCAGCCACCAGTCCGGCGCCCGGAAGGCCGCCCGCTGGGCGACCAGCGCGCAGGCCGCCGAGACCACCCCGTCCAGCACCACTGGCATCCGGCGCACCGCGCTCTGGAGCAGGAATCCCGTCATGGCCGCCAGGTCGGCGCCGCCCACGGTCGCCAGCAGCTCCAGCTGGTCACCGAGGACCGGCCGGGCCCGCCGCAGCGCGTCCCGGACCGCCGCGCACTTACGCATCCACGCCAGGTCGTCGATGCCCGCGCCGCCGCGCCCGGTCACCACCGAGGCGTCCGTACCGCACAGGGCGGCGATCAGCGTCGAGGCCGCCGTCGTGCCACCCACACTCAGATCACCCAGCACCACCAGATCGGTGCCGGAGTCGGCCTCCTCGTCGGCGATGCGCATCCCGAGCCGTACTGCCTGCTCGGCCTCCTCGGCCGTCAGCGCGTCCTCGACGTCGATGCGGCCGCTGCCGCGCCGCACCCGGTCGCGTACGACGGCTTCGGGCAGCAGCTCCGGATCGCAGTCGAGACCGGCGTCCACGATCCGCAGGGGGACGGAGAAGCGCCGGGCCAGCACCGCGACGGGGCTCGCACCGTCCAGCACCGCCCTGACGAGCTCGTGCGCGGTGCCCGCGGCCCGGCCCGAGACCTCCAGCTCCGCCACCCCGTGATCACCGGCGAACAGCACGACACGTGGCCGCTCGACCGCCTTGACGGGGACCGACTGCTGGGCGGCCGACAGCCATTCACCCAGCTCGTCGAGCCGTCCGAGCGCGCCGACGGGAACGGCGAGCCGCTCCCGGCGTTCCTCGGCATCACGTCGTACGCCCCCGTCGGGGCGTTCGATCAGGTCGGAGAAGTCGTCCAGATTCACGGAGGTCTGCCTCGCGGGTCGTCGCAGGGTGGGCCGGAACCCGCCGGGGGGCTCCTGTGCGGAACAGTACCCGGCGCTCCCTCCCGTACCCCCGGCCCCGCACCCGCCCACGCCTCAGCCCCGAAGCACCAGCGCCCGTCCCGCCACCACCAGCAGCACCTGCTCGCACTCGGCCGCGAACGCGTTGTTCAGCCGGCCCAGTTCGTCCCGGAAGCGCCGCCCCGACGCCGTCGCCGGGACCACGCCCGAGCCGGTCTCGTGGGTCACGGCGACGACCGTACGGCGGGTTCCGCGCACCGCGCGCACCAGCTCGGCGACCCGGTCGCGCAGCTTCGCCTCCCCGCCGCCCGCCCACCGGGCGTCGTCCCAGGCACCGGTCCGGTCCATCGCGTCCGTCAGCCACAGCGACAGACAGTCGATCAGCAGCGGCGGGCCGTCCGCCTCCAGCAGCCCCGCCAGCTCGCAGGTCTCCTCGGTGCGCCACGCGGCGGGCCTGCGCTCCCGGTGCAGCCCGATCCTGGCCGCCCACTCCGCGTCCCCGTCGCGGCGGCCACCCGTCGCCACGTACACCACCTCGGGGAAGGTCTCCAGGCGCTGTTCGGCCTCCACCGACTTCCCCGACCGGGCCCCTCCGGTGATCAGCGTGCGCCGGGGCACATCGGGCAGGGCGCGGTAGACGCCCACCGGCAGTGTCGTCCCGTCGGGCACAGCGCGCGCCCCGCCGGCCGCGAGCCGGCGGTCCAGCTCGGGTCCTGGCGGCGCGTCGTGGTCCAGATGGACGGCGATCACCTCGGTGGTGGGCCCGACGGCCTCGACGGCCCGCAGCCTGGCCACGGCGTCAGGGCGCCCGATCACATCGCACACGACCATGTCGTACGGCTCCGCCACCGGGTCGGCCAGGCCGGCGGGGGAGGCCCCGGGCGGCAGATAGAGCAGACGCTCACCTTCCGGTGCCGTCACCTCGTAACCGGTGCCGGGTGAGTCCATCGCCAGCGCCCTGATCCGGTGCCCGCTGATCAGCGTCAGCTCCTGGCCGTCGGGGACCCGGCCCGCGGGCGGCAGCGAGGCGGGCAGCTCCACCGCCGGCCCGTCATGGGGGTGGGTCAGCAGCACCTGCCGTACGCCGGCGAGCGAGCGACCCGCACGGGCGGCGGCGAACACGGCGCCCGGGGTGAGATCCAGCAGCAGCGCGTCGTCCACGAGCAGCGCGGTCGCGGCACGCGCCCCGGTGCCGCGGGAGGACGCGCAGACGGCGCAGGGGCAGTCGGGCCGCGGCAGCCCGTCGGGGGCTCCGGTGCCGAGCAGTGTCAGTTCCACGTCTCGATCCTGCCGTGTCCATCAGCCACCTGCGCGCCCGGGACACCGACTAGTCTTCGGGGAGCAACGTGACCCAGGAGGCGGACATGGCGTGGACGTGGCGGTTCGAGAAGTCCGACGGTACGGAGACGGAGCCGGCGCTGCAGCCGGAGGAGTTCACGACTCAGGGCGACGCGGAGTCCTGGATCGGTGAGTTCTGGAAGGAGCTGCTCGAAGGCGGTGCGGACCAGGTGACACTCTTCGAGGACGCGACCAAGATCTACGGCCCGATGAGCCTCCAGGCCTGAGGCGGTCGTAAGGCCTGACAGCTTCTCCGGGGCTGTCAGGCTCCTCGGGGCCGCCGGCCTTCTGGGGGGCCGCCGGGCTCCTCGGGGCCCTCGGGCTCAGATTTCGCCCAGGGTGACATCGGCCGTCCTCTTCGAGTCCGACCGGGTGTACGTCACCGAGACCTTCCGGCCCGGTCTCTCGCCCGCGAGCACCTCCGAGAGCGAGGTGATCGTCGTGACCCGGGTCCCGCCGATCCGGGTGATGACGTCCCCGACGCGCAGGCCCGCCTTCGCCGCGGCCCCGCCCTTCGAGACGCTCACGATCGCGACACCCGCGGGCTGGTACGAGCTGTCGACGACGGTGCGGCCCGTGATGTCCAGAGCCGCGCGGCCCGAGTCGGTGACCTTCCCGGACTTGATGATCTGGTCGGCGACCGTCCGCACCATCGAGACGGGGATGGCGAAGCCGATCCCCGGCGCCGCGCCGCCGCCCTGCTCCGAGTCGGTCGCCGCGAGGGTCGGGATGCCGATGACCTCGCTGTCGAGGTTCACCAGAGCGCCTCCGCTGTTGCCCGGGTTGATGGCCGCCGAGGTCTGCACCATGTCGGCGAGCGTCGCCCCGGTGCCACCGTCCGAGCTGCCCTCGCTGACGGTGCGGCCCACGGCGGAGACGATGCCCTGGGTGACGCTGCTGGACAGCCCGAGCGGTGAACCCATCGCCAGGACGATCTGCCCCACCTCGACCTCTTCGGTGTCCCCGAACTTCGCGGGCCGCAGCCCGTCGGGGACGTCGTCGAGCTTGATGACGGCGAGGTCCTGCTCTGGATAGGAGGACACCAGGGACGCCTTGAGCACCTTCTCGCCGGTGGCGACACTGACGTCGAAGGTCTTCTCGCGGCCCACGACATGGGCGTTGGTGACGATGTGGCCCTGGTCGTCGTAGACGATGCCCGAGCCGAGCGAGTCCCCGGCGCCGATCTGCACGACGGAGGGCAGCACATCCTTGATGACGGCCTGGTACTGGTCCTCCAGGGCGTCCGTCGCCCGGGACACCGCCGCCTGCTGCCGGGCGGGGGCGGCGGACGGGGCTGTGCCGGAACCGGCGCAGCCACCCGCCAGGGCGATCACGCAGGCACCGGCGGCCAGCGGTGTGAGCGAGCGGCGTACCCGCCTGCGGGAAGGGGTTGCGTCCATGCCCGGAGTATGGCCAGGACAGGCCGCCGACGGCCTGCGCTGCTGGGCCGATCAGGCGTACGAAGGCTGCGGACTCAGCCGCGTACGCCGCACAGGTGCAGCAGCGCGGCCACCCCGCGGTACGGGTCGGTGCGACCCGCCCGGTCCTCGGCGGCGAACAGCCGCGCGAGCTCGTCGGGTGCGGGCAGCTCCGCGTCTTCGCCGACGTTGTCCGTGAAGACCCGCACGCCGTACCACGCGTGCAGCGGGGCGGCGATCCCGGCGAGGGTGGCCCGCAGGACACCGAGCCGGTCGGCCCTGACGTCCAGGCCCAGCCTGTTCGTGTACGTGTCGCTCTCGAACGCCGCGAGAGCCGCGCCGAAGTCACCGGACGTCCCCGGGCGCATCGCCAGCGCGTCGGCGTTCCGCACGAGCAGCGAGAGCAGCCCGCCGGGCGCCAGCATCCGGGCCAGGCCGGCCAGCAGCGGATCCGGCTCCGGGACGTACATCAGTACGCCGTGGCAGAGCACCACGTCGAAGCTGCCGGGCAGGAAGTGCACCCCGGTGTCACGGCCGTCGCCCTCGATGAGCCGCACCCGCTCCCGGATGCCCTCGGGCTCGCCCGTCAGGGCCTCCCGTGCCGAGCGCAGCATCCCGGGGTCGGACTCCAGGCCCGTCACGGAGTGCCCGGCCCGCGCCAGCCGCAGTGCCTGGGTGCCCTGTCCCATGCCGACGTCGAGCACCCGCAGCCGCTGCCCCACCGGGTAGCGCGCGGTTATCTGCTCGTCGAGCTGCCGGGCGACGAGCTCCTGGCGGACCGTGTTGCGCAGCCCGCCGAGCCCGCCCAGCCACCGGGCGGACACTCCGGCGAAGCCGGAGGTCTCCGTGCCCGTGCTCAGGGCCGCTCTCCCCGCTTGACCTGAGGCTTGGGAAGACGCAGCCGGCGCATCTGGAGCGTACGCATCAGGCCGTAGGCCACGGCGCCGCGCTTCGGGGTGTCGGGGAAGCGCTGGGCCAGCTGCTTCTTGAGACGGAAGCCGAGACTGACGGAGTCGACGACGATCAGCACGATCACGCCGAGCCAGAGCAGCAGCGAGATGTTCTGGATGTTCCGGATCTGGATCACGCTGAGGATCAGGATGATCACTGCGAGCGGAAGGAAGTACTCCGCGATGCAGAAGCGCGAGTCCACGAAGTCACGGACGAAGCGCCGCACGGGCCCCTTGTCACGGACCGGCAGATAACGCTCGTCACCGGACGCCAGTGCTTCGCGCTGCCGGGCCATGTCGGCCCGGCGTGCTTCCCGCTGGCGCCTCGTCGCCTCCTTGCGATCGGTCGGCGCACCACTGGAGGCACGCCTGCGCTGCGTCTGGGCCTCGCTGCGCTTGGGGGTGGGGCGACCTTTGGGAGCCTGAGGGTCGCGGGGCTGCTTGGAGAGGTCCGCCGTCACCTTGCCGGTGGGGGCCTTCTCTTCCTTGGAACGGCTACGGAACACAAAACCCAAGGGTACGGGGTCGGCCGGGAGTAGCGAGGACCGGCCGGGAACGATCCGGCAACGGCCTGCGTCCTGAAAGTGTCCCGACAGGGGCAGAACGGACGTTGCCGATCGATCCCCCAGGGGCTTCTACTCCCTGGGCGGGAGCGGTGACAGGCGGCAGTCGTCCTTGCGGAGGACCACATCCGTGCTCGAACAGTGCGGTAATAGAGGTAGGGCCCGTACTGTGGGTTCTGTTGGAGTGCTGGAGCTCAGTTAAGTCAGAAGGGGGCGCGCGAAGCCCATGAGCGGTGTCATGAAGCGTATGGGAATGATCTTCCGCGCGAAGGCAAACAAGGCCCTTGACCGGGCCGAGGATCCGCGCGAGACCCTCGATTACTCGTACCAGAAGCAGCTCGAACTGCTTCAGAAGGTGCGCCGCGGCGTCGCCGATGTGGCGACCTCGCGCAAGCGGCTCGAGCTGCAGCTGAACCAGCTGCAGGGACAGTCGTCCAAGCTGGAGGACCAGGGCCGCAAGGCACTCGCGCTCGGCCGCGAGGACCTGGCCCGGGAGGCGCTGTCCCGGCGCGCCGCCCTCCAGCAGCAGGTCACGGACCTGGAGACGCAGCACCAGACGCTGCAGGGCGAGGAGGAGAAGCTCACTCTCGCGGCCCAGCGTCTGCAGGCCAAGGTCGACGCCTTCCGTACGAAGAAGGAGACCATCAAGGCCACCTACACCGCTGCCCAGGCCCAGACCCGGATCGGAGAGGCCTTCTCCGGCATCTCCGAGGAGATGGGCGACGTCGGCCTGGCGGTCCAGCGGGCCGAGGACAAGACGCAGCAGCTCCAGGCACGTGCGGGAGCCATCGACGAGCTGCTGGCCTCCGGCGCCCTCGACGACTCGACCGGCACGGCGAAGGACGACATCGCTGCCGAGCTGGACCGGCTCTCCGGTGGTACGGATGTAGAACTGGAACTGCAGCGCATGAAGGCCGAGCTGGCCGGCGGTTCCGCCGGGCAGCAGCAGGCCATCGAGGGCGGCGCCGAGGACGCGGCACCGCAGTCGCAGCAGTCCCCGCACAAGTTCGACAAGCAGTGAGGGCGGCGTCATGATCGTACGGATCATGGGGGAGGGCCAGGTCGTACTGGCCGACAGTCAAGTCGCCGAGCTGAACAAGCTCGACGACATCCTCCTCGCGGAGATGGAGAGCGGTGACGGACCCGGCTTCCGCACCACGCTCCACGCTCTCCTGGACAAGGTGCGCGAGCTCGGCTCGCCGCTCCCCGACGACTCCCTGGAGCCGTCGGAACTGATCCTTCCGGCCCCTGACGCCACGCTCGAAGAGGTGCGCTCCATGCTTCGCGACGACGGGCTGATCCCCGGCTGACCGGGCGCCTCGCTCCGCACTCCCACAGTGCCCCGCCCGGTCCGCCCGGCGCGGGGCACAGTGCTGCGTACACACCAGGACACGCCAGGACCACCCGGTCGGCCGCACGCCGTACCGTTGCTCCGTGACCACCCTCGGAACCGGGCTCGTGCGCGCCCGCCGCTGGCTGCGCGGCCATTCCCTCGCCTTCGACGGTGCCCTCGCCGCGGTCGTGCTCGTCTGCATGCTCTGCGCGTCGTTCGCCGAGCCGAGCCAGGGCCATGGCGGGCCCGTCCTCGCGGCCAGGCCCCCCGAGGCTTCGAGCGTGCTGCTGATGGTCCTGGCTGCCGCGGTGCTCGTCCTGCGCAGGCGCAGGCCCATTACGGTGCTCGCGGCGACCGGAGCGCTGTCCGTCATCGAATTCGTCCTGACCGATCTGCCCTCGCCCATCGTGGCGAGCGCGGCCATCGCGCTGTTCACCGTCGCGGCCAGCACCGACCGCCCCACCACCTGGCGGGTGGGCCTGCTGACCATGGGAGTGCTGGCCCTGGCCGCGATGGTGGCCGGTCCTACGCCCTGGTACAGCCAGGAGAATCTCGGCGCCCTGGCCTGGACCGGGCTCGCCTGTGCCGCCGGGGACGCCGTACGCAGCAGACGCGCGTTCGTCGACGCCATCAGGGAACGGGCCGAACGCGCGGAACGCACCCGCGAGGAGGAGGCGGGCCGCAGGGTCGCGGAGGAGCGCCTGAGGATCGCCCGGGACCTGCACGACGTCGTCGCCCACCACATCGCCCTGGTCAACGTCCAGGCCGGGGTCGCGGCGCACGTCATGGACCGGCGCCCCGACCAGGCGAAGGAGGCACTCGGCCACGTACGGGAGGCGAGCCGCTCCGCACTCAACGAACTGCGGGCCACGGTCGGGCTGCTGCGGCAGTCCGGCGACCCGGAGGCGCCCACCGAACCCGCCCCGGGGCTCGCCGTCCTCGACGCCCTGGTCGACACCTTCCGCAACGCCGGACTTCCCGTGGAGGTCGCCCGCACCGACCCGGACAGCCCGCTGCCCGCCGCGGCCGACCTCGCGGCCTACCGGATCATCCAGGAAGCGCTGACCAACGTACGCAAACACGCGGGCGCCGGTGCGAAGGCCGAAGTGAGCGTCGTACGCGTCGGGAGGACCGCGGAGGTCACCGTGCTCGACGACGGCACGGGAGCGGACCCCGGCGCCGCGCCGGACGACGGTGGCGGGCACGGCCTGATCGGCATGCGCGAGCGTGTCAGCGCGCTGGGCGGCACCCTCACGGCGGGGCCCCGTTACGGAGGCGGGTTCAGGGTCCATGCGATCCTGCCCGTCACATCCCGCACACGCGCGCCGGAAGGGCCGGACGCGGTGGGGACCACGGGGGGATGACGCGCATGACGCCCATCAAGGTGCTGCTCGCCGACGACCAGGCGCTGCTGCGCAGCGCCTTCCGGGTGCTGGTCGACTCCGAACCCGACATGCGGGTCGTCGGTGAGGCGGCCGACGGCGCCGAAGCGGTGGAGCTGGCCCGCTCGACCCTCGCCGACGTCGTGCTGATGGACATCAGGATGCCTGGCACCGACGGTCTCGCCGCCACCCGGATGATCAGCGCCGACCCGGATCTGGCGGGCGTACGGATCGTCATGCTCACCACCTTCGAGGTGGACGAGTACGTGGTGCAGTCCCTGCGCGCCGGTGCGTCGGGCTTCCTGGGCAAGGGCGCGGAACCGGACGAACTCCTCAACGCCATCCGTGTCGCGGCGGCCGGTGAGGCGCTGCTCTCCCCGGTCGCGACCAAGGGGCTCATCGCCAGCTTCCTCGCCCAGGGCGGCAGCGCCCATGACCCGCACGGCACGGAGTACGCCGAGCGCCTCGCCGCGCTCACCGGGCGCGAGCGGGAGGTACTCGTCCAGGTCGCGGGCGGACACTCCAACGACCGGATCGCCGACCAGCTGGTCGTCAGCCCTCTCACCGTGAAGACCCATGTGAACCGGGCCATGGCGAAACTGGGCGCGCGGGACCGGGCGCAATTGGTGGTTATTGCCTACGAATCGGGCCTTGTCCGTCCCAGGGTGGAGTGACGGGTGGAGACCCGGCTACTCCAGCTGCGGTATGCGGGGGACCGGGAAAGCAGCCCGGGGGCCGACGTTTTCGTATCGGGAACCGGCGATCGTATAGATGGGCGGGCTGTGTCCCCGCTGTGTTTTCGGCGGTTCGGCGGTTCGGCGGTTTCGTGTTTCCCCGCGTGTTCGTGTTTTCGCGTGTTCGCGGTTCCGCTGATCCTCTGCCCACCGACGTGGGCGTGGGGAACCCGTCCACCTGCCGCGTACGCCACAGAAGAGAGACCTACCCATGTCCTGGCTGTCCAGATTCAGCCTCGCGCAGAGGGCCCTGATCGGGCTGATCTCGATCGTCGCGCTCGTCTTCGGAGCGATCGCGATCCCGCAGCTCAAGCAACAGCTGCTGCCCACCATCGAGCTCCCGATGGTGTCGGTGCTGGCCCCGTACCAGGGCGCGTCCCCCGATGTGGTCGAGAAGCAGGTCGTCGAACCTCTCGAGAACGCCATCAAGGCCGTCGACGGCGTCGACGGCATCACCTCGACCGCCAGCGAGGGCAACGCCGTCATCATGGCGACCTTCGACTTCGGTGACGAGGGCACGAAGCAGCTCGTCGCCGACATCCAGCAGGCCGTGAACCGTGCCCGCGCCGAGCTGCCCGACACCGTGGACCCGCAGGTCGTCGCCGGTTCGACGGACGACATCCCGACCGTCGTGCTCGCCGTCACCTCGGGCAAGGACCAGCAGGCGCTCGCCGACCAGTTGGACCGCACGGTCGTTCCGGCGCTCGAGGACATCGAGGGCGTCGGCCAGGTCTCGATCGACGGCGTCCAGGACCTCCAGGTCTCCGTCGTCCCCGACGACAAGAAGCTCGCCGCTGCGGGCATGAACGCCGCCTCGCTGGCCCAGGCACTCCAGTCCGGCGGTGCCACCGTCCCGGCCGGCTCCTTCTCCGAGTCGGGCAAGAGCCGCACCATCCAGGTCGGCGGCTCCTTCACCTCGCTCCGGCAGATCGAGGACCTGAAGGTCGCCGCGAAGGACCCGGCGACGGGTGAGTCCGGCAAGGCGGTCCGTGTCGGTGACGTCGCCACGGTGAAGCAGGAGCCCGCCACCGCGGTCTCCATCACCCGTACGAACGGCGAGCCGAGCCTCGCCGTCGTGGCGACGATGGACAAGGACGGCAGCGCCGTCGCCATCTCGGACGCCGTCCAGGACAAGCTGCCGGACCTGCGCAAGGACCTCGGCTCCGGCGCCGAGCTGACCGTGGTCTCCGACCAGGGACCCGCCGTCTCCAAGGCGATATCAGGACTGACCACCGAGGGCGCGCTCGGCCTGCTCTTCGCCGTGATCGTGATCCTGGTGTTCCTGGCGTCGATCCGCTCGACGCTGGTCACCGCGGTCTCCATCCCGCTCTCCGTGGTCCTCGCGCTGATCGTGCTCTGGACCCGTGGCCTGTCGCTGAACATGCTGACGCTCGGCGCGCTGACCATCGCGATCGGCCGGGTCGTCGACGACTCGATCGTGGTCCTGGAGAACATCAAGCGGCACCTCGGCTACGGCGAGGAGCGCCAGTCGGCGATCATCACCGCGGTCAAGGAGGTGGCCGGCGCGGTCACCTCGTCCACGCTCACCACCGTCGCGGTCTTCCTGCCCATCGGTCTGGTCGGCGGCATGGTCGGCCAGCTCTTCGGCTCGTTCTCCCTCACCGTCACCGCGGCCCTGCTGGCCTCCCTGCTGGTCTCGCTGACCGTGGTCCCCGTCCTCTCGTTCTGGTTCCTGCGGGCCCCCAAGGGCACCGCCGTCGACCCGGACGAGGCACGCCGCAAGGCCGAGGAGAAGGAAGCCGCCAGCCGGCTCCAGCGGATCTACGTCCCGGTGCTGCGCTTCGCGACCCGGCGCCGCATCACGAGCATCGTCATCGCCTTCGCGGTCCTGTTCGGCACCTTCGGCATGGCGCCCCTGCTGAAGACGAACTTCTTCGACCAGGGCGAGCAGGAAGTCCTCTCCATCAACCAGGAGCTGACTCCGGGCACCAGCCTGGACGCGGCCGACAAGGCCGCGCGGAAGGTCGAGAAGGTCCTGGCCGCGGACGAGGGCGTCAAGGAGTACCAGGTCACCGTCGGCTCCTCCGGCTTCATGGCGGCCTTCGGCGGCGGCACGGGCGCCAACCAGGCGACCTACCAGGTCACCCTCAAGGACTCGGCGGACTACGACGCCACCGAGGGCCGGATCGACGAGGCCCTGGGCAAGCTCGACGGCATCGGCGACACCACGATCGCCGGGGGCGACGGCTTCGGCAGCCAGGACCTCAGCGTCGTGGTCAAGGCCTCGGACGGGGACGTCCTGAAGAAGACCTCCGAAGCGGTGCGCGGTGAGGTCGCCGAGCTCAAGGACGTCACCGACGTCCAGAGCGACCTCGCGCAGAGCGTCCCGCGGATCTCGGTCAAGGCCAACGACAAGGCGGCCGACGCCGGGTTCGACCAGACCACCCTCGGCGCGGCGGTCGCCGCCGCAGTGCGCGGCACCCCGTCGGGCACGGCGATCATGGACGACACCGAGCGTGACGTCCTGGTGAAGTCCGCCGAGCCGGCCACCACCATGGCCGAGCTGAAGGCACTCAAGCTCGGTCCGGTCGAGCTCGGCAGGATCGCCGACGTCAAGCTGGTCCCCGGACCGGTCTCGATGACCCGTATCGACGGCCAGCGCGCGGCGACGATCACCGCCAGGCCGACGGGCGACAACACGGGCGCGGTCACCACGGCGCTCCAGCAGAAGATCGACGCCCTGGATCTCCCGGAGGGCGCCACCGCGACCATCGGCGGTGTCTCCGCGGACCAGGACGACGCCTTCGTCAAGCTGGGTCTTGCCATGTTGGCCGCCATCGCGATCGTCTTCATGCTGCTGGTGGCCACCTTCAGGTCGCTCATCCAGCCGCTGATCCTGCTGGTCTCCATCCCCTTCGCCGCGACGGGCGCCATCGGCCTCCTGATCGTCACCGGCACCCCGATGGGCGTCCCGGCGATGATCGGGATGCTGATGCTGATCGGCATCGTGGTGACCAACGCGATCGTGCTGATCGACCTCATCAACCAGTACAGGTCGCAGGGCATGGGCGTCGTCGAGGCAGTCATCGAGGGCGGCCGCCACCGTCTGCGTCCGATTCTGATGACCGCCCTGGCGACGATCTTCGCCCTGCTTCCGATGGCGCTCGGCGTCACGGGCGAAGGTGGCTTCATCTCCCAGCCGCTGGCGGTCGTGGTGATCGGTGGTCTGATCACCTCCACGCTGCTGACGCTGCTGCTGGTGCCGACGCTCTACGCGATGGTCGAGCTCCGCAAGGAGCGCCGCGCGAAGAAGAAGGCGGCCAAGCGTGAGGCGAAGTCCGGCGCCGCGGTCACCGACACGGCTCAGGAGACCACCTCCGAGGAGCCGGAGCCCGCGAAGGCCTGATCGGCTTCCCGCAGCGACAACAGGAAGGCCCCCGGCGCCGCACAGCGGCGCCGGGGGCCTTCCTGTTGTTTTCTTTTTCCGGGGCCCGGTCGGTTACGGCAGCGCCAGCATCCGCTCAAGCGCGAGCTTGGCGTACTTCTCCGTCTCCGGTTCGACCTCGATCCGGTTCACGAGCTTGCCCTCGGCGAGCGACTCCAGCGTCCACACCAGGTGCGGCAGGTCGATCCGGTTCATCGTCGAGCAGAAGCACACCGTCCTGTCCAGGAAGACGATCTCCTTGTCCTCCGCGGCGAAACGGTTCGCCAGCCGGCGCACCAGGTTCAGCTCGGTGCCGATCGCCCACTTGGAGCCGGCCGGGGCCGCCTCCAGCGCCTTGATGATGTACTCCGTCGAGCCCACCTGGTCCGCGGCGGCCACGACCTCCTGCTTGCACTCCGGGTGCACCAGCACGTTGACGCCCGGGATCCGTTCCCGTACGTCGTTGACGGACTCCACCGAGAAGCGCCCGTGCACCGAGCAGTGCCCGCGCCACAGGATCATCTTCGCGTCGCGCAGCTGCTCGGTGGTGAGGCCGCCGTTCGGCTTGTGCGGGTTGTAGAGGACGCAGTCCTCCAGGGTCATTCCCATGTCCCGCACGGCGGTGTTCCGGCCCAGGTGCTGGTCCGGCAGGAAGAGGATCTTCTCTCCCTGCTCGAAGGCCCACTCCAGGGCGCGCTTCGCGTTGGACGAGGTGCAGATCGTCCCCCCGTGGAGGCCCGTGAAGGCCTTGATGTCGGCGGAGGAGTTCATGTAGGAGACCGGCACGACCTGGTCGGCGACGCCGGCATCCGTCAGCACGTCCCAGCACTCGGCGACCTGCTCGGCGGTGGCCATGTCGGCCATCGAGCAGCCGGCGGCCAGGTCCGGCAGGACGACCTTCTGGTCGTCGCCCGTCAGGATGTCGGCGGACTCGGCCATGAAGTGCACGCCGCAGAAGACGATGTACTCCGCCTCGGGCCGTGCCGCCGCGTCCCGGGCGAGCTTGAAGGAGTCGCCGGTGACGTCCGCGAACTGGATGACCTCGTCGCGCTGGTAGTGGTGCCCGAGCACGAAGACCTTGTCCCCGAGCTTCTCCTTGGCGGCGCGAGCCCGCTCCACCAGGTCCGGGTCGGACGGGGAGGGCAGGTCGCCGGGGCATTCGACGCCTCGCTCGCTCAGCGGGTCGGCCTCACGGCCGAGCAGCAGCAGCGCGAGGGGCGTCGGCTGGACATCCAGGGGCTGGGCGGTGGTCACGACACGCACCCTTTCTTTTCAGCGAAAAGCCTTCTCGTCTAATTGACGTTATCTATCATAACCGCTTCGTGTCAGCTTGACGATGCCCATAGCGTCGATGTGACGCATCCCCTGATGCGGTGGTGTGCGAGCATGAGGGGAGCAGGCACGCCCCTGGCCCGGAATGAATCCGTGGCCCCGATGGTTGGACCGTCGGCAAGCAGTCCGTACAACCCCGGGAGAGAAGCAGATGTCCGTATCGGACGAGACCACCACCGTGAGCGACGGCATCCTCCTGTCCGACGCCGCCGCATCCAAGGTCAAGACCCTGCTCGAGCAGGAAGGCAGGGATGACCTCGCGCTGCGCGTCGCCGTGCAGCCCGGAGGCTGCTCGGGCCTGCGTTACCAGCTCTTCTTCGACGAGCGCTCGCTCGACGGGGACGTCGTGAAGGACTTCGGCGGCGTCAAGGTCGTCACGGACCGGATGAGCGCCCCGTACCTGGGCGGCGCCTCCGTCGACTTCGTGGACACCATCGAGAAGCAGGGCTTCACGATCGACAACCCGAACGCCACGGGCTCCTGCGCCTGCGGTGACTCCTTCAGCTGAACCCAGCGGCTGTACGACAGCGGCGGCTCTCCCGGACCAGGGAGAGCCGCCGCTGTCGTACGCGCGGGCGCCGACGGCGCACCACTACCGCTTGGGCACCGTCCCGCCCGACCCGGCGTCGACCACCTTCCGGCCGTCCAGCGGCGCGTCCAGCGTCACTGTCCGGGTGATCTCCTTGGCGATCATGATGCAGGCCTTCCCGGGGTCCGGCTCCGACACATCGATGGTGACCCGCACCGTCGTGGCGTCCTCCGTGGCACGTGCCTTGTACGTGCTGCACGCGCCGCCCCAGAAGGTCACCTCCAGTGTCCGCCCGTCCGCGCTGTACGCGATGAGGCTCGCGCCCTTGCCCTGCGGGTCCTTCGTGGGCTCAGGGGCCGGGCTGCTGCTCGGCGCCAGATGGTCCGGATCCACCGCGACCCGGACGACCGTGTGCTCGGGCCCGCCGCCTTCGGGCCGTACGGAGAAGAGCCACGACGGCACGAGGATCCGCTCGCCCTGGGCGGACTGCTGCGCCGAGAGCCCGAACCTGGCCTTCTCGACCGTCACCGTGGCGGCCGGGGCAGTGCCGCAGTCGGTCCTCGGTGTGCTCGGGCCGCCCTCCAGCGGCTCGGCGGTCGCACAGTCGCCGGCGCCGGACTTCGCGGCCCGACGGCTCTGCGCGTTCAGCTGCTCCAGGGCGTCGGCCGCGCCGGTCACCGGATAGCTGTCGCCCTTCTCCAGGGCCTTCAGGCGCCCGCTGCCGCCGACGATCTCGCCCCCGGCACCCACCTGGACGCCGGTCGACCATCCGTAGGTCGGCAGCCCGCCCACCACCGGGTCGGCGTTGACCACCCGTACGGAACCCATCAGCTGGGCCGCGTCGAGCGCGGCGTCGTCCTGCCCCACGGCCTTCAGTACGGGAGCCGCAGCGGCCTTCGCCGCCTTCTCGCCGACAGGAGAGCCGGACGCGGGGGTGTGGTCCTGCTTCGCACAGGTACGCGCGGACTCGCACGCGTCCGTGCCGCCGGAGCCGTACCGGGCGAACGTCCAGGTCCCCGGCGCCTGCTTGGTCACCTTCAGGACCGGTCCCGAACCGTCTCCGTCGCTGCCCACCTTCCAGGAGGCACCGTCCGCGTGCGGTGTGCCCGCGACCCCGAGCGCCTTCGCCAGCCGCGCCACCTCGGCCGAGGTCACCGCGGATCCGGTCCGGTGGACGGCGGCGCTGCCGGGGCCGTCGGGCAGCTCGCCCGAGGCGCGGTACACGACACCGGCGCCGTGCGGGTCGGGCTCACCGGGCGCGATGCCGGGGGGCTGCGTCGCCGGGCTGTCCGCGAGGTCCAGCGCGAGCGGCGGCGGGGAGCTGTCCCCGGAGGCCGCCCTGCCCGCGCCCGTACCGCTCTCGCCCGACGCGGTCGAGGCCCAGTACGCTGCCCCGCCGCCGGTCAGCAGCACGGCCGCCGCCACCGAGGCCACGGCGAGCGGCGGTCGCCGCCGCCGGGGGCCGGTCACGTCATTCTCGGGTCGCTCGGTGCTCACCGGATCGCTCCTTCGGCTGCCTGGCCGTCACTGGCGCATCATCCGTCCCCGGGGTGAGGACATCGGTGGGACGGGCCGGAGGAGCGCACGGTTCCCCCGTACGTGTGAGGGAGCGCGGTGAGTGGTCCGGTCAGTCGCCGTAGTCCGACATCGCGTCGATCAGACGGGCGGACGACGGCGGCACCGTGACCCCGTGGATCCGGGAGTGCTCCACCGGTTCCACCGGCTTCGCGGTGGTCCTCGCGGGGGCGGCCCAGTGTGGCGCCATCCGCGCGCAGTCACCACGCAGCTCGGCCAGGCTCATCTCGGACTCACGCGGAACGATCGTGTTCGACATATCCGCACCGTACGCATGGGAGCGCTCAGGTAGAAAGACCTACTATCGGGTAGTTTTGCCCCTTCAGGCACGGTGGCGTCACCGGGTAGCGTGAACTGTCACGCCGTCCCGGAGGGCGCGCTCACGCGTTCCCTTCGCCTTCCGCAGGAGCAGCCTCCCCGTGCGCATCGCAGTCACCGGCTCCATCGCCACAGACCACCTCATGACCTTCCCCGGCCGATTCGCGGACCAGCTGGTCGCGGATCAGCTGCACACGGTCTCGCTCTCCTTCCTCGTCGACAACCTCGACGTGCGCCGCGGCGGGGTCGGCGCCAACATCGCCTTCGGCATGGGCGTGCTCGGCACGCAGCCGATCCTCGTGGGCGCTGTCGGCTCCGACTTCGACGACTACCGCGCCTGGCTCGACCGGCACGGTGTCGACACCGGCTCGGTCCGGGTCTCCGAGGTCCTGCACACGGCACGCTTCGTCTGTACGACGGACGCCGACCACAACCAGATCGGCTCCTTCTACACGGGCGCCATGAGCGAGGCCCGGCTGATCGAACTCAAGAGCGTCGCCGACCGGGTCGGCGGCCTCGACCTCGTCTCGATCGGCGCCGACGACCCCGAGGCGATGCTCCGCCACACGGAGGAGTGCCGTTCGCGTGGCATCCCGTTCGCCGCGGACTTCTCGCAGCAGATCGCGCGGATGGACGGCGAGGAGATCCGGATCCTGCTCGACGGTGCGACGTACCTCTTCTCCAACGAGTACGAGAAGGGGCTCATCGAGTCCAAGACCGGCTGGAGCGACGAGGAGATCCTCTCCAAGGTCGGCCACCGGGTCACCACCCTCGGCGCCCGCGGCGTCCGCATCGAGCAGGCCGGCCAGGACCCGATCGAGGTCGGCTGCGCCGAGGAGGAGCGCAAGGCCGACCCGACCGGCGTCGGCGACGCCTTCCGGGCAGGCTTCCTCTCCGGCCTCGCCTGGGGTGTGGACCTGGAGCGCGCCGCCCAGGTCGGCTGCATGCTCGCGACCCTGGTCATCGAGACGGTCGGCACCCAGGAATACACCCTGCGCCGCACCCCCTTCATGGACCGCTTCACCAAGGCCTACGGCGACGAGGCCGCCTCCGAGGTCCGCAAGCACCTCTCCTGAAGCCGGCCTCGGCTGCATCGGCGGCACGCGCTCACAGGAGCCGGCGGACCACATAGGCCGAACCGTGGTCCGCCGGCTCCTCGCCCACGTACTCCTGTTCGCGCATCGCGCACCAGGCCGGGATGTCGAGGCGGGCGGCCTCGTCGTCCGAGAGCACCGTCACCGTGCCGCCCACGGGTACTCCTTCGATCACCTTTGCGAGTTCGATCACCGGAATCGGGCAGCGCCTGCCCAGCGCGTCCACCACGAGCGAGTCCCGTGACGCCGGGGAAGGGGCCGCCGAAGCGGGCGCGCCGAGCTTCGCCCGTACCCCGGCCACCACGCCCGGCAGTACGCCGAGGAAGGTGTCGACCTCTTCCCCCGTCGTCCCGGACGGAAGCGAGACGCGGACGTTCCCCTCCGTGAGAACGCCCATCGCCTTGAGGACATGGCTGGGCGTCAGGGTGCTGCTGGTGCAGGACGAACCGGACGAAACGGAGAATCCGGCCCGGTCCAGTTCATGGAGCAATGTCTCTCCGTCGACATAGAGACAGGAGAAGGTGACCAGATGCGGCAGCCGCCGCACCGGATCGCCGACCACCTCCACATCGGGCACCAGGCCGCCCACCGCCGCCCGGATCCGGCCCACCAGGGCGCGCAGCCGTTCGGCCTCGGCCTCGGCCTCCGCGCGCACCGCACGCAGCGAGGCCGCGGCCGCCACGATCGCCGGGATGTTCTGGAAGCCGGCCGCCCGGCCCGACTCCCGCTCGTCGACGGGGCCTTGGGGCGCGAAGCGCACCCCCTTGCGCACGACCAGCAGCCCGACCCCGGCCGGCCCGCCCCACTTGTGGGCGCTTGCCGCCAGCAGTGACCAGCGGCCGGGCACCGGTGCCCAGCCGAGCGACTGCGCGGCGTCCACCAGCAGCGGCACGCCCGCCTCGGCGCAGACCTCGGCGGTCTCCACCACCGGCTGTTCGGTTCCCACCTCGTGGTTGGCGGACTGCAGACACGCCAGCGCGGTGTCCGGGCGAAGGGCCTGGCCGTACGCCGTGGGGTCCACCGCCCCGGTCCGGTCCACCGGCACCTCGGTGAACGAGCCCCCTGCCGCGTCCAGGGCGGCTGCCGCGTGGAGCACCGAGGAGTGTTCGACGGCCGAGAGCACAAGATGGCGGCCGACACGCCGACGCCCGGAAAGAGCCCCGGAGACAGCCGAGTGCACCGCCCGGGTGCCCGACGAGGTGAAGACGAGCTCGTCAGGACGGCAGCCGACGGCCTCGGCCGCGGTCTCCCTGGCCGCGTCCAGCAGCAGGGCGGCCCGCCGCCCCTCGCGGTAGAGCCGGGCGGGATCGGCCCAGCCCTCGTCCAGTGAGGCATGCAGCGCCTGGCGGGCGACAGGGTGCAGAGGGGCGGAGGAAGCCGCGTCGAAGTAGGGCACACCGTCACGCTAGCCCGCAGGGGTGCGCGATCGGGTGGCCCGCTGTTCTCGTAAGGGGGGAGAGGGGGCGTCAGATGGAGGCCGGAGGCTCGCATTCCACCCCTTCGGGGTGTCGTGCGGCGCGTTGGGCACCCTCCCCGCGCGACCCCAAATAGCGTCCAGTAGGGTTTGGTCCGCATAAACATCCAAACCCCTGCCCGCGTCAGGGCCGGCGACCGACCAAGTGAGACGGCCGCGCCGAACCGTGCGGGCGAGACTCTCGGGAAGGCGCTACGTGAGTCCCAACGGCTCCGACCGCTTGTCGCGGCGCCCGATGCGGCGGAAGCTGCCGCAGGTGCTGACTGCGGGCCTGGTCCTGGCGACGGCCTCCGGTTGTTCATACAACTGGGAGGATTTCCCCCGCCTCGGTATGCCCACACCGGTAACGGAAGAGGCCCCTCGGATCCTCTCCCTCTGGCAGGGCTCGTGGGCGGCAGCGCTCGCCACGGGCGTCCTTGTCTGGGGGCTGATCATCTGGAGTGTCATCTTCCACCGGCGTAGCCGGACCAAGGTGGAGGTACCTCAGCAGACCAGGTACAACATGCCTATCGAGGCGCTGTACACAGTGGTCCCCCTCATCATCGTCTCGGTGTTCTTCTACTTCACCGCGCGCGACGAGTCGAAGCTCCTCTCCCTCAGCCCGAAGCCGGCCCACACGGTCAACGTGGTCGGCTACCAGTGGAGCTGGGGCTTCAACTACATCGAGCACGTGGAGGGCGAGCCCTCCACCGGCAACGAGGTCCCCAAGGAGCTCGACGCCATCCCCGACAAGTTCCGGAAGGACTTCCCCGCGGACGCCAACGGCGTCTACGACGTGGGTATCCCCGGTACGCGTAACCCGCAGAACGGCAACCCGGGTCCGACCCTGTGGCTGCCGAAGGGCGAGAAGGTCCGTTTCATCCTGACTTCGCGTGACGTCATCCACTCCTTCTGGGTGGTGCCGTTCCTCATGAAGCAGGACGTCATTCCGGGCCACACCAACTCCTTCGAGGTCACGCCGAAGAAGGAGGGCACCTACATGGGTAAGTGCGCCGAGCTCTGCGGCGTCGACCACTCCCGGATGCTCTTCAACGTCAAGATCGTCTCTCCCGAGCGTTACCAGCAGCACCTCAAGGAGCTGGCGGAGAAGGGTCAGACGGGCTACGTGCCGGCAGGCATCGAGCAGACGGACCCGGCCAGGAATGCGGAGACGAACAAACTGTGAGCATCCTCAATGAATCCCAGGGTGCCGCGGCGGCAGACGCCTCGTTCGAGGACGAGCTGCCGGTACGGCGCAAGCAGCCGGGAAGTGTGGTCATCAGCTGGCTGACGACCACCGACCACAAGACCATCGGCACGATGTACCTGGTCACCTCGTTCGCCTTCTTCTGCATCGGCGGCCTCCTGGCGCTCGTCATGCGCGCCGAGCTGGCCCGTCCGGGTACGCAGATCATGTCGAACGAGCAGTTCAACCAGGCGTTCACGATGCACGGCACGATCATGCTGCTGATGTTCGCGACGCCGTTGTTCGCCGGGTTCGCGAACTGGATCATGCCGTTGCAGATCGGCGCGCCCGACGTGGCGTTCCCGCGGCTGAACATGTTCGCGTACTGGCTGTACCTCTTCGGTTCGCTGATCGCCGTGGCTGGCTTCCTCACCCCGCAGGGTGCGGCCGACTTCGGCTGGTTCGCCTACTCCCCGCTGTCGGACGCGGTCCGCTCGCCGGGCGCGGGCGCCGATATGTGGATCATGGGTCTGGCCTTCTCCGGCTTCGGTACGATCCTCGGTTCGGTCAACTTCATCACCACGATCATCTGCATGCGCGCACCCGGCATGACGATGTTCCGTATGCCGATCTTCACCTGGAACGTCCTGCTGACCGGTGTTCTGGTCCTGCTCGCGTTCCCGGTTCTGGCCGCCGCGCTCTTCGCGCTTGAGGTCGACCGAAAATTCGGCGCACATATCTTCGACGCGTCCAACGGTGGCGCATTGCTATGGCAACACCTCTTCTGGTTCTTCGGGCATCCAGAGGTGTACATCATCGCGCTACCATTCTTCGGAATTATTTCCGAGATCATCCCGGTGTTCAGCCGCAAGCCGATGTTCGGCTATGTCGGTCTGATCAGCGCGACGATCGCCATCGCCGGCCTCTCGGTGACGGTGTGGGCGCACCACATGTATGTGACGGGCGGCGTACTCCTACCGTTCTTCTCCTTCATGACATTCCTCATCGCGGTGCCGACCGGTGTGAAGTTCTTCAACTGGATCGGCACGATGTGGAAGGGGTCGTTGTCCTTCGAGACACCGATGCTGTGGTCCGTCGGCTTCCTGATCACCTTCGCCTTCGGTGGTCTGACCGGCGTGATCCTGGCCTCGCCGCCGCTGGACTTCCACATCTCCGACTCGTACTTCGTGGTCGCGCACTTCCACTACGTCGTCTTCGGCACCGTGGTCTTCGCGATGTTCGCCGGATTCCACTTCTGGTGGCCGAAGTTCACCGGCAAGATGCTGGACGAGCGGCTCGGGAAGCTGACGTTCTGGACGCTGTTCATCGGCTTCCACGGCACCTTCCTCGTGCAGCACTGGCTCGGTGCCGAGGGCATGCCGCGACGCTACGCGGACTACCTCGCGGCCGACGGCTTCACCGCCCTGAACACGATCTCGACGATCTCCTCGTTCCTGCTCGGACTGTCGATGCTTCCGTTCATGTACAACGTCTGGAAGACCGCCAAGTACGGCAAGAAGATCGAGGTCGACGACCCCTGGGGCTACGGCCGTTCGCTCGAATGGGCGACGTCCTGCCCGCCCCCGCGGCACAACTTCCTCAGCCTGCCGAAGATCCGTTCCGAATCCCCGGCGTTCGACCTGCACCACCCGGAGATCGCGGCACTCGAGCAGCTCGATCACCTGTCCGAGGGTGACAAGGTCCTCGTCGGTGGCAAGGAGGACGGCAAGTGAAGATCCAGGGCAAGCTCTTCATCTGGCTGAGCGTCTTCATGCTGGCCATGGCCGTCACGTACGGCGTCTGGTCCAGGGAGCCGGTCGGTACCACCGCGCTGGTCCTGGCCTTCGGGCTGACCATCATGATCGGCTTCTACCTGGCCTTCACGGCCAACAGGGTCGACGCGATGGCCCAGGACAACAAGGAAGCCGACGTCGCGGACGAAGCCGGTGAGGTGGGCTTCTTCTCCCCGCACAGCTGGCAGCCGCTCTCGCTGGCCATCGGCGGAGCCTTCCTGTTCATGGCCGTCGTCTTCGGCTGGTGGCTGGCCTACTTCTCGGCCCCGCTGCTCCTGATCGGCCTCTTCGGCTGGGTCTTCGAGTACTACCGGGGAGAGAACCGCACCCAGTAGGACACGCCTTCACCGGCGCGTCGCACGCGTACGGGGGCCCGGTCCGCTCAGTGATGAGCGGGCCGGGCCCCCGTTTGCAGTCATTGAACGCGCTGGATCGGATGAATCTTCTTAGCGTGGGTTCATGAACCACACGCCGCGCATCCGCACCGTAGTGAGCTGCACTCTGCTGGTCGTGACCCTGGTTGCAGGTGCGACCGCCTGTGGCGAGCCGGACGGCCAGTCACTGTCCCTGAAGCCGTACGACGCAGCCGACTCGATCTCCTTCAACGGTCCGGCCGAGGACAAGAAGGCCGACCCCGAAAAGCCCCTCGAAGTCACCGTCAAGGACGATGACGCGAAGATCACCGACGTGACGGCCATCGACACCGAGGGCCGCCACCTGGCGGGTGAGCTCGACGCCGACGGGAAGCGGTGGCACTCCACCACCTCGCTCGCCGCCGGCACCCGATACACCGTCAAGGTCGCCACCGAGAACGGCGACGGCGCCCCCGGCAGCCGTACGTACGCCTTCGGTACGACCGCGGCCAAGAAGTTCCTGAAGGTCTCCTTCGGCCCGCAGGCGGGCACCTACGGTGTCGGACAGCCCCTCACAGCGGAACTCAGCGCTCCGGTCGCCGACAAGGCCTCCAGGGCCACCGTGGAGCGCGGGCTGCAGGTCCGGTCCACCCCCGCCGTCACGGGCTCCTGGTACTGGGTCGACGACAAGACCCTGCACTACCGGCCCAAGGAGTACTGGCCGGCGGACGCCACCATCGACGTCCGCAGCAACCTCAAGGGCATCAAGGTCACCAACGCCCTCTACGGCGACGCCACCAAACCCCTGAAACTCACCACGGGGGACCGCATAGAAGCGATCACCGACGCCTCGGACCACACCATGACCGTGATGCGCAACGGGGAAGTGATCAACACCCTGCCGGTCACCACGGGCAAGCCCGGCTTCGACACCCGTAACGGCGTCAAGGTCGTGCTGGCCAAGGAACAGTTCGTACGTATGCGCGGTGAGACCGTCGGCATCGCCTCCGGCTCGTCGGAGTCCTACGACCTGCCCGTCTACTGGGCGACACGCGTCACCTGGAGCGGTGAGTACGTCCACGCGGCGCCCTGGTCGACGGGCTCGCAGGGCAGTGCCAACGTCAGCCACGGCTGCACGGGGATGAGCACCGCCGACGCCGAATGGTTCTTCGACACCGTCCGTGAGGGCGACATCGTCAAGGTCGTCGGGAGCGACGGCGAGACGATGACGCCGTTCGACAACGGCTTCGGCGACTGGAATCTGGGCTGGGACGCCTGGCAGAAGGGCAGCGCTCTGAACGGCGGCAGCGACACGCCCGACTCGGGAACCGACGTCCGGACGGCGCGGCTGCGCCCCCAGGTCTGACCCGCCCGGGAGTGCGCCGCACTCCGGAGGAACGCAGCGGAGGGGGCCCAGTCCCCTCCGCCGATCAGAGGTCGCCCGACAGGCTCTCAGGCCTCCACGGAGAGCCTCTGGCGCAGCAGGGAGGCCAGGGCGTCCGCGAAGTCGACCGGGTCCACCGGATGCGTCACAGCGGCGTCCGCACGGCTCCACGTGGCCAGCCAGGCGTCCTGCGGACGTCCGATCAGCAGCAGGACGGGCGGGCAGTCGAAGATCTCGTCCTTGATCTGCCGGCAGACGCCCATGCCGCCCGCCGGGGCCGTCTCGCCGTCCAGCACGCAGACATCGACACCACCCCTGTCCAGTGCGCTCAGGACGGCGGGCAGGGTGGCGCACTCCAGGAACTCCACCGGCGGCACGTCCGCCGCAGGCCTGCGCCCGGCTGCCAGCCTCACCTGCTCGCGGGTGTTGGCATCGTCGCTGTAGACCAGGACCGTGGCGGTCGGCTGCATTGTTCCTCCGTGACGTCTGTGTTCCCGGGGGCTCTCGGGGCTCTGTGGGCATGAACCGATGGGCGGATCGTACTCCGGCGGACTGCCTGTCAGCACCGGTAAAGACGGCGATTCGATGGGCTGTTCGGTGAGGACACACCCCGCTGACACACCGAACGGCACCCCCCGGAGTGAGGGCGGGATAAGCGACCGACATAATGTCGGTCGTGGCGACAGCAACGACAGTAGAAACCGGGCACGCGCACCCGTCGGTCAATCGACCGAACCTCACCAGCGTCGGAACCATCATCTGGTTGAGTTCCGAGCTGATGTTCTTCGCGGCCCTCTTCGCGATGTACTTCACCCTGCGATCGGTGATGGGACCCGATCACTGGAAGGAGATGGCTCACCATCTGAACTTCCCGTTCTCGGCGACGAACACCACGATCCTGGTGCTTTCCTCTCTGACCTGCCAGCTCGGCGTCTTCGCCGCGGAGCGGGGCGATGTGAAGAAGCTCCGCACCTGGTTCATCATCACGTTCGTGATGGGTTCGATCTTCATCGGAGGTCAGGTCCTCGAGTACACCGAGCTG
The DNA here is from genome assembly GCF_040650935.1 of Streptomyces sp. NPDC048565. NCBI lineage: Bacteria > Bacillati > Actinomycetota > Actinomycetes > Kitasatosporales > Streptomycetaceae > Streptomyces > Streptomyces sp. NPDC048565. The sequence continues at coordinate 27,307 of NZ_JBEZIH010000003.1, forward strand.
GTCAAGGACGCGGGGCTCTCCCTCTCCTCCGACCCGTACGGTTCGGTGTTCTACCTGACGACCGGCTTCCACGGTCTGCATGTGACAGGCGGCCTCATCGCCTTCCTGCTCGTTCTGGGCAGGACATACGCGGCCTCGAGATTCACCCATGAGCAGGCCACCGCCGCCATCGTCGTGTCCTATTACTGGCACTTCGTCGATGTCGTCTGGATCGGTCTGTTCGCCACGATCTACATGATCAAGTAACCGGGCTCGCACCCACCCATCATCGACGCAGAAGATCCTGACACCGGGGTAATCCGTGAAAAAGCTCTCCGCACGACGACGCCATCCACTGGCGGCCGTCGTCGTACTACTCCTCGCGCTGGCGGCTACCGGGGGGCTGTACGCCGCGTTTGCGCCTGCGGGTAAGGCGCAGGCCGACGACACCGCCCAGTCCCTCGCCATCGACGAGGGCAAGAAGCTCTACTCCGTGGGCTGTGCCAGCTGCCACGGATCCGGCGGTCAGGGCACCACCGACGGGCCCCAGCTCGTGGGCGTCGGCTCCGCCGCCGTCGACTTCCAGGTCGGTACCGGACGCATGCCGGCTCAGCAGCCGGGCGCCCAGGTGCCGAAGAAGAAGGTCATCTACAGCCAGGCCGAGATCGACCAGCTCGCGGCGTACGTCGCGTCCCTGGGCGCCGGCCCGATCACGCCGACCGGCAGCCAGGTGGACCCCTCGGGTGCCGACGTGGCCAAGGGCGGCGACCTGTTCCGCACCAACTGCGCTCAGTGCCACAACTTCACGGGCAAGGGCGGTGCGCTGACGGACGGCAAGTACGCCCCGGACCTCGAAGGCGTGAACCCGAAGCACATGTACGAGGCCATGCAGACCGGCCCGCAGAGCATGCCCTCCTTCCCGGACAGCACCATGCCCGAGCAGGAGAAGAAAGACATCATCGCGTACGTCAAGACCGTCAACGGTGATGAGTCCGCGAACCCCGGCGGCCTCTCGCTCGGTGGCCTCGGCCCCGTCAGTGAGGGTCTCTTCGGCTGGATCTTCGGCCTGGGCGGCCTGATCGCCATCGCCGTATGGGTCGCGGCCCACACCGCTAAGGCCAAGAAGTCATGAGTAGCCAACAGATTCCAGAAGAGAACCTGCCGGTAGAGCAGGGCACCGCGCACGGCGCGGTAGAGGGTGCGGGCGACCCGTTCGCCGACCCGGGGCTGCCGGCCCACAAGCCGCGCATCCAGGACATCGACGAACGGGCCGCGAACCGCTCCGAGCGGGTCGTCGCGCTCATGTTCACGTTGTCCATGCTGTCGACGGTCGGCTTCATCGCCTCGTACGTCATCTTCCCGGTCGACAAGATCGTCTACATCTGGCCGTTCGGCAATGTGAGCGCGCTCAACTTCTCCCTGGGTCTCACCCTGGGCCTTGCGCTCTTCCTCATCGGCGCGGGCGCCGTCCACTGGGCGCGCACCCTGATGTCCGACGTGGAGGTCGCCGACGACCGGCACCCCATCGAGGCGGAGCCCGAGGTCAAGGCCAAGGTCATGGCCGACTTCGCGGCCGGTGCCAAGGAGTCCGCGCTCGGACGGCGGAAGCTGATCCGCAACACCATGTTCGGTGCGCTGGCCCTGGTGCCGCTCTCCGGTGTGGTGCTGCTGCGCGACCTCGGTCCGCTGCCGGAGAAGAAGCTCCGTAAGACCATGTGGGCCAAGGGCAAGCAGCTCGTCAACATGAACACCATGGAGCCGCTGCGTCCCGAGGACGTCGCCGTCGGTTCGCTGACCTTCGCCATGCCCGAGGGCCTGGAGGAGGACGCGCACGACTTCCAGACCCAGATCGCCAAGGCCGCCCTGATGATCATCCGCATCGAGCCGGACAACATCAAGGACAAGCAGGAGCGCGAGTGGGCCCACGAGGGAATCGTGGCCTTCTCCAAGATCTGCACCCACGTCGGCTGCCCGATCAGCCTGTACGAGCAGCAGACGCACCACGTGCTCTGCCCGTGCCACCAGTCCACCTTCGACCTCTCCGACGGCGCCCGCGTCATCTTCGGTCCGGCCGGTCACCCCCTTCCGCAGCTGCGGATCGGCGTGAACAGCGAGGGCAACCTCGAGGCGCTCGGTGACTTCGAAGAGCCCGTCGGTCCTGCCTTCTGGGAGCGCGGATGAGTACTGCGACGGAAACACAGCGCAAGGCGCCCGCCGGTGAGCGGGTGGCCGACTGGGCGGACGGCCGGCTGGGCATCTACGGCCTGGCCAAGGCCAACATGCGGAAGATCTTCCCGGACCACTGGTCCTTCATGCTCGGTGAGATCTGCCTCTACAGCTTCATCATCATCATCCTCACGGGTGTGTATCTGACGCTGTTCTTCGACCCGAGCATGTCCGAGGTCGTGTACCACGGCTCGTACGAGCCGATGCAGGGCATCCGGATGTCCCAGGCCTACGCGTCGGCGCTGGACATCAGCTTCGACGTCCGCGGTGGTCTGCTCGTCCGGCAGATCCACCACTGGGCCGCGGTGATCTTCCTCGCGGGCATGTTCGTGCACATGTTCCGGGTGTTCTTCACCGGTGCGTACCGCAAGCCGCGTGAGATCAACTGGCTGTTCGGCTTCCTGCTGTTCGTCCTCGGCATGTTCACCGGCTTCACCGGCTACTCGCTCCCGGACGACCTGCTCTCCGGTACGGGTGTGCGCTTCACACAGGGCGCCATCCTGTCGATGCCGATCGTGGGCACGTACATCTCGATGTTCCTGTTCGGCGGGGAGTTCCCGGGGACCGACATCATCCCGAGGTTCTATTCGATCCACATCCTGCTGCTGCCGGGCATCATGCTCGGGCTCGTGGTGGCCCACCTCATCCTGGTGTTCTTCCACAAGCACACGCAGTTCGCGGGGCCGGGCAAGACGAACAAGAACGTCGTCGGCATGCCGCTGCTGCCGGTGTACATGGCCAAGGCGGGCGGGTTCTTCTTCCTGGTCTTCGGTTTCATCGCGATCATCGCGGCGATCGCCTCGATCAACCCGATCTGGGCGCTCGGCCCCTACCGGCCCGACCAGGTGTCCACGGGCGCCCAGCCGGACTGGTACATGGGCTTCGCCGAGGGCTTCGTCCGGGTGATGCCTGGCTGGGAGATCAACCTCTGGGGCCACACACTGGTCCTCGGAGTGCTGATCCCGCTGGTCCTGTTCGGCCTGATCCTCGGAGCGCTCGCGCTCTATCCGTTCATCGAGTCGTGGATCACCGGGGACAAGCGCGAGCACCACATCCTGGACAAGCCGCGCAACGCTCCGACCCGGACGGCGCTCGGTGTCGCCTGGGTGACGATCTACTTCGTCATGCTGATCGGTGGCGGTAACGACATCTGGGCGACGCACTTCAGTCTGTCGCTCAACGCGATCAGCTGGTTCGTCCGGGTCGCCTTCTTCGTCGGACCGGTCCTGGCGTTCGTCGTCACCCGGCGGATCTGCCTCGGCCTCCAGCGCCGGGACAAGGAGAAGGTGCTGCACGGTCGCGAGTCGGGCACCATCAAGCGCCTGCCGCACGGTGAGTTCGTCGAGATCCACGAGCCGCTCAGCCAGGAGCAGCTGCACACGCTCACGGCGCACGAGCAGTACAAGCCGGTCGAGATCGGCCCGACGGTCGACGAGAACGGTGTCGAGCGCAAGCCGTCGGCGCTGCAGAAGCTGCGGGCCAGGCTCAGCAGGAGTTACTTCGGCGAGGACAACCAGATCGCCAAGCCCACTGCCGAGGAGTACAAGGAGATCACCAGCGGCCACGGCCACCACTGATCACCTCAGCTGACCGCCACAGCCAGGAGCCCCGTCCTTCCCCAAGCTCTCGACTTCGCTCGAGCAGGGGAGACCCCAATGATGGGACGGGGCTCTTCGCTGTCCCCCGGCCTGGATAGGGTGGGAGACATCCTTGTACCGGCTGTGGACCCCCCAGGAGCGGACCATGAACGTTGTGACCCCGGACGGCGGCGACAGCGTGGCGGCCCGTACCTGGCCCGGCATCCTGACCCCTCTGCTGCGCGGCGAGCACCTGGGCGCGGACGACACCGCGTGGGCCATGGACCGCATCATGAGCGGTGAGGCCACGGACGTGCAGATCGCCGGCTTCGCCGTCGCGCTGCGGGCCAAGGGGGAGACCGTCGACGAGGTCACCGGACTCGTCCGCGCCATGTACGAGCACGCCCACACGATCGAGGTGCCCGGCCGCACGGTCGACATCGTGGGCACCGGCGGCGACATGGCCAAGACGGTGAACATCTCCACCATGTCGGCGATAGTCGTCGCGGGCACGGGCGCGAAGGTCGTCAAGCACGGCAACCGGGCCTCGTCGTCGGCGAGCGGGGCCTCGGACGTGCTGGAGAAGCTCGGCGTCAACCTCGAACTGACGCCGCGGCGTGTCGTCGCCGTCGCCGAGGAGGCGGGCATCACCTTCTGCTTCGCCGTGAAGTTCCACCCCGCCCTGCGCTACGCGGCCACGGCGCGCAAGGAGCTCGGCACGCAGACCACGTTCAACATCCTGGGCCCGCTCACCAACCCGGCCCGGGTGCGCTCCCAGGCCATCGGGGTCGCCGACCCCAGGATGGCGCCCATCGTCGCCGGCGTGCTCGCGGACCGGGGGAATTCCGCGCTCGTCTTCCGGGGTGACGACGGCCTCGACGAGCTGACCACCACGGCGACCTCGCGGGTCTGGATCGTCCGCGACGGCACGGTCCGCGAGGAGGCCTTCGACCCGCGTGACGTCGGCCTCGACCTGGTCCCGGTCGAGGCGCTGCGCGGGGCGGACGCCTCGTACAACGCGGATGTGGCCCGTCGGCTGCTCGACGGGGAGCCCGGGCCCGTGCGCGAGGCGGTCCTGCTCAACTCGGCCGCCGCCCTGGTCGCTCTGGACCCGGCGGAGGCCACGCTGAACGACCAGCTCGCGGCCGGTATCGCGCGGGCAGGGGAGTCGATCGACTCGGGCGCGGCCAAGAGGGTGCTGGAGCGCTGGGTGGCGGCCAGCAACGCCTGAGGGAGCACGGTGTGTGCAAGGGCGCGGTCCGCATCGCGGACTGCGCCCTTGCGCGTCGTCACCGGTATGGCAAGATGCTGGGCAGGTCATGAGTGACAGCGACTACGGCCCCGGCCCGCTGTCCGGCAACCCTCCGTCCGTGGCGGGGTGCCCCGGGTGAAGACCAGGCCGCAGGCAGCGAGGTCTGTGGCAAGCGCGGGCCCCTCGGCATCGTTGGATGTCACCCCTTGGGGTCCTGGTCCCGAGGAGCCTCTTGTGAGCAAGCGAATGCGATAGGGCACTACGCCCTCCTCCGCACACCCCTCTTCTCTTTCGTTCCCCGCGCTGCCGCGCACTGCCGCCGGCGCGAGGTTCTCGCCTGCCTCTTACGGGAGTTCGCCATGTCTGTCTCCACCGCTGCCGCCGACCAGTCTCTTTGTGCCCCCCTGCCGGTTCTGGGTGCTGATGTCATCGTTCCGCTGGTGACGGGCGGCGATGTCACCTATGCCGCCCTCGACTACGCGGCCAGCGCCCCGGCTCTCCAGCGGGTGTGGGACGACGTGGCGGCCTACGCCCCGTACTACGGCAGCGTGCACCGCGGCGCCGGGTACCTCTCACAGCTCTCCACGGATCTGTTCGAGGGCAGTCGCGAGACCGTCGCCGAATTCCTCGGCTGCCGTGCGGACGACCAGGTGGTCTTCACCCGCTCGACGACCGACTCCCTCAACCTGCTCGCCGCCGCGCTGCCCGCCGACTGCCAGGTGTTCGTGTTCGAGACCGAGCACCACGCCTCGCTGCTGCCCTGGCGTGACGCCCGGGTGACCTACCTCGACGCCCCGCGCACCCCGCAACAGGCCGTTGCCACGCTGGAGCGCGCCCTGGAGGAGCGCGAGCCCCAGGGCCCCGCGCTGGTCTGTGTGACGGGAGCCTCCAACGTCACCGGTGAGCTGTGGCCGGTGAGGGAGCTGGCCGCCGCCGCCCACGCGCACGGGGCCCGGGTCGTGCTCGACGCGGCGCAGCTGGCGCCCCACCACCCGGTGGACATCGCCGAGCTGGACGTCGACTGGGTCGCCTTCTCCGGGCACAAGCTGTACGCGCCCTTCGGCTCGGGCGTGCTCGCGGGCCGGTCCGACTGGCTGGTGGACGCGGAGCCGTACCTCGCGGGCGGCGGCGCCTCCCGCAAGGTCGCCCGGCGCACCGACGGCGGTGTGGACGTCGAGTGGCACACCACCGCGGCCCGGCACGAGGCCGGTTCGCCCAACGTCATCGGTGTCTACTCCATCGCCGCCGCCTGCAAGGCCCTGACCGAGGCCGGATTCGACCGGCTGGTCGACCGGGAGCAGCAGCTGGTGACCCGGGTCCTGGCAGGGCTCGCCGAGGTCCCCGAGGTCAAGGTGCTCTCGCTGTTCGGCGACGACGCCCCGAGGGTCGGTGTCATCTCGTTCGTGGTCGAGGGGTGGAACAGCTCGCACTTCGCCGCGGCGCTCTCCGCCGAGTACGGCATCGGGGTGCGCGACGGACTGTTCTGCGCGCACCCGCTGGTGCGGACCCTGCTCGGCAGCGAGCCCCAGGACCCCGGCGAGTGCGGTGCGCCGGAGGCCGGGCCGGGGGAGAGGTTTCTCAACGCGATCCGGGTGAGCTTCGGCGCCGGCACGCCGGACGAGCACATCGAGCGGTTCCTGGGCGCCGTCCGTGAGCTGGTGAGCAAGGGCGCCCGCTGGACCTACCGCACCGAGGAGGGCCGCTGCGTGCCCGACCGTGGCGCGGCGCAGGTCTGACCGGTACGACGTACGGCTCCGGCCGGGCACGGGAGGTGTCTCCCGCACCCGGCCGGAGCCGTACGCGTATGTCCTGCGTGGATGTCAGCCGTCGAGCCCGATGGCGAAGGCCGCCTCTAGGTCGTGCTGCGAGTACGTGCGGAAGGCCACATGGGTGTCGGTGGCCTCGACGCCCTGGATCTTGCTGATCCGGCCGGGGATGACATCGGCCAGATCGTCGTGCCGGGGCACCCGGACCATGGCGATCAGGTCGTACGTACCGGTGACCGAGAAGACCTCGCTGACACTGTCCAGCGCGGCGATGGCCTCGGCGATCTCGGGAATCCGGTCCACGCTGGTTTTGATGAGCACGATCGCGGTGATCACGGCTGGCTTTCTCCCTCAGTGGCCGTGGCTGGAGCCTTCACTCTAGTCCCCCGGAATCGCACCCAGGCGTAGAGGAAGCCGCCCGAGAAACCCGCCACGTGCGCGAGGTAGGCGACGCCGGGGCCGCTGCCCGCGCCCTGCGCCGCCAGCCACTGCAGGGCGAACCAGAACACCAGCACGATCCAGGCGGGGAAGCGCAGCGGCAGGAAGAAGAGGAAGGGGAAGAGGCTGGTGACACGGGCCCGGGGGAAGAGGCAGAGGAACGCGCCGAGCACCGCGGAGATCGCTCCGGACGCGCCGACCAGCGTCTGGTCGGACCCCGAGTGCACCACCGCGTAGGCGACCAGTGCGAAGTAGCCGCACACGACGTAGAAGAAGGTGAACTCGGTGCGGCCCATGCGCTCCTCGGCCATCGCGCCGAACACATGGAGGAAGAGCATGTTGCCCAGCAGGTGCAGCCAGCTGCCGTGGACGAAGAGCGCGGTCAGCGGGGTCAGGGCCGCGTGCGCGGAGCCGTCCATGAGCTCGCTGGGGATCACGCCCCACCGTTCGAAGTACCCGGCCTGGGCTGCCAGGAGCGCGTCGGCGCCGCCGGGGACGGGACTGAACCCGGAGAGCGGGCTGAGCAGGAACACCGCGCAGCACAGCGCGATCAGCCCGTACGTGACCGGAGCACCGCCGGCGGCTGCCGCCGCCCCGAGCTCTCCGGCCCGCTTCCGCCAGTGGACTTTCCGCAGCTCGGTCACGTACAGAGCATGACGCACCGGGCGAGAACGGGACAGAGCGCCTCGCCGTGTCGATAGGTATGCGCAAGGCCGTAGGGTTACGGCAGGACATCCGCAGTTCGACGGCGCACCGCGAGATCGAAGACCTGGGCACACACGAGACTCGACGAACGACGAAAGAGGACGCAACGATGACGACGGTTCCCCAGCCGACGGACGGGACCCGCTGGCGCTGCACGCTCTGCGGCAACCTCACCCGTTTCGATGTGACGCGCTCCTCGAAGGTCGTCGAGTACGTGCATCTCGACCTGGCCGGGGAATCGAGTATCGAGGAGCGCGAGGTGGTCAGTGAGACCATCGAGTCGGTGCGCTGTCGTTGGTGCAACGCCGTGGACCAGATCGAGCTGGTCGACAGGCCGGGTGCCGACTCCTGACGGGGCCGTGCGGACAGACTATTGGGGTGATGGATGGTGGAGCAGCCGACAGGCGGCGCCGGACCGGCCGACGCGGCCGACGGCACCGCGGAGTCGCTCGACCGTCCGCTGCCCGAGGGCGTACGCCGCAAGGTCGTGGCGCTGGTCTCGGACGCCTTCGGGGGTCTGACCGTCGGCGAACTCCCGGCCCAGCTGCGGCAGTACGCCCGCTTCACCCCCAGCAGGCGGGCCAAGTTCGCGGGTAACGCGATGGCCGCAGCCCTGGAGAGCGACCCGGTGTTCCGCCGGCGCATCGGTGAGCGGATCGGCCAGACCCAGCCGGAGCTGGCCGATGCCCTCACATCCGGTGCGCCGCCCGCCGCGGCCGACCCCGTCGATGTGGCCGCCGCCGCCTATGTGCTGCGGCCGGCCGGCTGGGTCAAGCTGGTGGCCGCGGCCGGCGAGGAGGTCCAGCGCGCGCACGCGGAGCGGGTGGACGAGGAGACCAGGCGCGAGTTGCGGCGGCTGCGCGAGGAACTCGACCGCGCCCGCGGCCAGACCAGGGCCGACACCGAGCGGCTGCGCTCGGAGCTGGACGCCGCGCGCAGGGAGACCGATTCCCTGCACCGCAAGCTGCGCAGCGCCCTCAGCGAGGTGAAGCGCGGCGAGGCCGCCCTGCGCAAGGCCGGGGTGGAGACCGACGCCGTACGGTCCGAGGCCGCGGCCCAGGTGTCAGCCGCCGAGAGCGAGTCCCGCCGGCTCAAGGCGCGGCTGGCCGAGGCGGAGGCCGCCGTCGAGGCGGGCCGCCGGGCGGCCAGGGAGGGGCGCTCCGTGGAGGACATGCGGCTGCGGCTGCTCCTGGACACCGTGCTGGACGCGGCCCAGGGGCTGCGCCGTGAGCTGGCGCTGCCTCCTTCCTCGCTCCGCCCCGCGGACGGTGTGGAAGCGGTGGAGCCCGGCCGGATGTCACCGAAGGACATCGCGGCCAGGGCCCTTTCGGACACCGACCCGGCGCTGCTCGACCAGCTGCTGGCCCTGCCGCAGGCGCATCTGATCGTCGACGGCTACAACGTCACGAAGACCGGCTATCCGCAGATGCCGCTGGAGAAGCAGCGGTTGCGGCTCCTGGGCGGCCTCTCCGTCCTCGCGGCGCAGACCGGCGCCGAGATGACCTGTGTCTTCGACGGAGCCGAACTGGCCGCCCCCGTCCTGCTCGCGCCGCCGCGCGGAGTGCGTGTGCTGTTCAGCAAGGCGGGGGTGACCGCGGACGAGCTGATCCGGCAACTGGCGCGCGCCGAACCCTCGGGCAGGCCCGTCGTCGTGGTCTCCACCGACCGCGAGGTGGCCGACGGGGTGGCGAAGGCGGGAGCGAGGCCGGTCGCGTCCGCCTTGCTCCTGAAGCGGCTTTCGCGCGTCTGATGCTTCATGTGCGACATGAGCGACTTGCCGGAATTTATGGAACGTACCGTCAAGTGGCCGCTACGCGCAGTGTGATGAAAGTAAAGAAGTGCCTGGTGTGACGAGATTTTCCTCGTGAGGATTTGAACTGATCACAGGATGGTCACTAGGGTCAGGCCTCGAACCTTCGCACGGTTGATCGCCCACCAGGGGTGACGGCGAAGGAACCGCCGAGTCCGTGAGTGCACGGAGCCGGGGATTCACACGTCCCCCCATACCCGGTAGGCGGCTCGAGGAAGAAGGAGCTCGCCTTCGTGGCGTCCCACCGTCGTCCCAAGCAGCCGAGCCGCACCCGCGTGACCGTGCTCACCGCGACCGCCGCCGCAGCAGTGGCCCTGACCTCTCAGGCAGCCCACGCCGACCCGAAGCCGACCAAGAACGAGGTCCAGGCCAAGGTCGACAAGCTCTACGACGAGGCCGAGGTCGCGACCGAGAAGGCCAACGGCGCCAAGGAGCAGCAGGACAAGCTCAAGAAGCAGGCTGACGCGCTCCAGGACAAGGTCGCCCGCGGCCAGGACGAGCTCAACACCCTGCGCGGCGAGCTCGGTTCGCTCGCCACCGCGCAGTACCGCTCCGGTGGTCTCGACCCGTCGGTCCAGCTGCTGCTCTCCTCGGACCCCGACAGCTTCCTCGACCAGGCCTCCGCGCTCGACCAGCTGACGGCCAAGCAGGCCGAGTCGCTGCAGAAGATCCAGGCGAAGCAGCGCACCCTCGCGCAGCAGCGCAAGGAGGCGCAGGGCAAGCTCGACGACCTCGCCGACGTCCGCAAGACGCTGAACGAGAACAAGACGAAGTACCAGGGCAAGCTCGCCGACGCCCAGAAGCTGCTGAACACCCTCACGGCCGCCGAGCGCCAGGCGATCGCCGACAAGGAGGTGCGCGCCAGCCGCGACGCCGGCGACCGGGTCGACCTCGGCAACGAGGTCCCCGCGTCCGCCCGTGGCGCCAAGGCCCTCCAGGCCGCCTCCACGCAGCAGGGCAAGCCGTACGTCTCCGGCGGCACGGGACCCAACTCGTTCGACTGCTCGGGTCTGACCCAGTGGGCCTACGCCCAGGCCGGCGTCCAGATCACCCGCACCACGTACACCCAGATCAACGACGGTGCCCAGATAGGCCGCAGCGCCCTCAAGCCGGGCGACCTGGTCTTCTTCAACAACACCTCTCACGTGGGTCTGTACGCGGGCAACAACCAGATCCTGCACGCCCCGAAGCCCGGTGCCGTGGTCCGTTACGAGTCGATGGACTACATGGGCACCTTCCAGGTCGGCGTCCGCATCTGACGCCCGAACGGGCGAATCGCGGCACCACTCGACGACACCCCGCCCCGCCGGAGACCACAGGTCACCGGCGGGGCGGGGCTGTTTCGTCCGCATTTCCGCGTCCGGCGCGGCCTTTGGCCGTCGCGTAGCCATCCGGTTACTGTCTGCGCTGCCGCGCAGCTCCCGGTCGTCGGTCCGCCCGCCCAGGGCGGCAGGGGCTGCGCACATCTGCGTACAGCGGAAGGGAGTGCGGCTTCCTGTGGTGTCGCATCGCCGCCCCACCAGACCCGGCCTCAGCCGTGGCGTCCGGGCCACCGTCCTGTCCGCCGCCGCGGCCACCGCGACGGCCGGCATCGGCGCCGCACCCGCGAGTGCCGCGCCCGACGACACCCACGAGACGGCGAAGGCCACCGTCGACCGGCTGTACGGCGAGGCGGAGCGCGCCACCGAGCAGTACAACGCCGCCAGGGAGCGCCTCGGCGGGCTGCGCACCCGGGTCGGCAGGGCCCAGGACGCGGCGGCCCGTACGCAGGAGGACATCAACCGGATGCGGGAGTCCCTCGGTTCGATGGCGGGGGCGCAGTACCGCTCAGGCGGCATCGACCCCTCGGTCGCGCTGCTGCTCTCCTCGGACCCCGACACCTTCCTGGACCGCGCCGCCGCTCTGGACCGGGTGGGCGAGCGCGGGGCCGTGACACTGAGCAAGCTCCACCGGGCCCAGCGGAAGATCGCCCAGAGCCGCGCGGAGGCCACCGGAGCCCTTGCCGCCATGGAACGCGACCGCTCGGCGGCGGCCCGCCACAAGAGCACCGTGGAGGGCAAGCTGGCCAGGGCCAGGGAGCTGCTGCGCGCGCTCCCGGCCGCCGATCGCGCCTCGCTGGGCCACGCGGACCTCGGCACCGGGACGCTGCCGGACGGCGCCGGCGCCTCCGCGCGCGGTCTCGCCGCGCTCATGGCGGCCCGGCAGGCCCTGGGCCGCCCGTATGTGTGGGGCGCCGCCGGTCCCGCCGGATTCGACTGTTCCGGGCTGATGCAGTGGGCGTACGCGCAGGCCGGGGTCGCCCTGCCGCGTACCTCGCAGGCGCAGCGGTACGCGGGCCGCATGGTGCCGCTCGCCGAGGCGCGGCCGGGCGATCTCGTGGCCTACCGCGCGGACGCCGGCCACATCGCGATGTACGCGGGAAACGGGCAGGTCATCCATGCCCCGCACCCGGGCGCTCCGGTGCGCTACGACCCCGTCGGCATGATGCCCGTCTCCTCGGTCACCCGCGTCTGACCGTACGATCGGCCCGATGGCTGTTCGGACGCAGGACGCACGGCGGGAGCGCACCCGCAGACGGAGCACGGCGGGCGCCGTGCTCGCCACTCTGCTGCTCGCGCCCGCGTGCGCCGGTCCCCAGGACTCCGCCGGCGGCCTCACCGCGCGGGAGGTCGGCGCCACCCTGGACCGCCGGGCCACGGCGGTCATGGAGCACGACACCGACGCCTACCTGGCCGCGCTCGACCCCCGTGCCGCGTCCTTCCGGGCCGCACAGCGCACCGAGCTGCACAACCTCGCCGACGTACCGCTGGAGTCCTGGGCGTACAAGGTGAAGGACGTGAGCGCCAAGGGGGACGGCGAGGTCACCGCCGAGGTCGAGCTGCGCTACCGGATCAAGGGCTACGACAAGGCGCCCATGTCCTCGTCCCGCACGGTGGAGCTGGTCCGCAGGGGAGAGGGCCGCACCTGGTACATCGCCGCCGACCGGGCCGCCGACGGGGCCCCCGGGCAGCTCTGGCAGCAGGGTGACGTCGAGGTCGTACGGGGCACGAGCAGCCTGGTCCTGGGGGTCGGCCGCCGGAAGGCGGAGCTGAGCGAGATCGCGGACACCGCCGACCGCGCCGTCCCCGCCGTCACCGGCACCTGGACGGAGCCCTGGGCGGAGCGGGTCGTGGTGCTCGTCCCCGAGTCCGTGGAGGACATGGCGGGGCTCCTGGGCTCACCCGCGGCGAGCTACCAGGACATAGCCGCCGTCACCACGGGCGAGGTCGGCGGCAGCGGCCGGGCACCGGCGGACCGGGTGATCGTCAATCCGCAGGCGTACGCACTGCTCGGCGGCTTCGGGCAGAGGGTCGTGCTGACCCACGAGACCACGCACGTGGCGACCCGGGCGTACACCTCGCCCGCCACACCCGTCTGGCTCTCCGAGGGGTTCGCGGACTGGACCGCCTACCGCCAGGAGAGCCGTACCGCCCCCGAGGTCGCGCCGGAGCTCGCCGAAGCGGTCCGCGGCGGTGATCTGCCCGCCGGACTGCCGACGGACGAGGACTTCGGCTTCGGTGAGGACCCGGCGAAGCTCTCCCGGGCCTACGAGGGCGCCTGGCTGGCCTGCGAGATGATCGCGCGGGACTGGGGCGATGAGCAGCTGATCGCCTTCTACAAGGCCGTGGGGAGCCGTGCCGGGCGTGACGGTGCCGTGGAGCAGGCCATGCACACGGTGCTCGGCACCACGCCCCAGGACTTCACGGCGCACTGGCGGGAGTATCTGAGCGCCCAGCTGGGCTGATCCGCTCCGCCGCGAGCCCCTGCCGCGCCCCCGGTACGGTGTCCCGCCACAGACGCAGCGCCGCGACGGGCGCCGCGGCGGCCAGCAGACCGTTGCGTACGGCCATGAGCGCCACGCCCTGGGCGTCACTGGCCACCACGTGCGCGAAGCCCAGCGGGAACTCCAGCAGGGTGACAGCGGTGGCCACCAGGACCAGGCACGCGGGCAGTACCATCCGGCTGCCCCGGAAGACCAGGCACACCGCGGCGACCCCGAGCGGCCACACCAGGTACTGGGGGCTGATGACCCGGCTGGTCACGGTGAACAGCAGCACCGCGGTGAACGCAGCGTCCGCGGGGGTGTGCACCGCGAACGTACGGGCCCGCAGCCGCCACACCAGCAGCCAGCCGAAGGCGAGCACGCTCAGCGCCAGCGCCAGTGTGCTCACCAGCGCCACGTGCGGGCCCGCGAACTCCATCGAGCCGTAGCGCAGCTCCACCGCGCCCTGCCAGCCGAACTGTCTGGCCACATGGAAGACCAGCGCCCCCAGCGACTCGATCTCCAGGCCGCGGTCCCGCTGGAACGTCAGGAAGGCGTACGCGCCCGGCGCCGCCAGCGCGGCCACAAGACCCAGCACGGCCGCCGTCACCGCCGCCGCCGACCAGGAGCGGCGGGTGGCCCGGCCCCGGGCGGTGCCCACGAGCAGCAGCACCGGCCATACCTTCAGCAGCGCGCCGAAGGCGGCGAGGGCCCCCAGCACCCTGGGGTGACGTACCCCCGCCAGCAGCGCCGCCACCGCGACGGCCGTCACCATCAGGTCGTAGCGGGCGTACACCGTCGGCCCGAGCAGCGGCACGCCCACCACCCACAGCCACGCTCCCGCGTCGCGCGTGCCTGGACGGCCTCCCGCGTACAGCAGCAGCCCGAGGACCAGGGCGTCACACAGCAGCACGAGGACGAAGAAGGCGGAGGCGTACTCCAGGAAGGGCAGCAGATCGGGCGAGAGCACCGCGAGAGCGGCGCCGGGCGGGTACTGCCAGGTGACGTCGTCCAGCGGGTACGAGCCGGTGCGGAGCACCTCGTACCAGCCCCGGTAGATCACCGAGACGTCGCTCGTGACATCGGGCCCCGGCACCGTGAACACCTTGAAGACACAGAGCAGCAGTACCGCCCGGGTGAGGCCCCATACGGCGAGTGACAGACCCCGGCCGCTCGTACCTGTCCTGACCGTCATGCACGCCATGATGCAGGCCGGGGCTGTGCCGGAGCCGTCAGGCAGGGCCGTCGGGCGGCCCGGTACTGTCGGCGGCGATGGACAAGACGCTGATCGTGACGAACGACTTCCCGCCCCGGCCCGGCGGCATCCAGGCCTTCCTGCACAACATGGCGCTGCGCATGGACCCCGAGCGGATCGTGGTCTACGCCTCCACCTGGAAGCGCGGCCCGGAGGGCGCCGAGGCCACCGCGGCCTTCGACGCCGAACAGCCGTTCACCGTCGTGCGCGACCGTACGACGATGCTGCTGCCCACCCCGCGCGTCACCCGGCGGGCGGTCGGGCTGCTGCGCGAACACGGCTGCTCCTCCGTGTGGTTCGGCGCCGCCGCCCCCCTCGGGCTGATGGCGCCCGCGCTGCGCGGGGCCGGTGCCCGCAGGATCGTGGCCACCACGCACGGCCACGAGGCCGGCTGGGCACAGCTGCCCGCCTCCCGGCAGCTGCTGCGCCGCATCGGTGAGGGCACCGACACGATCACCTACCTCGGTGAGTACACCCGCTCCAGGATCTCCGCCGCGCTCACCCCGCGGGCGGCGGCCCGCATGGTGCAGCTGCCGCCCGGGGTCGACGAGAAGACCTTCCATCCGGCCTCCGGCGGCGAGCGGGTCAGGGCGGGGCTGGGGCTCGCGGACCGGCCCGTCATCGTGTGCGTGTCACGGCTCGTGCCGCGCAAGGGCCAGGACACCCTCATCCTGGCCATGCCCGCGATCCTGGCGCGGGTCCCGGACGCGGTCCTGCTCGTCGTCGGCGGCGGTCCGTACGCCGGGCAGCTGAAGAAGCTGGCCGCCGAGACCGGCGTCGAGGACTCCGTGCGCTTCACAGGACCTGTGCCCTGGGAGGAGCTGCCCGCGCACTACGGCGCGGGTGACGTGTTCGCCATGCCCTGCCGCACCCGGCGCGGCGGGCTCGATGTCGAGGGCCTCGGCATCGTCTATCTGGAGGCGTCCGCGACCGGACTGCCCGTCGTGGCGGGCGACTCGGGGGGCGCCCCGGACGCGGTGCTCGACGGCGAGACCGGCTGGGTGGTGCGGGGCGGATCGGCCGAGGACTCCGCCGACCGGACCGCCGCACTGCTCCGCGACCCCGAACTGCGCCGGCGCATGGGGGAGCGGGGCCGGGCGTGGGTCGAGGAGAAGTGGCGCTGGGACCTGCTCGCGGAGCGGCTGAAGTCGCTGCTCTGACACCCCGTACGAGGGCCCCGCACCGGTGTGTCACGGTGCGGGGCCCTCGTACGGGGTGTCCGGATTCAGCCGCGGTAGATCGACTCGACCTCTTCCGCGAAGTCCTTCGCCACGACGTTGCGCTTGAGCTTCAGCGACGGTGTGATGTGGCCCGCCTCCTCGGTGAACTGCGCTCCCAGGACCCGGAACTTGCGCACCGACTCCGCCTTGGACACCGCGGCGTTGCCGTCGTCCACCGCACGCTGCACCTCGGCCAGCAGCTCGGGGTCCTCGCGCAGCGAGAGGGCCGTCGACCCGGCCGGCTTGCCGTGTTCCTCGGCCCAGCGGGACAGGAACTCCTCGTCCAGGGTGAGCAGCGCGCCGACGAACGGCCGTCCGTCGCCGACCACCATGCACTCGGCGACCAGCGCGTGTGCGCGGATCCGGTCCTCGATCACCGCCGGGGCGACGTTCTTGCCGCCCGCCGTGACGATGATCTCCTTCTTACGGCCCGTGATCGCGAGATAGCCGTCCTCGTCGAGGGTGCCGATGTCACCGGTGTGGAACCAGCCGTCGGCCAGCGCCTCGGCCGTCGCCGTCTCGTTCCTCCAGTACCCGGTGAACAGGTGCTCGCCGTGCAGCAGTACCTCGCCGTCGTCGGCGATCCGCACCACCGAGCCCGGCAGCGGCTGCCCGACCGTACCGATCTTCTGCCGGTCCCACGGGTTGAACGCCGTGGCGGCGCAGGATTCGGTGAGGCCGTAGCCCTCCAGCACCGTGAAGCCGATGCCCCGGAAGAAGTGGCCGAGCCGCTCGCCCAGCGGGGCGCCGCCGGAGATCGCGTACTCGCCGCGGCCGCCGAGCACCGCCCGCAGCTTGCTGAACACCAGCTTGTCGAAGACCTTGTGCTTGACCTTCAGGCCCACCGAGGGGCCTTCGGGGGCGCCCAGCGCGCGGCTGTACGCGATCGCCGTGTCGGCTGCCCGGTCGAAGATCTTGCCCTTGCCGTCGGCCTGGGCCTTGGCCCGCGCCGAGTTGTAGACCTTCTCGAACACCCGCGGCACACCGAGGATCAGCGTCGGCCGGAACGAGGCGAGCTCATCGGTGAGGTTCTTGATGTCCGGCACGCAGCCGAGCTTGATCGGGGCCATCACCGACGCGACCTCGACCAGCCGGCCGAAGACGTGCGCGGTGGGAAGGAAGAGCAGGACCGAGCACTCGCCGGTACGGAAGAGGGGCTTGAGCCGCTCCACGATGTTGCCGCACTCCGCGAAGAAGCTGCGGTGCGTCAGCACACAGCCCTTGGGGCGGCCGGTGGTGCCCGAGGTGTAGACGATCGTCGCCGGGTCGTCGGCCTTCGCGCTGACCATGCGCAGGTCCAGCGTCTCGTCGGAGACGCCCGCGCCCGTGGCGACGAGCTCGTCGACGGCGCCCCGGTCGATCTCCCACACATGGTCGAGGCCGGGGAGCCGGTCCCGCACGGCGGAGACGGACTCCGCGTGGACGTCGCTCTCCACGACGACCGCGACCGCGCCCGAGTCACCGAGGATCCACTGGACCTGTTCGGGGGAGCTGGTCTCGTACACCGGCACGGTGACGGCGCCCGCGCTCCAGACGGCGAAGTCCAGCAGGACCCACTCGAAGCGGGTGCGCGACATGAGCGCGACGCGGTCACCGGGCTGGATGCCCGAGGCGATCAGCCCTTTGGCGGTGGCTCTGACCTCGGCGAGGAAGCGGGTCGCCGTGACATCCGTCCAGACGCCGGCCACCTTCCGGCTCATCACCGCGACATCGGGATGCTGAGCGGCGTTGCGGCGGATGAGATCCGTCAGGTTGCCGTCCGCGGGGACCTCGTACAGGGCCGGAAGGCTGAACTCGCGCAAGACTGCTGCTCCTCATCGGGCTCCGGTTCACGGCTCTGTGCGACGCACCGGATCGGTCCAAGACTGGCAGATGCTCAGTGGGGTGAGCACGACTGGACTGGCGGGACGTTACCCACCGGTACTCGGTTCCGGAAAGGGGGTTCCGGCCAGATGTCTCATGCGTCACACCTCTTGGTGGTCCTTCGGCGCACATTAGTCCACCCGTGTCCTGATCCGGAAGTAATCGCAGGTCCGGCGGCCTCTACCCAGAGCAGCCGACGGAGACCTAGGGTGACCTCCATGGGCGCCGGTACACCGCACGATCAGCACATGATTCCCACTCGACGCACACGCGTGCACGTGGTCAGTGACGTCCACGGCAACGCGGAGGCACTGGCGCGCGCCGGGGACGGTGCCGACGCCCTGATCTGCCTGGGTGACCTCGTGCTCTTCCTCGACTACGCCGACCATTCGCGCGGCATCTTCCCCGACCTTTTCGGCGTCGCCAACGCCGATCGCATCGTCGAGCTGCGCACCGCTCGCCGTTTCGACGAGGCGCGTGCCTTCGGCCGTGAACTGTGGGCCGGTGTCGACCGCAACGCGGCGATCCTGTCCGCCGTGCGCAAGCAGTACGCCCAGATGTTCGCGGCGATGCCCACCCCGACCTACGCCACCTACGGCAACGTCGACGTGCCCACGCTCTGGCCCGAGTACGCCCATTCCGGTACCACCGTGCTGGACGGTGAGCGTGTGGAGATCGGAGGCCGGGTCTTCGGGTTCGTCGGGGGCGGCCTCAGGACCCCCATGAACACCCCGTACGAGATCAGCGACGAGGAGTACGCCGCCAAGGTCGAGGCACTCGGTCCGGTGGACGTCCTGTGCTCGCACATCCCGCCGGAGGTCCCGGAGCTGACGTACGACACCGTGGCCAGGCGCTTCGAACGCGGCAGCCGCGCCCTCCTGGACGCCATCCACCGCACCCGCCCCCGCTATGCGATTTTCGGTCATGTTCACCAGCCGTTGGTGCGCCGGATGCGGGTGGGCGTCACCGAGTGCGTCAACGTGGGCCACTTCGCCGCGACCGGGCGGCCCTGGGCCCTGGAGTGGTGACAGCACGCGATAGCCTGCAGACGGCAGGCTTCTGCCGAACGCGACCGGTACACCGCACTGGAGGGCCACGGCGATGGCTGAACACACCAGCTCGAGCATCACGATCGAGGCGGCACCGGCCGACGTCATGGGAGTGATCGCCGACTTCGCCCGCTATCCGGAATGGACCGGCGAGGTGAAGGAGGCCGAGATCCTGGCCACCGACGACCAGGGCCGCGCCGAGCAGGTCCGCCTGGTCCTGGACGCCGGAGCGATCAAGGACGACCACGTCCTCGCCTACACCTGGAACAGCCCGTACGAGGTCGACTGGACCCTGGTCAAGTCCCAGATGCTGCGCGCCCTCGACGGCAGCTACGCACTGGCACCCCTGGGCGACGGCGACCGCACCGAGGTCACCTACCGACTCGCCGTCGACGTCAAGATCCCGCTCCTCGGCATGATCAAGCGCAAGGCCGAGAAGGTCATCATCGACCGGGCACTCGCCGGGCTGAAGAAGCGCGTCGAGTCCGTCCCGAAGGCCTGAGCACGTGCGTACGGTCCTCGTCACCGGCCCCGGCGGCGCAGGCCGTACCACCGTCGCCGCGGCGACCGCGCTCGCCTCGGCGCGCGGCGGACGCCGCACCCTGCTGATCACCACCGACGCCGTGCCCGCCCTCCCGGCGGGGCCCGAGCCCGCCGAGGCAGCCGAGCGGCTGTCCTGCGTCCGCGTCGACTCCGCCGCACACTTCCGGGCCGAGCTGCTCGGCCTCCAGGGCCGGGCGTCCGGGGTGCTCGACCTGCTCGGCGCCAACCGGCTCGACGCCGAGGAGCTCACCGAGCTGCCGGGCAGCGCCCAGCTCGCCCTTCTGCACACCCTGCACAGGGTGGCCGCGGGCGACCGGTCGAAGGACGGCTACGAGGTCGTCGTCGTCGACCTGCCTCCGCTCACCGACGCCCTGGCCCTGCTCGCCCTCCCGGGGCAGCTGCGCCGCTATCTGCGCCGGCTCCTGCCCCAGGAGCGCCAGGCGGCCCGCGCCCTGCGCCCGGTGCTCGCCCAGCTCGCCGGTGTGCCCATGCCCGCCCAGTGGCTGTACGAGGCCGCAGCCCGCAAGGACACCGAACTCGCCGCCGTCGAGGCGCTGATCGAGGACGAGGCGACCACCGTGCGACTGGTCGCCGAGCCGGGGCGGGCCGCAGCTGAGGCGCTGAGCTCCGCCCGTACCGGACTCGCCCTGCACGGACTGCGCGTGGACTCCGTCGTGGCCTCCCGGGTCCTGCCCCGCCACGCGGGCGACCCCTGGTTCGCCGATCTCGCCGCCCGGCAGGAGAAGTGCCTGGACCACTGGCATCAGGAATGGGCGCAGGACGCCTCCGTACGCGAGAGCGCCCACCTCGGCCGCGAGCCGCGCACGGTGGAGGACCTGGCCCTGCTCGCCGAGACCTGCGCACCCGATGACCGCACGCCGGGACACGCCGGGGACCCCTGGTGGACCGAGGACGCGGGCGACGGCGTCATAGCCTGGTGCCTGCCGCTGCCCGGGGCGGTCAAGGAGGAGCTCCAGCTCGTCCGGCGCGGCGACGAACTCTTCCTCACCGCAGGACCGTTCCACCGGATCGTCCGCCTGGAGTCCGCACTGCGCCGCTGCACCGTCTCGGGAGCCGCGCTCACCGACGGTGTCCTGCGTGTCCGGTTCACACCTGACCCCGCGCTCTGGCCCCGGACACCATGAACCGCGTACCACCGTTCGGGTAACGTCGGTAGTACGTGGCCCGCACGGTCACGCAGACAACCGCGCCGCAGGAGCCCGCCATGAGTGAAGCCACCGATCGTCCCGTCGACGACGACGCGTGGGCGGAGGCCTGCGCCGAGGACCTCGAAGCGGAGAAGGCCCGCCGCCGGGCCGAGTACGGCCCGCAGCCGGGCTCCGCGGCCGAGGAGCTGCGCAAACTGATCGACGCCGTGGCCGACAAGGTCTCCACGCTGCAGTCGCCGCTGCTCGGCATGGCCGCCCAGGGCACCGTCCAGCAGGTGATCCGGCAGGCCAGGTCCGCCGTCGAGCCGGTCATCGAGCGCAACCCGGACCTCTTCGACCATCTCGCCGCCGCGGGAAACGAACTCCTGGCCGCCTACCGCTCCGCGGTCGAGGGCCAGGAAGGACGCTGGACCAAGGGCACCGAGGGTGCCGGCGGCACCGGAAGCGCCCCGGGCACCGGGAAGACGGCGGCCGACGACACCTCGGACCCGCGTGACGAGGGCACCGGCGGCAGCGAGCACATCGACCTGGACTGACAAGCTGTCGTCCTGTCCCGGCCGGAGCAGGACAACAGCTTCTGCCCCTGGGCAGGAAATGCCCGTCCCCGGCTCGGGTACGGTTGGCCGTAGCGGGGCTCGACCGAAACTGAGGGATTCATGGGACTCACCATCGGCGTCGATATCGGCGGCACGAAGATCGCGGCTGGAGTGGTCGACGAAGAGGGCCGGATCCTCTCGACGTTCAAGGTATCGACCCCGCCGACTGCCGAAGGCATCGTGGACGCGATCAGCGCCGCTGTGGGCGGGGCGAGCGAGGGACACGACGTCGAGGCCGTAGGCATCGGCGCGGCCGGATACGTCGACGACAAGCGTGCCACCGTGCTGTTCGCCCCGAACATCGACTGGCGCCACGAGCCGCTCAAGGACAAGGTCGAACAGCGCGTCGGCCTGCCCGTGGTCGTCGAGAACGACGCCAACGCCGCGGCCTGGGGCGAATATCGCTTCGGAGCAGGCCAAGGCCACGACGACGTCATCTGCATCACGCTCGGCACCGGCCTGGGCGGCGGCATCATCATCGGCAACAAGCTGCGCCGGGGACGCTTCGGTGTGGCAGCGGAATTCGGTCATATCCGGGTCGTCCCGGACGGGCTGCTCTGCGGTTGCGGCAGCCAGGGCTGCTGGGAGCAGTACGCCTCAGGGCGTGCGCTCGTGCGGTACGCACAGCAGCGCGCCAACGCCACCCCGGAGAACGCCCCGATCCTGCTGGGACTCGGCGACGGCTCCGTGGAGGGCATCGAGGGCAAGCACATCAGCGAGGCCGCCCGGCAGGGCTGCCCGGTGGCGATCGACTCCTTCCGTGAGCTGGCCCGCTGGGCCGGAGCAGGACTGGCCGACCTCGCCTCGCTGTTCGACCCTTCGGCCTTCATCGTCGGCGGTGGTGTGTCGGACGAGGGCGAGCTGGTCCTCGACCCGATCCGCAAGTCGTTCAGGCGCTGGCTGATCGGCGGAGAGTGGCGCCCGCACGCGCAGGTCCTCGCGGCCCAACTGGGCGGCAAGGCGGGCCTGGTGGGCGCGGCGGACCTGGCACGCCAGGGCTGATCCGGCACGCCGGGCCGAAGGCCGGGCGCAGCACGTCCGACGCCCGTCGCGCCCTTCGGGGTGCGGCGGGCGTCCGTCGTATCGTGCTTCCATGGTCATGTCGCCGATGCCGCTTCCCGACTCCCGTACCGAGCCCGACGGTTCGGCCGTCATCAGGGTGCTCAGCTACAACGTCCGCTCGCTGCGCGACGACACCGAGGCGCTGGCCCGCGTCATCCGCGCCTGCGCACCCGACCTGGTGTGCGTCCAGGAGGCCCCGCGCTTCTTCCGCTGGCGCAAGGCGGCGGCCCGGCTCGCGGCCAGGACCGACCTGGTGGTCCTCAGCGGCGGGGCGACCGCGGCCGGGCCCCTGCTGCTCTGCTCCCTGCGCGCCACCGTGGAGCGCACCGAGGACGTCCTGCTGCCGCTCACCCCCGGGCAGCACCGGCGGGGGCTGGCCACCGCGGTCGTACGGATCGCCGGGACCCGGATCGGCGTCCTGAGCTGCCACCTCGGCCTCCAGCGGGAGGAACGGCAGACGCAGGCGGAGCTGTTGCTCGAACACGTCGACGCGATGGGGGTCCCGCACACCGTCGTGGCAGGCGACCTCAACGACGTACCGCGGGGGAGCGCCTTCCGCCGGCTGGCGGGGCGGCTCCAGGACTGCCGGACCGTGCGGCCGTGGGGCGGTGAGCTCACCTTCCCGCCGGACGCGCCGCGCAAGCGGATCGACGCGGTGTTCGCGACCCGGGGCATCGAGGTGCTCGGCTGCGGCGTCCCCGATGAGCTGCCCGGTGTCAGCGGCGGCGACCTGCGGGCGGCCACGGACCACCTGCCCGTGCTCGCCGCCCTCAGGGTGCCCGCGGGGCGCTGAGCCGGATCAGACGACCGCGCCGCGCCCCGGGTCGTCGTCCTCCTCGTCGTCGGGAGGCATGCGCGCCACCAGGGTGACGAACCCGCCGAGGAAACCGCCGATGGAGAGCGTGGTGAGCCACCACGTCATCTCCCACTGCATCAGCACCGCGATCAGCATCAGCACCGGGCCGCCGACGACCGCGAGCCAGGCGAACTTGGCCGTCACATCGGCCTCGGGAAGCGGCGGCGGCTCCGGCGGGACGAAATGCCCCTCCTCGCTGTCGTCCGGATCGTTGATACCGCTGTCCTTTGGCTCCTCCAGGCCGTAGTCGCGGGGTCCCGCGACACCGGGCGCGAAGACGACCGAACCGCCGAGCGGCTTCCTCTCCCGGGGACCGTCCGGTGCCTTCCCGTCCACGCCCTTGTCCGCGTCATCGCCCGCGGCGGACTCCGGAGCGGGATCCAGGACGTTGACCTGGTCGTCCTCCAGCAGGGCCAGATCCTCGATCGACTTGAACGGCTTGGCGCCCGGCGGGTCCGGCGGTTCCTCGCCGTATCCCGCGACGATCGCCTCCCAGGCCGCGGCCTCGTCGATCGGCCCGGCCTCCTCCGTACCCTCGGGGACGGCCGTACCTTCCGTGGGGCGCGGTTCGCGCTCCTCGTCACTGCCCGCGCGCTCCGCGTCATGCTCAGCCACCGGACGTGCTCCCCTTCTTGACAGCGTCGGTTGCGAGGCGATCGATGAACCGGTAGCTCTCGTCGAAGATCCGCCCCGCATCGTGGTCCAACGTCGCGACGTGGTAGCTCTGTTCCAGGAGGATCTCCTCGACATCCCTGGACGAGACCCGGCTGAGGATCCGCGCCGAGTCCGCGGGCGGCACCACATGGTCCTGCGGACTGTGCAGCAGCACGATCGGCTGGGTCACCTGGGGCAGGGCGGCGTCGACCTGCCGGAAGAACGCCCGCAGGGAGTGCGCCGCGTGCAGCGGCACCCGGGCGTAGCCCACCTCCTGGGCGCCCTCAAGGGCGATGTCGCCGGTCAGCCCCTTCGTCGTCCGCACCAGATGACGGGCCACCGGCAGGGCGTACGCCGAGAGGCCGTGCACCTTGTTCGCCGGATTCACCAGCACCAGGCCCGCGATCCCGTCCCCGTGCTTCGCGGCGAGGCGCAGCGCCAGGGCCCCGCCCATGGAGAGGCCGAAGACGAAGACCCGCTCGCACCGCTGCCGCAGCTCGCGCAGCTCGCGGTCCACCTCCGCATACCAGTCCTGCCAGCCCGTGACCGCCATGTCCTCCCAGCGCGTGCCGTGTCCGGGCAGCAGCGGAAGGGACACGGTCAGCCCGCGCTCCGCCAGATAGCCTGCCCAGGGGCGCAGGGACTGCGGTGAGCCCGTGAATCCGTGACAGAGGAGGACACCGACCTCTCCGCCCTCGTGGCGGAACGGCTCGGATCCAGGGAGGACCGGCACCGGGGTCTCCTGTTCATGAAGCGGGACGGGGGCGGGGTGCGGGGGGTGTGCGGCAAGGATTACTTCACCGTACGCGACCGGACCGACACCGACCAGGGCCGTCACCGTCGCACAGGTTAAGGTCTCATCGACGGCACACAGGAGGCATCCGAGTTGATCTACGGCGCAATGAAGTTCTCCATCGGCGGGTCTCTGAAGCTCGCCTTCAGGCCGTGGGTGGAGGGCCTGGAGAACATCCCCGCGCACGGTCCTGCGATCCTCGCGAGCAATCACCTGTCGTTCTCCGACTCCTTCTTCCTGCCGGCCGTGCTCGACCGCAAGGTGACCTTCATCGCCAAGGCGGAGTACTTCACCGCACCCGGGGTGAAGGGCAAGCTCACCGCGGCCTTCTTCAAGGGCGTGGGACAGCTTCCGGTGGACCGCTCGGGCGGCCGGGGCGCCGGGGAGGCCGCCATCAGGGCGGGTATCCAGGTGATCGAGAGCGGCGGGCTCTTCGGCATCTACCCGGAGGGCACCAGATCGCCCGACGGACGGCTCTACCGGGGCAAGCCGGGCGGCCTCGCCCGGGTGGCCCTCGCCACCGGTGCGCCCGTCATCCCCGTGGCGATGATCGACACGGAGAAGATCCAGCCGCCCGGCCAGGTGGTGCCCAAGCTGATGCGGCCCGGGATCAGGATCGGTGAGCCGCTGGACTTCAGCCGCTACCAGGGCATGGACGGCGACCGGTTCATCCTGCGCTCGGTCACCGACGAGGTGATGTACGAGATCATGAAGCTCTCGGGCCAGGAGTACGTGGACATCTACGCCACGGCTGCCAAGCGGCAGATCGCCGAGGCGGCGAAGAAGAAGGAAACCGAACGGCCCGGTACGTAGTGGCCGTGCCCGCCGTCCGGAGCGGGCAGCACGCGAGGGCGAGAGCCGGGGGAGGGGACACGGGGACATGGCCGGGCGCGAACGAGTCGTACGGATGTCGGTCGAGCAGCCGCTGTGGCGGGCGCTGACCGCCTACCGCGTACTGACGCTGGTCTACGCGGCGCTGCTCTCCGGCTTCGGCCACACGAAGTACGAGCGGCCCTGGGTGGCCGTGGCCTTCCTGGCCTGCCTCGCCGCCTGGACACTCGCGACCCTGCCCCGGGTGGCCAACGCGGCCAGCTGCACCAAGCGCTTCCTCGGCCTGGACCTCACCGTGGCCCTGGCCGGGATCCTGCTGACCCCGCTCGCCGACTTCGACGCGCAGAGCATCGACGGCCCGACGCTTCCGTCGATCTGGACCGCGGGTTCCGTCCTCGCCTTCGCCCTCAAGGGCGGCTGGCGCTGGGCGGCCTTCGCCTCCACCCTCGTCGCCGTCGTCAACATCATCGAGCGCGGTGAGCCCAGCGAGGACACCTTCCACAACGTGGTGCTGGTCTGGGTCGCCTCCATCGCCATCGGCTACGTCGTCGAGGTGGCCCGCGCCAGTGAGCGCACCCTCGCCCGTGCCCTGGAGATCGAGGCCGCCACCCGGGAACGCGAGCGGCTCGCCCGCGACATCCACGACAGCGTCCTCCAGGTTCTGGCCATGGTCCAGCGGCGCGGCACGGCCCTGGGCGGCGAGGCCGCGGAGCTCGGCCGGATGGCCGGGGAGCAGGAGGTCGCCCTGCGGACCCTGGTCTCCAGCGGCCTGGTGCCCACGGCCCGGCCCTCACGGGACGGCGCCGACGGCGCCGATGTCCGGGCCGCGGGCGCCGACAGCGACGGTGCGCAGAGCGACGAGGACGACCTGCGCGCGCTGCTCGCCCCGCACGCCGGCTCCCGGGTCAGCTTCGCGGAGCCCGGCGCACCCGTGGTGCTCGCGGCGGACGCGGCGCGCGAGCTCGCCGCCGCGGTGAGCGCCGCACTGGACAACGTCCGGGTCCACGCGGGGCCGGACGCCCGGGCGTGGATCCTGGTCGAGGACGAGCCCGACGAGGTGATCGTCACGGTCAGGGACGACGGGCCCGGCATCCCGGAGGGCAGGCTCGACCAGGCGGAGGGGGAGGGCAGGCTCGGTATCGCCCTCTCGATCCGCGGCCGGCTGCGCGATCTGGGCGGCACAGCAGAACTGATCTCGGTCCCGGGACAGGGCACCGAGGTCGAATTGAAGGTCCCGAAGGTTTCACGGGGGAAGGCAGGAACGACCCGATGAGCACACCGCGTACACCGCAGACACAGGAATCAGGGGAGCGCGCCATCAAGGTGATGGTCGTCGACGACCACCCGATGTGGCGCGACGCCGTGGCCCGCGACCTGGCCGAGTCCGGGTTCGACGTGGTCGCGACCGCGGGCGACGGCCCGGGGGCCGTGCGCCGGGCCAGGGCCGTGGGGCCCGACGTCCTGGTGCTCGATCTGAACCTGCCGGGGATGCCCGGCGTGCAGGTCTGCAAGGAGCTCGTCGGATCTCACCCCGGGCTGCGTGTCCTGGTGCTCTCCGCCAGCGGCGAGCACGCCGATGTCCTGGAGGCCGTGAAGTCGGGCGCCACCGGCTATCTGCTGAAGTCGGCCAGCACCCAGGAGCTGACCGACGCCGTGCGCGCCACCGCGGCCGGCGACCCGGTCTTCACTCCGGGCCTCGCCGGACTGGTACTCGGCGAGTACCGTCGGCTCGCCTCCGACCCGGCCCCCGCGGCCCCGGACCAGCGGGCGGTCCCGCAGCTGACCGACCGTGAGACGGAGGTCCTGCGGCTGGTCGCCAAGGGCCTCTCGTACAAGCAGATCGCCGAGCGCCTGGTCATCTCCCACCGCACCGTGCAGAACCATGTCCAGAACACCCTGGGCAAGCTCCAGCTGCACAACAGGGTGGAGCTCGTCCGCTTCGCCATCGAGGCCGGCCTCGACGACGCCTGAGGGACAACTCGCCCGTGCTGTAGCGGAGGCGGGGGTCTTCTTCGGCTGAGCGGCGCCCCCGGGGTGCGGGCCGTATATTCGCCACAGCTCGTACCCACGACCCGGGAGCTACCGTGGAAATCCTGGCATTCGGCGTGCAGTCCGACGAGAAGCCGCTGATCGAGAAGGCCTTCGCCGGCCTGCACGACGTCCGGTGCCTGGACGTCTTCCTCACCGAGGACACCGCCCCGATCGCCGCGGGCTACGAGATCATCTCCACCAGCGTCAACGCCGACCTCGGCCCCCACGTCCTGCAGACCCTGGCGGCGGGCGGCACGCAGATGATCGCCCAGCGCTCCACCGGCTTCAACAACATCGACCTCGACGTCGCCGAACGGCTCGGCCTGCGCGTCGCCCGGGTCTCCTCCTACTCTCCCTACTCGGTCGCCGAATTCGCCTGGACCCTGGCCATGGCCGTCAACCGCCGCATCGTCCGCGCGGTGAGCCGCACCCGGGACTTCGACTTCCGGCTCGACGGGCTCCTCGGCCGGGACATGCACGGCCGCACGGCAGGTGTGGTCGGCACCGGCAAGATCGGTGAGGCGTTCACCCGGATCGCCCACGGCTTCGGCATGAATCTGCTCGGCTGGGACATCGCCGAGAACCCCGCCTGCACCGAGCTCGGCATGACGTACGTGGACAAGGAGCGCCTCTTCGCCGAGGCCGACCTGATCAGCCTCCATGTGCCGCTGCTGCCGGCCACGCAGCACATCATCGACGGGGAAGCCCTGTCCTTGATGAAGGACGACGCGATCCTGGTCAACTCCAGCCGAGGCGGCCTCATCGACACCCGCGCGCTCGTCACCGAGCTGCGGGCCGGCCGTTTCACCGGTGTGGGGCTCGATGTCTACGAGGCGGAAGCAGGGCTTTTCCACGTCGACAAGTCCATGGAGGGCATCGACGACGACACCCTCGCCCGGCTCGTCACCTTCCCGAACGTCATCGTGACCTCGCACCAGGCGTACTACACCCGTGACGCCGTGGGGCAGATCATCGACGCCACGGTGCGCAACGTCACCGACCACCTGGCGGGCCGCCGCAGCGAGAACGTCCTGGTCCCTGCGGCGCCCACACCGTAGTCCGTGCCCCGCACCGGACGCCTCAGCCGGGCACCGGCAGCGCCGCCAGCAGCCCGGTCACGATCGCGGCGCCGCGCAGCGTCAGCACCGACTCCGGGTGGAACTGCACCGAGGCGAAGCCCCGCCCCCGAAGCGCGTGCAGCTCACCGGAGGCCGTGTCCCGGCTCGCCTCGATGCCGTGCGCGCCCAGCTCGGTGGCCGCCGCCTCGTCGCAGAGCGCGGTGAAGCTGTTGTAGAAGCCGACCGTCTCGGGCCTGCCGAACAGATCGATCCGGGTCTGCGCCCCCTGGTACGGCACGGCCTTCCTCGCGATCTCCAGGCCCAGCTCCGCCGCGATCAGCTCATGGCCGAGGCAGACGCCGAGCAGCCCGTGGCGGTGTTCCCGCACCAGCTCGGCGGCCAGCCCGCGCAGCAGCCGCATCTTCGGATCGGCGGCGTCACCAGGGTCGCCGGGCCCGGGCCCCAGTACCACCGGCCCCTCGTGCGCCCGTACGGCCTCGCGGAGCCCGGGCTCGTCGTAGCGGCGCACCGAGACCGTGAGGCCCGAGGAGCGCAGCAGATGGGCGAGCATCGCGGTGAAGGTGTCCTCGCAGTCCACCACCAGCGTGTGACCGGACAGCTCCTGTGTGCGCTCCTGCATCCGCAGCCAGAAGGGGGCCAGGCCGCCGCGGCGGTCGTCCAGCGCCGCCTGCACCCGCGGATCGGACGCCAGCCGCGGGCGGTCCGCCTCCGCCTCGGGCCGCCCCGGCCGGACACCCAGCGCCGCGAGCACACCGGCAGCCTTCGCGTGGGTCTCGGCGACCTCCCCCGCCGGGTCGGAGTGGCGTACGAGCGTGGCCCCGACCGGCACCCGCAGCCGGCCGGACGCGGAGACGTCGGCGGTGCGGATCAGGATCGGCGAGTCCAGCGTCCGGTCCCCGCCGGGCTCCTGGCGCACCAGTGCCAGCGCGCCGGCGTAGTAGCCGCGGCCCCCCGGCTCGTACCGTTCGATCACACGGCAGGCGTTCTGCACGGGCGAGCCGGTGACCGTCGCCGCGAACATGGTCTCCTTCAGGACGTCGCGCACATCCAGCGAGGAACGCCCGCGCAACTCGTACTCGGTGTGCGCGAGATGGGCCATCTCCTTGAGACGGGGCCCGACCACCACACCGCCCATGTCGCCGACGGTGCACATCATCTTGAGCTCCTCGTCGACCACCATGGAGAGCTCCTCGCTCTCCTTGCGGTCGTCCAGGAAGGCCAGCAGACTCTCGGCGGTCGGCCCCTCGGCGGGGTAGCGGTAGGTCCCGCTGATCGGGTTCATCACGACGGTCCCGCCGGACATCCGCACATGGACCTCGGGGCTCGCGCCGACCAGCGTCCTGTCCCCGGTGTGGACGACGAACGTCCAGTACGCCCCGCGCTCACCCGCCAGCAGTCGCCGGAACAGCGCCAGCGCGTCGGCCCTGCCGAAGCCGGGGATCTCGCCGCCGAAGGTCCGCCGGATCACGAAGTTCGCACCCTCGCCCTGCCCGATCTCGTCCCTGATGACCCGCCGGACGACATCGGCGTACTCCTCGTCGGGGACGTCGAAGGCACCGCCCTCCACCCGCACCTCATGGCCGGGCAGCGCCGCGAGGACCTCGGCCAGCGGCAGCTCGTACGCCTTCTCGGCGACCAGCACGGCCAGCGGGGTGCCGTCGTCCCGCACGTCGAAACCGCGCTCGGCGATCTGCCGGAAGGGCACCAGGGCCAGCGAGGGCAGCTCCCCGACCGGGATCTCGGCGAGCCGGTCGAGCTCCCGCACTTCGCCGGTCAGCACCTCGACGACGTCGTGGTCCCGTCCTGGCGTGCGCCTGCGCAGCAGTGCGAAGGGCGGGGCGTCGTCACGGAGCAGCGCGGACAGCACGTCCACGGCTGGGGCGGCACGGTCGGGCGTGGGGTCTGGCATGGGTGTTCCTTCCTGCTGGAGGAACGGCTCCCTGCCCCGTAACGCGGAGAAGGCCGCCCCTCGGGCGGCCTTCGCGAAGTCTGTACGCGCGATGAATCAGCGGGCCGCCGGATGAGCGGTCCACCACCAGTTCTGGATTGTCTGCGCGAACATGCCACGTACCCTAGCGGAAGCGGGGTACGGATGAGCGCGTGTCTCAATTGCTGAGCGGGCGGACGGACCGCACGCGCCGACCCCGTAGTGTTGTCGAGGTGACCGTGAACGCCAATACCTCCGTCGCCGGTGGCCACACCTGGCGAGACCTTCCCGCGGCGCAGCAGCCCGAGTACCCCGATGCCGAGGCTCTGCGCGATGTACTCGCGGACCTCGAGTCGTATCCTCCGCTCGTCTTCGCGGGCGAGTGCGACCAACTGCGCGCCCGTCTGGGAGCCGTCGCCGAGGGCGAGGCGTTCCTGCTCCAGGGCGGCGACTGCGCCGAAGCCTTCGACGCCGTGTCCGCCGAGCACATCAGGGCCAAGCTGAAGACGCTGCTCCAGATGAGCGCCGTTCTGACGTACGCGGCCTCGGTGCCGGTCGTCAAGATCGGCCGCATCGCGGGGCAGTACTCCAAGCCGCGCTCCAAGCCGACCGAGACCCGTGACGGCGTGACCCTGCCGACCTACCGCGGCGACTCCGTCAACGGCTTCGAATTCACCGAAGCGGCCCGCATCCCGGACCCCGAGCGGCTGAAGCGGATGTACCACGCGTCCGCTTCCACCCTGAACCTGGTGCGTGCCTTCACCACCGGCGGCTACGCCGACCTGCGCCAGGTGCACGCCTGGAACCAGGACTTCGTGAAGTCCTCGCCGTCCGGGCAGCGTTACGAGGCCCTGGCCCGCGAGATCGACAACGCGCTGAACTTCATGAAGGCGTGCGGCACGGACCCGGCCGAATTCAAGGCCGTCGAGTTCTACGCCTCGCACGAGGCGCTGCTGCTGGACTACGAGTCGTCGCTGACCCGCACCGACTCGCGCACCGGCCGGCTGTACGACACCTCGGCCCACATGGTCTGGATCGGTGAGCGCACCCGCCAGATGGACGGCGCGCACATCGAGTTCGCCTCGAAGATCCGCAACCCCATCGGCATCAAGCTCGGCCCGACGACCACCGTCGACGACGCCCTCGGCTACATCGACCGCCTCGACCCCGAGCGCGAGCCGGGCCGGCTGACCTTCGTCGTCCGCATGGGCGCCGACAAGGTGCGCGACAAGCTCCCCGAGCTGGTCGAGAAGGTCACCGCCTCCGGTGCCAAGGTGGTGTGGGTGACCGACCCGATGCACGGAAACACCTTCGAGGCGGCCTCGGGCCACAAGACGCGCCGCTTCGACGACGTCCTGGACGAGGTCAAGGGCTTCTTCGAGGTGCACAAGGAGCTCGGGACGCACCCCGGCGGCATCCACGTCGAGCTCACGGGTGACGATGTCACCGAGTGCGTCGGCGGCGGCCACGAGATCTTCGTGGACGATCTGCACCAGCGCTACGAGACGGCCTGCGACCCGCGCCTCAACCGCAGCCAGTCCCTCGACCTGGCCTTCCTGGTCGCCGAGATGTACCGCGACCAGTAGGACCGCACCCGTGAGGTGAAGCCTGTGGGGCATGGATCGATGTGATTCGTGCCCCACAGGCGTACCCGGGGCTTTACGTGCGCGCGCTCGTAGGTAAGGTTAGGTTAGCCTCACCGAATAGATCGGGACGGCGCAGCGACCGAACCCGTCGGGAGGTGAACCGCGTGTACGTCTGCTCCTGCTTCGGCATCACGGAGGACCAGGTCAAGCAGCATGCGGACGGCGGAGCGTGCACGCCTCGCCAGATCGCCTCCGCCTGCAAGGCCGGCACCGACTGCGGCGGCTGCGTCCGTCGGATCCAGGCGCTGCTGGGCCGCGGCAGCTGCCCCCGCCGTGAGCTCGTCGAAGGACGCACGGCGCCGGAGGGCGCCACGGCAGGAGTTCCCGTCGCTCTCGGCGGCACGCCGGACGTCAGGCTTTCCGACGCCGCCTGAGGATCAGCTGTCCGGCTGCTCGATCACCTGGGCGATGTAGAGCGGCTCACCGAGCTTCTCGACCAGATCCAGCTGGGTGTCGAGATAGTCGATGTGATGCTCCTCGTCCTCCAGGATGGACTCGAAGATGTTCGCCGAAGTGATGTCGCTCTTGCCGCGCATCACCTCGATGCCGCGCCTGAGGCGGTCGATCGCCTCCACCTCGATCTGACGGTCGGCCTGGAACATCTCGGTGACCGTCTGGCCGACCCGCACGTGGAAGAGCCGCTGATAGTTGGGCAGCCCGTCCAGGAACAGGATCCGGTCGGTGAGGATCTCCGCGTGCTTCATCTCGTCGAACGATTCTGCCCTGGTGTACTTGGCGAGCTTCGTCCAGCCGAAGTTGTCCTGCATCTTCGCGTGCAGGAAGTACTGATTGATGGCAGTCAATTCGGCGGTCAGCTGTTCGTTCAGGAACTCGATGACCTCGGGGTCGCCCTGCATCGCAGAGGCTCCTTCCAACCGGTGAACCAGGCATGTTTGCGCGCATCCTCGCATCGCGCCGTCACGGCCGTCCAGTAAGTGCATGCTTAGTATGAGTTGCCCGAATCGGCTCTCCCCTGGTCATCACCACCCCTGCCTGTCTGTCACCATGGAGGTATGGGTCAGCCGGATAGCCGGGTAAGCGGCACAGCAGGGCAAGCCGGGCTTCCGCCGGGACAACGGCTGCAGCGCGGCTGGCCGGTCACCCATTACGGTCCTGTTCCCAAGTTCAAACCGGACCGCTGGGAGTTCCGGGTCTTCGGGGCCACGGCCGACGGCGACAAGCACTGCTGGAATCATCAGGAATTCACGGAGCTTCCCTTCTCGTCCGTCGTCGCCGATCTCCACTGCGTGACGAAATTCAGCATGCTCGGAGCCGAATGGGGCGGAATCCTGGCCCGCGATGTGGTGGAACTCGCGCCGCCCGCGCCCCAAGTCACCCATGTCATGGTCTGGGCCGAATACGGATTCAGCTCGAATCTGCGTATCGCCGACTTCATCTCGGACCGAACGCTGTTCGCCACCCATAAGGACGGTGAACTGCTCACGGCCGAACACGGATTTCCGCTGCGCCTCGTCGTACCCGGCCTGTATGCCTGGAAGGGGCCCAAATGGGTCCGGGGCATCGAATACATGCAGGCCGACCGCCGTGGCTTCTGGGAAGAGCGCGGATACCACAACATCGGTGACCCGTGGAGCGAGCAGCGCTACTCCTACCAGGAGGAGCCCGGGGACGGCCCCGAGCTCTGAGCCCCCGCGGTCCTCAGCTCACCCGGCGACGGAGCCCCGGAGCTCCTTCAGCCGCGCCACGTCCGCGGCGTGGCCTTCCTTGCCCCCGGGCGTCTCGATGATCAGCGGCACGCCTTCGGTCGCCGGGTGCGAGAACAGCTCACGGAACGGCCCGGCACCGATATGGCCGGCGCCGATGTTCTCGTGCCGGTCCTTGTGGGCGCCCACCACGTCCTTGGAGTCATTGGCGTGGATCAGCTTCAGCCGGCCTTCGCCGACCGTGTCCACCAGGAGATCCAGGGTCTGCCGCATGCCGGCGGGGCCGGTCAGGTCGTGGCCCGCCGCGTAGATGTGGCAGGTGTCCAGACAGACCCCCAGCCTGGGGTGCGAGTCCAGCGCCTCGAAATACGGACCGAAGTCCCAGGTGCGCGAACAGAGCGAGAAGCCCTGTCCTGCGGTCGACTCCAGCAGCAGGAAGGGGTCGTCGTCCCGCGTCAGCTCGTCCAGCAGCGGAAGCATGTGCGTACGCACCTGGGCGAGTGCCACCTCGCGCGGGCGTCCGCCGGTCGCCGAGCCGGTGTGCACCACCACCCCCAGGGCGCCGATCTCCCGCGCACGGCGCAGCGAGTGGCGCAGGGACAGGACCGACCGCTCGACGGTGGCCTCGGTGTGCGAACCGAAGTTGATCAGATACGGGGCGTGGACGTACGCGGGCACCGACCTGGCCGCGCACTCCGAGCGGAACAGCTCGTCCTGCGCCGGGTTCCCGGGCGGTGTCGCCCAGCCGCGAGGGTTGGCGACGAAGACCTGCACGGTCTCCGCCGCCAGCTCCTGGGCGTAGCCGAGGCCGGTCTTGGCGAGTCCGCCGGCCACGGGAACGTGGCCACCGATGGGGTTGCGCATGTGCTGCCGGTCCTCGGGGTCGCTACAGGGTCTTGGTCTTGATCGTGATCGTGGAGCCTTCGGCGGCCTTCTCGCCGCCCTCCACCGACTGGCTCTTGACCGTGTCGCTGAAGGAGAGGAGCGGGCGGTCGACCTTGACCTCGAACCCGGCGTCCTCCAGTGTGTCGCGGGCCTCGTCGACGTCCTTGCCCGTGACATCGGGGACCTGGAGCATGCGCGGGCCCTTGGAGACCGTCAGCTCCACGGTCTCACCCTCGGCGGCCTCCGCGCCGTCCCCGGGCGACTGCCGGGCGATCTCGCCCGCAGCCTCGGGGGAGTTGACCCGGTCGGGCAGCACCTTCGCCTTCAGACCCTCCTCGTCCAGAGCGGCCGTGGCGTCCTCGACGGAGAGACCGGTGACATCGGGCACGTCGACGGGGCTGCCCTTGCTGACGACCAGGGCGACCGCCGAGTCGGGGTGACGCTCGGTGCCTGCCTGCGGATCCGTACGGATCACCTTGCCCCGGTCGATCTCCTCGCTGAACTCCCGGGTCTCCATTCCGGGCGCGAGGCCCGTCTTCGTCAGCTCACGCCTGGCGTCGGCGAGGGCGAGCCCCTCGACATCGGGAACCTTCACGATCTCGGGGCCGCGCGAGATCACCAGCTTCACCGAGGCGTTGCCGCGGACCCGCTCACCGGAACCGGGATCGCTGCTGATCACCGTGCCCCGCTTCACCGTGTCGCTGTAGGCGCGCTCGACACCCTTCAGATCGAGGCCCTCGCCCGCGAGCCGCTTCTCCGCCGCGCTCCGGGTCTGGCCCAGGAGGGACGGGACCCGGGTGAACTGGCCCGAGTTGATGTACCAGACGCCCGCGCCGGTCCCCAGCACCAGCAGGACGGCGACGACCACGGCGAGCATCCCGCGCCGGCCGCGGACCGCGAACGGCCCGAGCCGTCCGCGCCCGGGCCGCAGGGGGGAGGACGGGGGCATCTCGAGACGGCTGGTGTGGTGCGCGGTGCCCTGGCCTGCCGGGATCACCCGGGGGATCACGCTCGTACGGTCCTCGGCCGCGTCGTGCTCGTCCGAGACGGCCTGCGGAGGCATCGCGGCGAGCTGCTCATCGGTGAGCGCCGCCCGTATCTCACGGGACCGGGCCAGCAGGGCCACGGCGTCGGACGGACGGCCGTCGGGGGTGCGCGCCGTCGCGGCGGCGACCAGCTCGTCAAGACCGGTGGCCAGGCCGGGAACGGCACGGGAAGGCGCCGGGACGTCCTCGTTCAGATGCTGGTAGATGACCTGGGCGGCGGTGTCCCCGCTGTGGGGCTTGCCGCCGGTCAGCATCTCGTAGAGCACGACACCGCAGGCGTACACATCGGACCTGGTGTCGGCCGTGCCCTGCTCGATCTGCTCCGGAGCGAGATACGAGACCGTGCCGAGCAGCGAGCCGGTGGTGTCCGTGGAGGTGCCCACCGCCCGCACGAGCCCGAAGTCGGCGACCTTCACCCGGCCGTCGTCCCCGATCAGGACGTTCTCCGGCTTCATGTCGCGGTGGACGAAGCCCGCGCGGTGCGCGGCGCCGAGAGCCGCCAGCACCGGTTCGAGGATGTCCAGCGCGGCCCGGGGCTGCAGCGCCCCGCGCTCGCGCAGAACATCGCGCAGGGTGCACCCGGCGACGTACTCCATCGCCAGGTAGACGTACGCACCCTGGGCGCCCTGGTCGAAGACGGCCACCACATTGGGGTGGGCGAGCCGGGCGACGGACTTGGCCTCGCGGATGAAGCGCTCGACGAACGCCGCGTCGGTCGCCAGCGCCGGGTGCATCACCTTGAGGGCGAGCACCCGGTCGAGCCGGGTGTCCATGGCCCGGTAGACCGTGGCCATGCCACCGACGGCGATGCGTGCGTCGATGCGGTAGCGGCCGTCGAGCAGCTGCCCGACAAGGGGGTCCTGGAGGGTCGTGTCCACAGTGCGAGTCTACGAGCTGCCACGGACACCACGGGATGGGCCAGGTGTTCCGGACGGATCCGGTGCCGAGCCGTGACAGGGACATGCGCATGTTGTGACGGGAGGGAGCCGCAGGCGCCCGGACCTCAGAACGCCGGGCGCTCCGGATCCAGCACCGCGCGGCCCGCCACGGGCGAGGACGCCTCGGCGAAATGACGGCGCGGGATGCGTCCCGCCCGGTACGCCAGGCGTCCGCCGTCCACCGCGTGCCGCATCGCCGCCGCCATCAGCTCGGGCTCCTGCGCCCGGGTCACCGCCGAGGCGAGCATCACAGCGGCGCAGCCCAGCTCCATCGCCAGCGCCGCGTCCGATGCGGTGCCCGCTCCGGCGTCCAGGATCACCGGGACCCCGGCCTGCTCGACGATCAGCTGGAAGTTGTGCGGATTGCGGATGCCGAGCCCGGAACCGATGGGAGAGCCCAGCGGCATGATCGCCGCGCACCCCACGTCCTGGAGCTTGCGGGCCAGGACCGGGTCGTCATTGGTGTACGGCAGGACCGTGAAGCCGTCGTCGACCAGGATCTCGGCGGCGTCCAGCAGCTCGACGGTGTCGGGCAGCAGGGTCCGCTCGTCGGCCACGACCTCCAGCTTGATCCAGTCGGTGCCCAGCGCCTCCCTGGCCAGCCGGGCGGTGAGCACGGCCTCGCCCGCCGTGAAACAGCCCGCCGTGTTCGGCAGGATCTGGATGGAGAGGCGTTCCAGGACGGAGAGCACGGAGCCCTGCACGGTCGGGTCGAGCCGGCGCATCGCCACGGTGGTCAGCTCGGTGCCCGAGGCGATCAGGGAGCGTTCCAGCACATCGAGGCTGGGCGCGCCGCCCGTCCCCATGATCAGCCGCGACGAGAACGCGGTGGGCCCCAGGGTGAAGAGATCGTCGGACATGGTCAGCCTCCCTGGACGGCGGTGAGGACCTCGACGCGGTCGCCGTCGGCGAGCGTGGTGGCGGACCACTGGCCGCGCGGGACGACGGCCTCGTTGACCGCGGCGGCGACCCCGGCAGGCGCGGTGGTCAGCGCCGCGATCAAGGTGTCCAGCGCGGTGCCTACGGGGACGGTGCGGTGTTCTCCGTTGACGGAGACGGAGACGGAGACGGAGACGGAGGCGGCGGCGGAGGCGGGGCCGGGGACGGCGGCGGGACCGGCGGCGGGCACGGGCTGTGTCATACGGGCTGCTCCTGCGACGCGGGGGCGGTGTCTTCGGGGGAACGGGGCCGGGCAGCCGCCGTGAAGCGGCGCGGCGAGAAGGGGCGGCCGAGCTCGGGCAGCTCGCCCGTGGTCAGCACCTGGGCCATCACATCGCCCGTGACGGGGGTCAGCAGCACCCCGTTGCGGTGGTGCCCGGTGGCGAGATGCAGGCCGGGCAGGGCGGTGGGGCCCAGCAGCGGCGCGTTGTCGGGCGAGGCGGGGCGCAGACCGGCCCGGGTCTCGGTCAGCGGCAGCTCGGTGATGCCGGGCACCAGCTCATGGGCGTCCCGCAGTAGCTCGTACACCCCGCCGGCGGTGACCGTGGTGTCCCAGCCCAGCTCCTCGGTGGTCGCACCGACCACCAGCTCGCCGTTGGCACGCGGGACCAGATAGACATGGCTGCCGCGTACGACGGCCCGCACCGTCCTGCTCAGGAAGGGGGCGTACGCGGGCGGCACGGTCAGCCGCAGCACCTGCCCCTTGACCGGACGTACGGGCGGCACGACCGATTCGGGCAGCCCTTCGAGCCGGCCGCTGAGGCTGCCGCCCGCGAGTACCACCTGGCCTGCGGCGAGCCGCGCACCGTCCGCCAGGACGACGCCCGTCGCCCTGCCGTCCGTGACGGAGAGCCGCTGGACCCAGGCGCGGCGGAAGCCCACCCCCGCCCGCTCGCACGCGGTCAGCAGGGCCGAAGCCAGCCGCCTGGGGTCCACCTGGTGGTCGCCGTCGACCCGCAGCCCGCCGCGAACCCCGGGGGCGAGCATCGGCTCGAGCCGGCGGCACTCACGGCCGCTCAGCCACTCGGACTCGAGCCCCGAGCGCTGCTGCAGCACGTGCAGCTCCCGCAGATGCGCCCGGTCGTCGGAGTCCAGTGCGACGGACAGGGTGCCGCAGGCACGGAAGCCGGTCTCCTGCCCGCTCGCCTCCTCCAGCTCGGCGACGAACGCCGGATAGCGCGCTGCGGAGGCCACGTTGAGGCCGAGCAGCGTCTGCTCGCCGTAGTGGAGTTCGGTGACGGCTGCGAGCATCCCCGCCGCGACCCGGGCGGCGCCGCCGCCCGGGTCCGGATCGGCCAGCGTGGTGCTCAGGCCCTGCTGGGCGGACCGCCAGGCGGTCACCAGACCGATGATGCCGCCCCCGACGACCAGGACGTCGGAGCTGTTCGTGGAGATACGCATGGGCGTCCAGCCCCTCCCTTCGCCGGCATGACCCGGATCAGGTTCGTACGGTCGGAGGCCGGTCAGCCTCCCTCTCAGCCCGGTGCGTCCGGACTCCCGCGAGTCTCTTACGGTGGCCAGCCTAGACCCCGCCCCCGACAGCCGGATACGGGCCCGGGAACCCGGTCATTAGGGTGGACGGGTGAGCGAGCAGACACCGGAACCGGCGCCGGGACAGCCGGCGCGCGCAGTCGTGATCGTGGGCGCCGGCATGGCCGGTGTGCAGACGGCCGTGGCCCTGCGTGAACAGGGCTTCACGGGCCAGGTCACCGTGCTCGGTGCCGAACCGCACCAGCCGTACGACAGGCCGCCGCTCTCCAAGGCGGTCCTGCTCGGCAAGGCGGAGCACTCCGCCTTCGACATCGACTTCGAGGCACTGGACATCACCCTGCGCCTGGGGCTCCATGTGACGGGCCTGCGCGCCGGTGAGCACGAGGTGGACACCCTGGAAGGGCCCGTCGCCTACGACGCGCTGGTCATCGCCACCGGAGCTGAACCCGTCGCACTGCCCGGTTCCGACGGCGTGCCCGGTGTCCATCTGCTGCGCACCCTCGACGACGCCGCGCGGCTGCGGCCCGTCCTCGAACAGCAGCACGACATGGTCGTCGTCGGAGCGGGCTGGATCGGCGCCGAGTTCGCCACGGCGGCCCGCGCCGCCGGCTGCGCGGTCACCGTCGTGGAGGCCGCGGACCGCCCCCTCGCGGGCACGCTGCCCGCCGAGGTCGCCGCTCCGATGGCCCGCTGGTACGCCGAGAGCGGAGCCGGTCTCCTCACCGGTGCCCGGGTCGCCCGCGTCGGACAGGGCGCCGTCCACCTGGCGGACGGCCGGGTGATCCCCGCAGGGGCGGTGGTCGTCGGCATCGGCGCCCGGCCCGCCACGGGGTGGCTCGCGGGCTCGGGCATCGAGCTCGGCCCGGACGGCTCGGTCATCGCGGACGGCTCGCTGCGCACCTCGCTGCCGGATGTCCACGCGGTGGGCGACTGCGCCTCCTTCCCGTCCGCCCGCTACGGGGAGCGGCTGCTGGTCCATCACTGGGACAACGCCCTCCAGGGGCCCAGGGCGGTCGCCGCGGCCCTCGCGGGCGGTGAGGCGGGCACGTACGACCCGGTGCCCTACTTCTGGTCCGAGCAGTTCGGCCGCTTCGTGCAGTACGCCGGCCATCACGCCGGAGCCGACACGCTGCTGTGGCGGGGCGACCCGGCCGAGCCGTCCTGGACGGCGCTCTGGCTGCGGCAAGGGGCGCTCGTCGCCGTACTGGCCGTCAGCAGGCCCCGTGACCTGGCACAGGGGCGCAAGCTCGTCGAAGCGGGGGCGCGGATCGATCCGGCGAGGGCCGCGGACTCCTCCGTACCGCTGAAATCCACGGTGAAGGACGCCTGAGGGGCCCTTGGACACGGCCTCGTACGCCCGGCCTGGCTACCGACTGTCGGTCCGGGATGGCACGCTTGTCCCTGTGACCGAGATTGACGCAAAGATCGATGCTCTCGTCCCCGCCTGGCTCCACCTTCCCGACATCGCGGAAATGCTCGATGTCGAGGTGACGCGTGTACGGCAGCTGGTCAAGGAAGGCCAGCTGATCGCCGTGCGACGTGGTGAGAACCGGACGCTCCAGGTGCCTGCCGCCTTCATCGACGGCGACAAGGTGGTCAAGGGTCTCGCAGGGACCCTGACGCTCCTGAGGGACGACGGCTACAACGACGAAGAGATGCTGGACTGGCTCTTCACCCCCGACCCGAGCCTGCCCGGCACCCCCGCGCAGGCCCTGAGTGAGAATCGCGGTACGGAGGTGAAGCGCCGGGCCCAGGCGCTCGCCGTCTGACCGGACAACCGTGAGACGGGGTGCGGGCCGTGACACACACGGCCCGCACCCCGCTGTCACGGGGCTTCCGGGACGGCCATCCGTCGACGTACGGGCGATTCGCGTACGGGCGATTCGTCGACTCGTCGCCGTACCAGTGATCCAACCGATCCAACGACGCACCGAACGATCCAACGACGCACCGACGGGGGATTTCATCATGTCCACGCTCCGTGACCGGCTCTCCGACGCCCGGCTCTATCTGTGCACCGACGCCCGCGAGCGGCAGGGGGACCTCCCGGAGTTCCTCGACGCCGTGCTGTCCGGCGGTGTGGACATCGTGCAGCTGCGGGACAAGGGCATGGAGGCGGCCGATGAGCTCGAACACCTCGCGGTGTTCGCCGACGCCTGCAAGCGCCACGGAGCGCTCCTCGCCGTGAACGACCGCGCCGATGTGGCCCATGCCATCGGCTCCGACGTGCTGCACCTCGGGCAGGGCGATCTGCCGGTGCCCGCGGCCCGCGCCGTCATCGGCGAGGACGTGGTGATCGGCCGCTCGACCCACGCCGAGGCCGAGGTCGACGCGGCCGTGGCCCAGCAGGGCGTCGACTACTTCTGCACGGGCCCCTGCTGGCCGACCCCCACCAAGCCCGGCAGGCACGCCCCGGGCCTCGGCCTCGTGCGCTACGCCGCCTCGCTCGGCACGACCCGGCCCTGGTTCGCCATCGGCGGGATCGACGCCGGGAATCTCGACGAGGTGCTGGACGCCGGGGCACGTCGCGTCGTCGTCGTGCGGGCGATCACCGAGGCGCAGGATCCGGCCGAGGCGGCCGCCTCGCTCGCGCGGCGCATCCGGGCGCGCGCCGCCTGACCCGGGGCATCGCAGAGGTGTCCGAGGGGTGGACACGACCCATCGCATTCCGGTCAATTCGGTCCCTGTGGTTGGGGTACCGCCGGGCCCTGGTTAACCTCCCAGTATGGCCCTAGGTACACCTTCCACCAGGACAGATCACGCACGGACCGTGCGTGAGCTGCTCGCGTCCGG
Source organism: Streptomyces sp. NPDC048565 (assembly GCF_040650935.1). Taxonomy (NCBI): domain Bacteria; kingdom Bacillati; phylum Actinomycetota; class Actinomycetes; order Kitasatosporales; family Streptomycetaceae; genus Streptomyces; species Streptomyces sp. NPDC048565. The sequence goes on from NZ_JBEZIH010000003.1 coordinate 69,192, forward strand.
CGAGACGTCGTTCTCGTTCGAGTTCTGGGCGCCCAAGACCGAGAAGGGCGAGCGGAATCTCTGGAACGCCCTGCGCCGGGTCGAGGCGGTGGGGCCGAGTTTTGTCTCCGTGACCTACGGGGCAGGCGGCTCGACCCGCGCCGGGACGGTCCGGGCGACCCAGCAGATCGCCGCCGACTCCACGCTGACCCCGGTCGCGCACCTCACCGCCGTCGACCACTCCGTGGCCGAGCTGCGCAACATGGTCGGGCAGTACGCGGACGCCGGCATCCGCAACATCCTCGCGGTGCGCGGTGACCCGCCCGGCGACCCGATGGGCGAGTGGATCGAACACCCGCAGGGCGTGCGGTACGCGGCGGACCTGGTCCGGCTGATCAAGGAAGCCGGTGATTTCTGCGTCGGCGTCGCGGCTTTTCCCGAAATGCATCCGCGGTCCACCGGCTGGGACTCCGACATCGGGCATTTCGTGGACAAGTGCCGCGCCGGTGCCGACTATGCGATCACCCAGATGTTCTTCCACCCGGAAAGTTATCTGCAGATGCGTGACCGTGTGGTCGCTGCGGGTTGCGACACCCCGGTCATTCCCGAGGTGATGCCGCTCACCAGCGTCAAACAGCTGGAAAGATTCGCACAGCTCAGCAACGCGTCCCTGCCTTCCTCGCTGAAAGAACGCATCCTCGCCGCGAAGGACGACCCGGCCGCTGTACGCTCCATTGGCATCGAGTTCGCCACGGAGTTCTGCGCGAAACTGCTCTCCGAGGGTGTCCCGGGGCTGCACTTCATCACGCTCAACAACTCGACGGCGACACTCGAGATCTACGAGAATCTCGGACTGCACAAGCAGTCGTGACCGGCCGTACCCGCCACCAACCGGGGCGGTGGCCGTAGGAGGGGGCGGGCGTGGGCTGGACGGTCCTCTACATCGCATTCGGCATAGTGGCGTTGTGGCTGCTGGGCGAGGTGCTGCTGCAGTACAAGGCGCGTCTGCGCTGGCGTCTGCTGGCCTTCGTCGGCTTCCTCGTCGTGGTCCTCGGCGTACTGATCCCCTCCGTGCCGGTGATCGCCCTCGGGGCGATCGCCTTCGCGACGGGCCAGACGTATGTGACGCTCTCCTTCCGGCGCGGCTTCTCGACGGGATGGGCCATAGGCGGCAGCCCGGGCGAGAGCCGCCGTCGGCGCGGGTCGGGCGGGGCAGCCGCCGCGAGCAGCCAGGAGCCCGTACTCGAGGTCTCCGGCCTGGAGTACGAGGGATACGCGCAGGACGGGCCACAGGAAGAGCACGGGCCGTCGGCCGGCCCCTCGGCGGTCTACGAGCCGGAGCCGCTGCCCGACGACACCGGGCAGTACGGCGTCTACAGCGACCCCGCACCGGCCGGCCGGGACGACGGGCAGGCCCAGTACGACGGGCAGCAGCCCCAGTACGCCGGCTACGACCCGTACAACGGCTACGGCCAGCCGTCCGCCCAGGACCCCTACGCGGGCCAGGGCGGCGGCTACCCGGGTCAGGACCCGCACCAGGAACAGGGCGCCTACGCCGGCCAGTACGGCTACGGCACGGACCAGACGGGCTACGCCGCGTACTCCGACCCGTACAGCGGGGCAGGGGCCGGGACGGGGGCGGGCACCGACATGGGCACCGGGCAGTACGCCGCGTACGACAGCTACGGCGCCGGCTTCGACCCCTTGAACGACCCCTCCTACGGCACCGGGCAGCAGCCCACCGATCCGTACGGCGGGCAGTACACCGACACCCCGCCGGGCGGGGTGTGGGTCCCGCAGCAGCGCGAAAGCGATCCGTACGCCCCGCTGCCGCCGGAGGCACCCGGCCGGCCCGCCCCGTACGGCAACGGCTACGACACCGGCCAGAACGACCCGTACCGCTACTGACCTGTCGACGGCAGGCTCTGGCACTCCTCGCTCACCGGGAGCCGCGGAAGCCGTCACCCTCCACCACGAGCCCCGCGACCAGGGCACCCGACATCCCGGCGTGGGCCGGCCCGCCGCCGGGGTGGGACCAGCCGCCCGCCAGATACAGACCCGGCAGCGCGGTGCGGTTGCCGGGGCGCAGATATCCGCCCCCCGCCCCGGCAAGGGCCGGGGCGGGCACCGAGCCGCCCTGGGCCCCGAGGTCTGCCTCGGTCTCGGCGGGTGTGCGCACCTCGGCGTGGAGTATCCGCTCGCGGAGGCCGGGAACGGCCTCGGCGGCCCGGCCGATCACCGCGTCTGCGAACCGCTCGCGCAGGGCCGCGTCCGTCCAGTCGACCGGACCGTGCGGCGCCACCGTCACCGTCAGGGTCACCGCCTCGTGCTCCTCGTCGGGGCGGGTCGCCGGGTCGTCGGGACGCAGCACCGTCACCGTGGGCCGCTGCGCGGTCCGGCCGCCGAACACCGCGTCCTGCTCGGCGGCCGGGTCCGCGGCGTGCACCACGGTCCGGTGGAAGGCGCCGGCCTCCCGGGCGCCGCGCAGCGACAGCAGGACCATGAAGCGGCCCGGCACCGGAGCCTCGGGCGCCCCGGCAGGCGGCTCCTGCGGGACCGGGAGGAGTCCGGGCAACGGCCGCGCGCCCAGGACCACATGTCCGGCGTCCACGCTCCTGCCGTCCGCCAGCTCGATCCCGGCAGCCCGTCCGTCCTTCTCGGACACCCGGACCGCCTCGGCGCCGAAGACGAACTCCACCCCACGGGCCAGGCACCGCTCGTACACCGCGTCGGCCAGCGCGCGCATGCCCCCCGCGACGTACCAGGTGCCGAACGTCTCCTCCATGTACGGCAGGAGGGCCGCGGCGGCCGGGGCGCGGCGCGGGTCGAGGCCGTACGACAAGGCGTAGCCGTCGAGCAGGGCCGCGAGGCGGGGGTCCGTCAGCTCCCAGGCGCCCACCTCGGCCACCGTCCCCGCCTGCCGGGCGGCGCGCAGCAGCCTGCGCCGGCGCACCGCGGGATAGGGATCACGGGCCAGCGTCATCGGGTCATCGGGTAGCGGCTCCTCCAGCAGCGGCCTGCGGGACCTGTCCCAGGCGGTCCCCGCCCGGTCCAGGAAGTCCCCCCAGCGGGCCCCGGCTCCCTCGCCGAGCGCCCTGTCGAGCGCGCCGACGACCCCGGCCCGCGAGGCGTTGGGCAGGGAGACCGCTGTGCCGTCCGCGAAGAGATGGCGGCTCGCCGGGTCGACCTGGGTGAGCGTGACGCACTGCTCCAGGCTCTCCTTGCCCGTCTTCACGAACAGGTCGCGGTAGACCGCGGGAAGATGCAGCAGCCCGGGGCCGGTGTCGAAGACGAAGCCGTCACGCGCATGCCGGCCGAGCGAGCCGCCGTGGGTCTTCGACCGCTCGTACACCGTCACCCGGTGGCCTGCCACGGAGAGCCGGGCAGCCGCCGCCATCGCGCCGGTCCCGGCGCCGATCACCGCAATTCGTGCCATGTCAGTGACCCTAAGGGGTGCCACTGACAACGCGGCCCCGTGCCCTGCGCCGAAGGAACCGGCGGATCCGGGACGCCAGGAAGAGCACGGTCGCCAGGCCGAGCAGGAGCAGGACCCCGGCGATGACGGCCGCCGCCACCGGGTGGAAGACCGCGAAGACGATGATCCCCGCGACACCGAAGTCCTCGGCGACGCTGACTCCGATGTTGCTGAAGGGTTCGGGTGAGGTGTTGACGGCCATCCTCGTGCCGGCCTTCACCAGATGGCTCAACAGCGCGGTCGAACCGCCCACGGCTCCCGCCGCGAGCTGCGGCAGCGACCCGCTGTCCCCGGCCAGCAGCGCCGCGACGACCGCGCCCGCCACCGGCCGGATCACCGTGTGCGCCGCGTCCCAGGCGGAGTCCACGTACGGGATCTTGTCGGCCACCGCCTCGCACACGAACAGCACACCGGCGATCACGAGGACGTCGGTGCGCTGGAGGGAGACGGGCACCTCGTCGGTGAGACCGGTCGCGCCGAAGAGGCCGAGGAGGAGGACCACCGCGTAGGCGTTGATCCCGCTCGCCCAGCCGCTCGTGAACACCAGGGGGAGTACGGACACGGACGTGATCGTAACCAGTCGCGGGGAGTGCCGGGTGAGCGCTGCCGCACAGGCCTGAGTACCTGTACCTAGTGCGGGAGATGAGTAGGGGCGCGGATGGGCCGCCACCTGCGCGGACGGAAGAGTGGGGACCACGGAAAGGGCGCGGTGCCCGGACCGCCGGCACGGGGCGGCGGAACGGCGCGGCACCCCGGACGTAACGGGGGCGCACGAGCGGAGCTCCGGGACCACGGGGGACACACGGGGTCACGGGGGAGGGCTCCGCAGGCGCTACGGGACGCCGGTCCGGCGGAATTCGGGGGGATCGAATTTCACCGGAACGGCGTTTTCCGTACGTGGGCCCGGTGGACGCCTCAGCGTCCGCTGACCCTCCCGTGCAGCAGCAGGGACAGCGCGGAGTGCACGTCGTCGATCGTCCGCTCGGGCTGGAACGCCTGCCAGTCGAGGGCCGCGACCAGGACCATCCCGACCAGTGCGGCGGCCGTCAGCTGGATGTCGATCTCCTCGCTGAGCTCGCCGCCCGCGACGCCTTCCCGCAGCACCCCCTCGACGACGGCCACGGCCTCCTGACGCACCACCAGGAGGGTCGACTGCCAGGCACGGTTGGTGCGCCAGAGTTCGGCGACGTAGAGCTGGGTGAAGGCCGGGTAGCGGTCGATGAAGACGAGACCCGCCCTGATCATCGCGTCCAGCGCCTCCACACGGGTGCCGCGGCGGGCGTCCGTCGAGTCGGCGGCGGAACGCAGCGACTGCGTGAGCAGCCCGACACCGTGCCGCAGCAGTTCCTCGAACAGCTCGGTCTTGCTCTTGAAGTTGTAGTAGACCGTGCCCTTGGCGACCCCGGCGCGTTCGGCGATCTCGTCCACCGTGGTGGCGGAGAACCCCTTCTCCGCGATGAGGGTCACCGCCGCCTCGTAGAGCTTCTGCCGGGTGGCCTGGCGGCGCGTGGTGCTACTGCTGTCCATGCCTCCGATTCTCACAGGTCCCGGCGCGGTCACAGACTCAGCTCCGGGTGCAGCCGGTCCAGGGTCCACACCTGCTTGCGGCGTGCGGAGAGCGCGGTGAGTGCCAGCGCGCCCGCGGTGAAGGCCAGCAGCACGGCGCAGCCCTGCCAGACCGGGCCGAGACCGCCCCCCGTGATCAGCCGGCGCAACCCGTCCACGACATAGGTCATCGGCAGGTAGGGGTGGATCGCGCCGAAGAACCCCGGACTGGTCTGCACGGGATAGGTGCCCCCCGCGGAGGTCAGCTGGAGCATCAGCACCGCCAGGACGAGGATCCGCCCCGCCGCGCCGAAGCGGGCGTTGAGCCACTGCACGATCGCGGCGAAGCAACAGGTCACCAGCGCCAGGAAGCCCAGCGTCCCGGCGGCGTGCGCCATCTGGAGACCGAGCTGCCAGTGCAGCACGGACATCAGGGCGGCGACCTGGAGCAGGCCCGTCGCGGCGACGGGCAGCCAGCCCGCGAAGGCGATCCGCCAGGCCGGGGCCCCGGCCGCGAGCGCCCGCCGGCTGAGCGGCTGGATCAGCATGTACGCCACCATCGCGCCCACCCACAGCGAGAGCGGGATGAAGTACGGGGCGAAGCCGGTGCCGTAGTTGGGCGCCGCGTGCAGCGAGGAGGACGCCAGCTGCACGGGGTCGGCCATGACGCCGGTGCGGGCGTCACGGTCGTCCTTGTCGTAGTCGGGGATCTTGCCGACCCCGTCGTTCAGCCCCTGGGCGAGCGTCGCGGAGCCGTCACCCAGCCGGTAGAGACCGCTGTCCAGTGTCTTGGCGCCCGCCTTGAGCTTCTTGACGCCGGCGTCCAGGTCACCGGCTCCCTTCTTCGCGGTGCCGAGGCCGGTGTGGAGCGTGTCGGCGCCCTTGGCGACCTTGTGCGCGCCGGTGTTGAGCGTGTTGATCTTCTTCACGGCGGATTCCAGGTCCGTGTCGAGGTTCGGCGCGCGCTTCGCCAGGGCGTCGGCCTGCTTCTCCAGGGAGGTCAGCTGGGTGCGCAGCTTCGCCAGGTCGCCCTTCTGGTTCGTGACCAGCGCGTTCACGTCGTCGGACACCTCGGCGACGTCCTGTGCGGCCGTCCTGGCGCGCTTCAGCTGCGGGCAGACCCCGGGGTCGGGCACCGGCTGGTCGTCGCAGCGGGTGCGGTAGACCTCGGTCAGGTCGTCGGAGGCCGTGTGGGCGGCGGCCGATGCGGTGGGCGCCGCTTCGGCCAGCAGGTCGAGGTTGTCCCGTACGGCCTTCGAGGAGTCGGCGACCAGCCGGGCGGTGTCCCCGATGGCCTGGCCGTTGTCCTTCAGGAAGGGACGTACGTCGCCGGCGACCGCGTTGACCTTGTCGGCGAGCAGCTGGGTGCCGCCGGCGACCTGCTCGGATCCCGTCTTCAGTTCGCCCGCGCCCTTGTTCAGCTTGGTGACGCCGGAGGAGAGGGTGCCGCTGCCCGACTTGGCGGTCGTGAGGCCGTCCGCGAGGTCCTTGGAGCCCTTCTTCGCCTTCGTGAGGCCGCTCTCCAGGTCGTCGGCTCCCTCGGCCGCCTTCGCCGTGGCGTCGTGCAGACCGGAGAAGTTGATGAAGATCCGGTCCAGGAAGCCGCGCGAGGCCTTGGTGGACGCGGCGCTGCGGACCTCGGCAAAGACCGTTCTGGAGATCTGCCCGACGATGTAGTTGTTGGCGTCGTTCGTCCGCACCCGCAGGGCGCCTGTCTCGGGGGAGTCCCCGCCGCTCGACGCGATCTGCTTGCTGAAGTCCGCGGGCATGGTCAGGGAGAGGTAGTACGTCCCGTCCTCGACGCCCTTCTCCGCCTCGGTGGAGCCGACCTCGTGCCAGTCGAAGACCTTCGAGTCGAGCAGCTTGCCGGTTATCTCGTCACCGGCCGCGAGGTGTTCGCCCCCGGTGCTCGCGCCCTTGTCGTCGTTGACGAGTGCCACGGGGATGCGGTCGAGCCGCCCGTACGGGTCCCAGAACGACCAGAGGTAGAGCGCTCCGTACAGCAGGGGCAGCAGGAGGAGCGCGACGAGTGCGGCGCGCGGCATCCGGCCCCTGCCGAACCGCCGCAGCTCAAGCGCGGCCAGTCTCGGCGATCGCATCGGCCGTTTCCTTCCCGGTCGTCGTGTCATCGGGGGTGTCTGCCGTGGCCGTCGGGCGGGTGCGCACGGTGAGCGCGTCCTCGGGGGACTCCTCGCAGACGGCCAGCACGGTGGTCCCGCCGGCCGCGACGTCGCGCAGCAGATCCCAGGCCAGGGCCCGGTCCGTGACGGAGAGCTTGAGGTCGGTGTCGTCCACGGCGAGAAGCCGCGGACGGCTCATCAGGGCGAGGGTGACGGACAGCCGCAGGGCCTCCAGACGCTCCAGGTCCCGTACGGAGGTCCGTTCGGCCTTGGGCAGCTCCGCGAGGTCGAGCCCCGCACCGTCGAGCGCGGTGTCGATCGCGGCCCGCGCCGTGGCGGCCCGCTCGGCGCGGGGCCGCAGCAGGGCGCGCGGCGAACCGCTGAAACGGCGCCGCAGCAGGGCCCGTTCGCGCAGATGCTCGGCGACCGTGAGGGAGGGGTCCAGATCGCTGACCCCGGGGACCGGGCCGAGCGCGCTGAACCCTCGTACGGCGGCGAGCCGTCCGGGCAGGCGCTCACCGCCCACCTCGGCGTGGCCCCGGGTGGAACGCATCCGGCCGGTGAGCGCGAGCAGCAGACACGTGCGGCCCGAGCCGGACGGCCCCTCCAGCGCGACGAGCGATCCGGGGCCCGCGGTGAACTCCACCCCCCGGAAGGCCCAGCCGCGCGGGCCCTTCAGTCCGAAGTCCTCGGCGCTGAGCGACGCCCCGTGCGGGCTGTCCACGACCCACCCCTTATTTGAACTGACTGGTCAGTGCAAAAAGTAGCCCGAACTCTCGCTCGAAGCAAAGCGCCTGGTCAGAGCCGACTTCTGAGGGATTGTCAGTGGTGGCCGTCACGATGGATACAGACGGCCACGGAGTCGTCACACGACGACAGGAGGTTCGTCATGGCCAGCTCGTCCGCAGCCGCCGCCCCGCGGCGCCGCGCAGGCAGCCCTGCCCCCTCACTGGCCGGTCCGGCAGCCGACGTCCACCCCGTGCCGCGCCGCACCACGGCGCCGCCCGCCGCCCTCGATCTGCTCGCCCAGGCCCACGCCGGCCTGGACGAGGCCGCCGTGCTCGACGTGCCCAACGAGCGGTATGCCACCGCACACCTCGCCGCGCTGCGCACCGCGGCCGCCGTGCTCGCCGCTCGCGGGCGGCCCGAAACGGGCAGGCGCCGCAGGGAGCGGATCCGCAGCGCCTGGGAGGTGCTCCCGGACATCGCGCCGGAACTCACCGAGTGGAGCGCCCTGTTCGCCTCGGGGGCCCGGCGCAGGGCCCGTGCCGAGGCGGGCATACCCGGCGCGGCGACCAGCCGCGACGCCGACGACCTGCTGCGCGACGTGGCCATGTTCCTGCGCCTCGTCGAGCGGATGCTGGTCCTCCAGCCCGTCCTTCCGCGGCCACGCGGGGACGGTCCAGGGCGGCGGACCGAAGCGGGGTGACCGACGCGGGGGTGACCGTCGGGGCGGTGCGAGGCAATAGGGTGGAGAGCACCCGTACCACCTGCACCGTTCACGCTCCGCCGTCCGTGGCGGCACCGTGCCGAGGAGTCAACTGCCGTGTCGGACCAGCTGCGCCCCCGCGCGTCCCTCCGTACCGCTGTGGTCTGGGAGGTCCTCAGGGACGCTCTCGAGCGCCGGGTCAAGGCGACCGGCAGGGAAGTCCTGGACGTGCTGGACACCGGCGGCGGCACCGGCAATTTCGCCGTGCCCGTCGCCCGGCTCGGCCACCGGGTCACCGTGGTCGATCCCAGCCCCAACGCCCTGTTCGCGCTGGAGCGCCGCGCGGAGGAGGCCGGAGTCGCCGACCGGGTCCGAGGCGTCCAGGGCGACATCCTCGGCCTCTTCGAGGTGGTGGACCGCACGGGGTACGACGCGGTCCTGTGCCATGGCGTCCTGGAGTACGTCGACGACCCGGCCGAGGGCGTGCGCAACGCGGTCGACGCGCTGCGCCCCTCCGGTGCGCTCAGCCTGCTCGGCGCGGGCCTCGGCGGCGCCGTCCTGGCGCGGGCCCTCGCGGGGCACTTCGCCGAGGCCAGGCAGGCGCTGGCGGACCCCGCGGGGCGCTGGGGCGAGGGCGACCCGGTGCCCCGCAGGTTCACCGCCGACCAGCTGACCGGACTGGTCGGCGACGCGGGCATCGAGGTGAGCGCGGTCCACGGCGTGCGGGTCTTCGCCGACCTCGTCCCGGGCGTTCTCGTGGACACCGAACCGGGCGCGATGGAGGAGCTCCTCAGGCTGGAGGCGGCCGTCGCGGAACTGCCGGCGTTCCACTCGGTGGCGACCCAGCTGCACGTTCTGGGGGAGAAGCGCGCCCGAGCGTGACGGTGACAAGACGCCGACACCGCCGGAGTACCGCCGCGAAAGCGACGGGAGCACGGCTGATCAGCAACGCAGCTGCAGACGGAGTACTGCCGGGAACACCCGATCGGGCCGCGAGCCCCGTATGATCGGATGACACCATCCGGCATGACGGATCGGAGGTCGGGGAATCTACGCCTCAGCAGCCGAGCCGAAATGGCGGTCCGGACTGGCTATGGCTAGAGGGCGGGTTTCACGGGGGCGAATCCCTGCCTATCCTGGAAGGGCCGCATACCGGTCGCCCCCGCGGCCGACGACGAGGAGGACTCCGTGCCGCTCTCGGAGCACGAGCAGCGAATGCTCGAGCAGATGGAGCGAGCGCTGTACGCCGAAGATCCCAAGTTCGCTACAGCGCTTGAGGGAAGCGGGCTGCGCAGGTACACCCGACGACGGGTCTACCAGGCGGTAGCCGGTTTTCTGGTGGGTATCGCGCTCCTCATGGCCGGAATGGTTTTCCAGCAGACCTGGGTCAGCGTGGCGGGATTCCTCGTCATGCTGGGCTGCGCCGTGCTGGCGGTCACCGGATGGCGCAAAGCGCCGAAGCCCGGTGAGCAGCAGCCGGCGGGGAGTGCGAGCGGGGGCGAAGGCGAGCGCCGACATCCCAAGCAGCGCCGGTCGATGATGAACCGGATCGAGCAGCGGTGGCAGCGCCGCCGCGACGAACAGGGCCAGTGAGTTCACCGCTTCCCGGTGGGTGGTGGGCAGAACACGAACGCCGGACCTGGCTGAACCTCAACGCTCATGCATGAGGGGCGGTCGCTCACAGCGACCGCCCCTCACGCGTTTCCCGTACGCCCCGGCTCCCTGGGGATCAGCCCTGCTGCCGTGACGGGCGGCGCAGCCTAGCCGCCCGGCGGAAGCCTCCCGCCCGGTCCGACCACCGGCGGCCGAGCTCGGTCCGACGTTCCGCGACCGCCCAGATCACCCGGACGGCCGAACGCGGAGCGAGCGTCGCCCGCACCCGGGCCCACCGTCCTGACGAGGCCCCGAGCCCCGCACGGACGGCCCGCACATCCTCGGCCGGCACGGAGACGGCGCCCGGCTCCGGTGCGTACAACACCTGCTCCACCGCTCCCGCGGCCCGGTGGACCGCGGCGCCGGACCGGCCGTCGAGCCGCCCCAGCCGCACGACGCGTGCCGCTGCCTTGCGAGGGGTCTGCGACTCGTCCGGCGCAATGCCGTGGTCCCAGGCCGAATCGGTGATCTCCCACCAGGCGGCCAGCACCCTGGCCGAGGCATCGGCGGGCGTACGTCCGCCCGATGAGCCCAGCCGCCGGGCACGGACCCGCATCCGCCAGACCATCGGAGCCAGCGGGAGCATGAGCACCACCAGGGCGCCGAGCACCCACAGCACCACGGTGCCCGTCGGGGTGCCGGGACCGGCGGAATCCGTCGCCCCGGGAGCCGTGGACGCACCGCACTCACCCTGCCTGCGCGCCTGCTCGGGGCAGGACTCCGATGCGGAGGGGGCGGCCGTGGGCTCCGCGGAGGCGGCGTCCGTCGGCTGCGCGGAGGCACTGGGGTCCTGCGAGGGGGCATCCGGCAGCGTGTACGCCGGAGCGCTGCCCCGGGACGGCGTCGGCTCGAAGCGGGTCCAGCCCACACCCTCGAAATACAGCTCGGGCCAGGCGTGGGCGTCCCGCAGCCCGACCGACACCGAACCGTCAGCCTGGGCCGTGCCGGGGGTGAAGCCCACCGCGACCCGGGCCGGTATGCCGAGGGTCCTGGCCATCGCGGCCATCGTGAAGGAGAAGTGGACGCAGAAGCCCTCCTTCTCCTTCAGGAACCGGGCGATCGCTGCCGTGCCCGTACCCGACGTCACCGTCGTGTCGTAACGGAAGCCGCCGTCCGAGGCGAACCAGTTCTGGAGCTTCACGGCCCGCTCGTAGTCGTTGGCGGCGCCCTCGGTGACCTGCCGGGCGGTCTGTTCGACCAGATCGGGCAGAGACGCGGGCACCTCCGTGTACTCGCGGACCACGTCCGAAGGCGGTGCCATCGACCCGGCGAGCTGCGCGGCCGTCGGCTCCACCACCAGACTGCCGACCTCGTACCGGGCGCCACCCGTCGTCTGGCCGTCATCGCCGACGAGGGTGCGCCCCTCGGGCTCGAACCGCCAGCGGCCCTCGATGTCCACGTCGCTCGCCGGGTAGGGGAGCGGCAGATACGTCTGCTGGTAGGAGGGCGACGCCGAGATGTTCGTCCGGACCTCGGTGACGGAGACGCCCCCGTCCAGCCCGGGCGGCTGCGGCAGCGTGTCCGGGACGTCCTTCAGCCTGCGGGGCGAGGGCCGCCACTCGCTGCCGTTGAACTGGTCGAGGGACAGGATGCGCAGATAGAAGTCCTGAGGGTTGTCGGAGTTGGTGTGGTACGACATCACCTCCCGGTTCTCCGGCTGGTTGAGGTTGTTCTGCAGCGAGACCAGCGGGTTCACCGCGGAGATCGTGCCCCCGCCGCCCCCTCTGCCCGACCCGCCGCCCGTGCCGCCCAGCAGCCCGCCGTCCAGGGCGGGCAGGGCCGCAGGCACGACCAGCGCGATGCCCAGCGCCATCACGCCGATGCGCCGTCCCGTACGGACCGACGCCACGGTGCGGCCCGACCCGTCCAGGCCGGCCGTCAGCCCGCCCGACGTAGGGGACACACCGCCGAACACCCGGCCCCACCGGGACAGCCGGTCCCGGCCCTCGGCCAGCAGCAGAAGCAGGAAACCGCACGCCGCGAGCAGGAACCAGAGCCAGCCGGCCCCGCCGTCGGAGAGCCCGGCCGCGACCGAGTAGAGGGCGAGCAGCGGCAGACCCGCGGGCGCCGCGGCGCGGAGGGTCACCGCGAGGACGTCCACGACGAGCCCGACCAGCAGTACCCCGCCGACCAGCATCAGCCGGATGCCGTCCGTCTCCGGTGCGCGAATCGAGTACGTGTTGACGTCCTCGGCGCCCGCGGACAGCAGCTCGGCGAGCCCTTGGACCGCCTGGGGTCCGGGCAGCACCCCGAACAGGGCGTGCTCCCCGGCGAACACCACGGTCACCGCCAGCAGGGTGACGAGCACCTGGAGGGAGACCGTCAGGATCCGGGCCAGATCCATCCGGCGGGCCAGCACACCCACACCGCCCTGGAGGGCCAGCAGGAACGCGGCCTGCGGGACCCAGTCCGCCGTCTCGACCAGGGGCAGCAAGGACCCCGCCGCCAACAGTGTGGCCGCGAAGGCGCACAGCGCCAGCCGGGTACGCCCGCTCATGACCAACCCCCGGAGAACCCCGTCGTCGCGCCGGCCGCGGAGGACCGGTCGGCCGATCCGTCCTGGCCCGCCTGCCGCCACAGCCCGGCGAGATCCGCGCCGGGCGGTACCGCCACCGCCGTCCATCCCGCTTCACGCAGCAGCCGCAAGCGGCCGGCGGCGGGGGACGCCCGCTGCCCGCCGAGCGCCCAGTCCTCGCTGTCCAGCACGAACGCGACGGCCCCCCGGCTGCGCCGGCGCATCCTGGCCGCCACCGAGGCCTGCTCCTCGTCGAGATCGCCGAAGAACGCCACCAGCAGCCCCTCGTTGCTTCCGCGCAGTACGTCGTGGGCGCGGGAGAGCCCGCCCCCGTCGGAGTGGTCGACGACCGCCAGGGTGTCCATCATCAGGCCCGCCGAGTCCGCGGACTCCTGCGACCCGGCGAAGCCGTCGGAGCCCTCACCGGGCACGGCGCTCCCCTCGTCGGTGAGCAGCCGCACCGCGAAGCCGCGCTCCAGCATGTGCACCAGCGCGGACGCGGCCCCGGACACCGCCCACTCGAAGGCCGAACCGGGCCCGCCGCCCTCGTAGGCGATCCGCCGGGTGTCCAGCAGCACCGTGCACCGGGCACGCTGCGGCTGTTCCTCCCGCCGCACCATCAGCTCGCCGTAGCGCGCGGTGGAGCGCCAGTGCACCCGTCGCAGGTCGTCACCGTGGCGGTAGCCGCGCGGAATGATGTCGTCCTCGCCGGCCAGCGCCAGCGAACGCTGCGTGCCGTCGCCGTATCCGGAGGCCGACCCGGCCAGCCGCAGCGCGGGCAGCGGCTCGGTGCGGGGAATGACCACGAGGGTGTCGTAGGCGCTGAAGGAGCGCGTCAGCTCGCACATCCCGAACGGATCGCTCAGCCGCAGCTGCAACGGCCCCAGCGGGTAGCGCCCGCGCAGGTCGGAGCGGACGCGGTAGGACACCTCGCGTACGCCGCCGGGCTCCACCCGGTCCAGCACGAACCGTGGCCGGGGGCCGAGGACGTAGGGGACGCGGTCCTGGAGCATCAGCAGGCCCGTGTGCAGCCGGGAGACGTTGTCCATGCGCAGATGGACCCGGGCCTCCGAGCCCGCCGGCACCCGGGACGGCGAAAGCCGCCGGCTGCCCGCCACCCGGTAGCGGGTGCGGTAGAGGACGGTGACACACACCAGCGGCAGCACGGCCAGCAGCAGGCCGACCCTGAGCAGGTCGTCCTGGCCCAGCACAAAGGCGCAGACCGCCGCCGCCACGCCGGCTGCCAGGAAGGAACGCCCCCGCGTCGTGAGTCCCCCCAGGGCCGCCCGCAGGCCGCCCTTGTCGTCGCTGTCGTCCACGGGGCCGGGCGCCCCGGCGGCCATCACAGCCGCCGTACGCCGGGCTGCCCGCCGTACACCGGGCTGACCGGCCGGTGCTGGGGCTGCGCGGGGGCGGCGGTGCCGCCCGAGGTCGGCACGGCGGTGCGCTGCAGGATGTCCAGCACGACCTGCTCGGCCGTACGGCGGTTGAGCTGCGCCTGCGCCGTCGGCAGCAGCCGGTGGGCGAGCACCGCGACCGCGAGGGCCTGGACGTCGTCCGGCAGGGCGTAGTCCCGGCCGCTCAGGGCTGCCGATGCCTTGGCGGCGCGCAGCAGATGCAGGGTGGCGCGCGGTGAGGCCCCGAGTCTGAGGTCGGGGTGCTGCCGGGTGGCGGCGACCAGCTCCACCGCGTACCGCCGGACGGCGTCGGCCACATGGACCGTGCGCACCGCTTCGATCAGTTTCACGATCTCGTGGGCATGCGCCACCGGTTGCAGGTCGTCCAGCGGGGAGATCCCGCCGTGCACGTCGAGCATCCGGAGCTCCGCCTCGGCGTCCGGGTAGCCGATCGACACCCGGGCCATGAAGCGGTCGCGCTGCGCCTCGGGGAGGGGATAGGTGCCCTCCATCTCCACCGGGTTCTGGGTGGCCACGACCATGAAGGGATCGGGCAGCTCGTAGGTCTGCCCGTCGGTCGTGACCTGGCGTTCCTCCATCGACTCCAGCAGCGCCGACTGGGTCTTGGGCGACGCGCGGTTGATCTCGTCGCCGATCACGATCTGGGCGAAGATCGCACCCGGCTTGAACTCGAACTCCCGGCGCTGCTGATCGAAGATCGAGACCCCGGTGATGTCCGACGGCAGCAGGTCGGGCGTGAACTGAATACGCCGCACCGAGCAGTCGATGGACCGGGCCAGCGCCTTGGCCAGCATCGTCTTGCCGACCCCGGGCACATCCTCGATCAGGAGGTGTCCCTCCGCCAGCAGCACGGTCAGCGAAAGCCGTACGACCTCAGGCTTGCCCTCGATCACACCCTCGACCGACCTGCGTACCCGCTCGGCTGTGGTGGTCAGATCTGTGAGGCTCGCTCGATCGTCATAGGTCGTCACCCGGCCCTCCTCGGCCCTTTGTGCACGGGCCGACGCACAGAACTGCCCGGCCCACCCCGAAATACGGACACTCTCCGGAGGACCCGGAGAGATGTCATCACCGCATTCTTGTTGCCGTTACCGCTTCGTGTCACTCGCCTGTGGACAAGTGAGGGCGATATGCCGGATGTGGGCCGTATGTCGGAGGCTTCAGGAGGCGGGCAGGATCTCGCGCAGCGTGCCGGTGGTCACGTCGAAGACGAAACCGCGGATGTCGTCGGTGTGCAGGAGGAACGGCGAGGTGCGCACGCGCTGCATCGACTGCCGTACGTCCTGGTCGGCGTCCGTGTAGGCCTCCACCGCCCAGACCGGGCGCTGTCCGACCTCGACCTCCAGCTCCTGCCGGAATTCCTCGGTGATCGACTCGAGGCCGCAGTTCGTGTGGTGGATGAGCACGACACTGCGGGTGCCGAGCGCCCGCTGGCTGATGGTCAGCGACCGGATGACGTCGTCGGTGACGACGCCGCCCGCGTTACGGATGGTGTGACAGTCGCCGAGTTCCAGGCCGAGTGCGGCGTGGAGGTCGAGGCGGGCGTCCATGCAGGCGACCACGGCGACGTGCAGCACGGGCCGCGCGTCCATGCCGGGATCGCTGAACGCCTCTGCGTAACGCGAGTTCAGTTCGACCAGGCGGTCGGTGACCGTCTCTCCGGAACGGGCTGCGGAGGTGGCGGGGGATGTCTCGGCGGAAGGCTGCGCAGAAGTCGACATACTGATGACGTTAGCCTTCGTGGCCCCCGTCGGCGTGCTGTGGAAGGGGACAAAGAACGTCAACGTGGCTTGTTGTGAGGTAACCCACAAGCCTCACGGTCAGGCACCCGGCCGGGTGAGCTTCCCCGTCCGCCGCGGGGGTGCGACGCGCTGCGCGGTTCGTTGATCGGGAATGGATCGAATGGCAGGGTGGACTAAAGTGACGCGAAGTTACTGACACGCATGCACATTCTGCATATTTTTACATGTTTCGAATCCCCCGTGATGTGCGGTGTACATGCGGCCCGGCCCTCTCCCGCTCGTCGGCCGGCCGACGCCACCTTCCCCGGCGCCGGCCGACCTCCCCTTCCGGGCGGGCGGGGACCAGACCGTATGTGCGGCCACACGGGACATAGCCTGAGAGGGCGCTTTGAGCCAGACCCGACATGTCCCGGTGATGCTCCAGCGATGCCTGGACCTGTTGGCCCCGGCTCTGGAGGAGACGGGGCCACGGCCCCCCGTCGTCGTCGACTGCACCCTCGGGCTCGGCGGGCACAGCGAAGCCCTGCTCGCGGCCTTCCCGGAGGCCAGGCTGATCGCCCTGGACCGGGACAAGGAGGCGCTGCGGCTCTCCGGTGAACGCCTCGCCCCGTACGGCGACCGCGCCACGCTGGTGCACGCGGTCTACGACGAACTCCCCGAGGTCCTGGACCGGCTGGGGATCCCCAAGGTCCAGGGGGTGCTGTTCGACCTCGGCGTCTCCTCCATGCAACTGGACGAGGCGGACCGCGGCTTCGCCTACGCGCAGGACGCGCCGCTCGACATGCGCATGGACCAGACGACCGGCATCGGCGCGGCCGAGGTGCTCAACACCTACCCGCCGGGTGAACTCGTACGGATCCTGCGCGCGTACGGCGAGGAGAAGCAGGCCAAGCGCATCGTGTCGGCTGTCGTGCGCGAACGCGAGAAGGAACCCTTCAGCAACAGCGCCCGTCTGGTGGAGCTGATCCGCGACTCCCTGCCGCAGGCCGCCAAGCGCACCGGCGGCAACCCGGCGAAGCGCACCTTCCAGGCCCTGCGCATCGAGGTGAACGCCGAACTCGGCGTCCTGGAGCGGGCCGTTCCCGCGGCAGTGCAGAGCCTCGCCGTCGGTGGCCGGATCGCCGTCCTCTCGTACCACTCGCTGGAGGACCGGCTGGTCAAGCAGGTCTTCGCGGCCGGCGCGGCCAACACGGCGCCGCCCGGACTGCCCGTCGTACCCGAGCGCTACCAGCCCCGGCTGAAGCTGCTGACCCGCGGCGCCGAGCTGCCCACCGAGGAGGAGGTCGCCGAGAACCGGCGTGCCGCCCCCGCCAGGCTGCGTGGCGCCCAGCGGATCCGCGAGGAGGAGCGATGAACGCGCCGTACCGCCGGGTCCGACCGGTGCGGGCGAGGACGGTGGCGACGCGGTGACCCGAACGGCCGAGCAGATGAAGGGGCGGGCGGGCCGGCTCGCCCGGCTGATGCCGTCGGGGCCGAGCAACGCCGCCCGCACCCCCTTCGTCCTGCTGGTCGTGCTGCTGCTCGCGGGTGGCCTGATCTCGCTCCTCCTGCTGAACTCGGCGCTCAACGAAGGATCGTTCAGGCTGAGCAAGCTGAAGCGGGAGACCACCGAGCTCACCGACGAGCAGCAGGCACTCCAGCGGGACGTCGACAACTACTCCGAGCCCGACGCGCTGGAGCGCCGGGCCAGGGAGCTCGGCATGGTGCCCGGCGGCAGCCCCGCCTTCCTCGACCCGGACGGCACCGTCCGCGGAACGCCCGAGCAGGCCACCGCGCGACCTTCCCCGGCCGCTGCCCCCGATCCGGAGGCGAGCTCCTCCCCGCCGGCCTCCCCCTCAGGCTCGGCGACCGCTTCGCCGTCCGCGTCCCCCACGACGCCGTCGACAGCCCCGGCCGCCCAGGACACAGCCGGCCCGACCGCGAACACCCCGACCCCGAATCCGACGAGCTCCGGCAGGTGACGCAGTGCCGTCCAAGGAACCGCCGCGCCGCCGTGTACCCGGCCCCGCGCGCTCCCGCAACGCGGCCGGAGGACCGGGGCGCCCCCGGCCCTCCGCCCGTCCTGACCCCAGGCGTCCCGGGCGCCCGGCGGCCAGGAAGCGACGCGGCGGCTCCGCACGGTCCATCCGGCTGGGCAGCCCGCGCCCCCGGCTCCGCCTGATCAGCCTCTGTCTGACCCTCGTCATGATCGCGTTCGTCGTGCGGCTCCTCCAGGTCCAGGCCGTCGACGCCGGTACGTACGCCGCGAAGGCCGACAAGAACCGCTACCTGGAGTACGCCATCGCCGCCGAGCGCGGCGAGATCACCGACCGCAGTGGCATCGCCCTGGCCACCAGCGTCGACGCGCACGACATCACGGCCGACCCGATGATGTTCACGCCCAAGGAGAGCAAGGCCCCGGACGCGCCGCAGCAGGCGGCCGCCCTGCTCGCCCCGATCCTCGGCCAGGACGAGGCGGACCTGGTCAAGAAGCTCTCCACCCCCAAGAGCCGCTACACGGTGCTGGCACGGCGGCAGACCCCGCAGGTCTGGAAGCAGATCAAGGACCTCAAGGCCGTCTTCGCGGACAAGGCCGCCGCGGACAAGGCGAAGGGCGGGCCCGGGGCCGACGTACTGGCCGGAGTCCTCCAGGAGCCCACCACCAAGCGCGTCTACCCCAACGGCGACCTCGCCGCCGGGATACTGGGATTCGTCAACGCCGAGGGCAAGGGCGGCGGTGGTCTGGAAGCGCAGCTGAACAAGGAGCTCCAGGGCGAGGACGGCAAGATCCGCTACGCCCAGGCGGGCGGCCGCCCCGTGCCCACCGCCGGCTCCACGGAGATCCCGGCCGTCGCCGGCACCGACGTCGAGCTGACGATCGACCGCGACATCCAGTGGGCGGCCCAGCGCGCCATCGCCGACCAGGTCAAGAAGTCCAAGGCGGACCGTGGCTACGTGGTCGTCCAGAACACCAGGACCGGGGAGGTACTGGCCATGGCCAACGCCCCCGGCTACGACCCGAACGACCTCGCGCAGAGCAACTCGGCGGCCCTCGGCAACGCGGCCCTCCAGGACGTGTACGAACCCGGGTCCACCAGCAAGGTCATGTCCATGGCTGCGGTGCTCGAGGAGGGAGCCGCCACGCCCGGCACGCACGTGACCGTGCCCAACCGGCTACAGCGGGGCGACCGGCCCTTCAGGGACGACATCGACCACCCCACCTGGTACCTCACGCTCAACGGCGTACTGGCCAAATCGAGCAACATCGGCACCATCCTGGCCACCGGGCAGCTCGGGAAGACCCAGGCGGAGGCAAACAAGGTCCTGTACTCCTACTTGCGTAAATTCGGCATCGGCAGCACCACGGGGCTCGGCTACCCGGGCGAGTCGCCCGGCATCATCGCCAAGCCCCAGGACTGGTCGACCTCGCAGCAGTACACGATCCCGTTCGGCCAGGGGCTCTCCCTCAACGCCATGCAGGCCGCATCGGTCTACCAGACCATCGCCAACGGCGGGGTCCGGATCGAGCCGACCCTGGTCCGCGGGACGAAGGACGGGGACGCCGGCTACACGGCGTCCGAGGCCCCGAAGCGCACCCGTGTGGTCAGCGAGGAGACCGCCAAGACGCTGGCGAAGATGCTGGAGTCCGTCGTGGACGACGAGCAGGGCACCGGGGCCAAGGCCCACATCCCGGGCTACCGGGTCGCGGGCAAGACGGGCACGGCCAACCGGGTCGACCCCGTACGCGGCGTCTACAAGGGCTACACGGCGTCCTTCGCGGGGTTCGCCCCCGCCGACGATCCGCAGATCACCGTCTACTGCGCCATCCAGAACCCCACCAAGGGCAGCTACTTCGGCGGCCAGATCTGCGGCCCGATCTACAAGGAGGTCATGGAGTTCGCCCTGAAGACCCTCCAGACGCCTCCCTCAGGCAGCGATCCGGCCCGGCTGCCGGTGTCCTTCAAGCCCGGCGAATGACTCGGGGGAACCCTCAGTGACCACCATCACCCCTGATCACGGGAACCGGGACGAGAAGTACCGCAACCCCGGCCCCTCACTTCGCGAGAGGCCGGGTCCGCCCGGTACGCTCACCGCCGTGCCCCACGCTGATCAGTGTCAAACCACTCAGAAGGACGCGTCTGTGACCTACCCGGGAGCGCCCCGACCGGACCGGCTGCGGCCGACGTCCCTCGGAGAGCTGGCCGCCCGGCTCGGTGCGGGACCGCAGGATGCCGGTGAGGTCACCGGCATCACCCACGACTCCCGGGCCGTGCGCCCGGGGGACGTGTACGCGGCCCTGCCCGGAGCCCGTTTCCACGGCGCCGACTTCGCCGCCCAGGCCGCGGGCCTCGGCGCGGCCGCGATCCTCACCGACCCCGCGGGCGCCGAGCGCGCCGCCGCCACCGGCCTCCCGGTCCTCGTCACCGACGACCCGCGCGGCCGGATGGGCGACATCGCGGCCGAGATCTACGGACGGCCCGGCGTCGGCCTCCTCCAGATCGGCATCACCGGGACGTCCGGCAAGACCACCACGGCCTACCTCGTCGAGGGCGGACTGCGCGGCGCCGGACGCAGCACGGGACTGATCGGCACCGTCGAGATGCGGATCGGCGACGAGCGCATCAAGTCGGAGCGCACCACGCCCGAGGCCACCGACCTCCAGGCCCTGTTCGCCGTCATGCGCGAACGCGGGGTCGAGGCGGTCGCCATGGAGGTCTCCAGCCACGCCCTGGTGCTCGGCCGGGTCGACGGCTGTGTCTTCGACGTCGCCGTGTTCAACAACCTCAGCCCGGAGCACATGGAGTTCCACTCCGGGATGGAGGACTACTTCCAGGCGAAGGCGCAGTTGTTCACCCCGCAGCGCAGCAAGCTCGGGGTCGTCAACTTCGACGACGAGTACGGTCGCAGGCTGGTCGACGAGGCGTCCGTCCCGGTCGTCACCTTCTCCGCGGAGGGCCACCCGGACGCCGAATGGCGGGCCGAGGACGTCGAGGTCGGCCCCCGGGACAGCACCTTCACCGTGATCGGCCCCAAGGGCGAGCGCATCACCGCCAAGGCCCCGCTGCCCGGCCCGTTCAACGTCGCCAACACCCTGGCCGCGATCGTCACCCTGGCCGTCGCGGGCATCGACCCGCAGACCGCCGCCGACGGCGTCGCGGCCGTCCCCGGCGTGCCGGGCCGGCTGGAGCGTGTCGACGCCGGACAGCCGTACCTCGCGGTCGTCGACTACGCGCACAAGACCGACGCCGTCGAATCCGTCCTGCGCTCCCTGCAGAAGGTCACCGAGGGCCGGGTGCACATCGTGCTCGGCTGCGGCGGCGACCGCGACACGACGAAGCGCGGTGCGATGGGCGCGGCCGCGGCACGGCTCTCCGACACCGCCGTGCTGACCTCCGACAACCCCCGCTCGGAGGACCCGCTCGCGATCCTCGCCGCGATGCTCTCCGGCGCGGCCGAGGTGCCCGTCCACGAGCGCGGCGACGTGCTCGTCGAGGCCGACCGGGCCGCGGCCATCGCCGCCGCGGTCGCCCGGGCCGAGGCCGGCGACACCGTGCTGGTGGCCGGAAAGGGACACGAGCAGGGCCAGGACATCCACGGAGTGGTACGCCCCTTCGACGACCGCAAGGTCCTGCGCGAGGCCATCGAACGCTCCCTGGGTCGCACAGACACCGCGCAGGCCCCCGAGGGCCGCGTACACACCCCCGAGAACAACAGTCAGGGATGACCAAGTGATCGCCCTTTCCCTCGCCGAGATCGCCGGAATCGTCGGCGGGCAGCCGCACGACATCCCGGACCCGTCCGCCGTCGTCACAGGACCCGTCGTCATCGACTCCCGGGAGGTGCGGCAGGGCTCGCTGTTCGCCGCGTTCGCGGGCGAGCGTGTCGACGGCCACGACTACGCGCACCGCGCCGTCGAGGCCGGCGCGGTGGCCGTGCTCGCCGCCCGTCCCGTCGGTGTGCCGGCGATCGTCGTCGACGACGTGGTGGCCGCGCTCGGCGCGCTCGCCCGCGCCGCCGTGGAACGCCTCGGGACCACCGTGGTCGCGCTGACCGGTTCGGCGGGCAAGACGTCCACGAAGGACCTGATCGCCCAGATCCTGGAGCGCAAGGCACCCACGGTCTGGACACCCGGTTCCCTCAACAACGAGATCGGCCTGCCGCTCACCGCGCTGCGCGCCACGGCGGAAACCCGCCATCTCGTGCTGGAGATGGGCGCGCGCGGTATCGGCCACATCCACTACCTCGCCGACCTGACGCCTCCGCGGATCGGCCTGGTCCTCAACGTGGGCAGCGCCCACATCGGGGAGTTCGGCAGCCGCGAGGCCATCGCCCAGGCCAAGGGCGAGCTCGTCGAGGTCCTCCCGGAGGACGGCGCCGCGATCCTCAACGCCGACGATCCGCTCGTGCGGGCCATGGCGTCCCGCACAAAAGCCCGGGTGCTCCTCTTCGGAGAGGCCGCGGATGCGGACGTACGGGGAGAGAACGTACGGCTCACCGGCGACGGGCGCCCCGCTTTCGCGCTCCACACACCCACCGGGTGCAGCGACGTGACCTTGCGCCTGTACGGTGAGCACCACGTGTCGAACGCGCTCGCCGCGGCCGCCGTCGCCCATGAGTTGGGCATGTCCGTGACCGAGATCGCCGATGCGCTCTCCGAAGCGGGCACCCTCTCCCGCTGGCGCATGGAGGTCACCGAGCGTCCGGACGGTGTGACGGTCGTCAATGACGCCTACAACGCGAACCCCGAATCCATGAAGGCCGCACTCCGTGCCTTGGCCGCCATGGGCAAGGCCCGACAGGCGGACGGGGGGCGCACGTGGGCGGTGCTCGGTCAGATGGCCGAGCTCGGCGACGTGTCGCTCGCCGAGCACGACGCGGTCGGGCGGCTCGCCGTCCGGCTCAACGTCAGCAAGCTCGTCGCTGTCGGAGGAACAGAAGCCTCCTGGCTGCAACTGGGCGCATATAACGAGGGTTCGTGGGGTGAGGAGTCGGTGCACGTGTCCGACGCACAGGCGGCCGTCGACCTGTTGCGCAGTGAACTGCGCCCGGGAGACGTCGTGCTGGTGAAGGCGTCCCGGTCGGTCGGCCTGGAGAAGGTCGCCCTGGCACTGCTGGAGACGACCGAGGGCGAGGTCGCCGTCCGATGAGGCAGATCCTCTTCGCAGGGGCCATAGGGCTCTTCCTGACTCTGGTCGGCACACCGCTGCTGATCAAACTTCTGGCCCGCAAGGGCTACGGGCAGTTCATCCGGGACGACGGCCCGCGCACCCATGGCAGCAAGCAGGGCACGCCCACCATGGGTGGTATCGCCTTCATCCTGGCGACGATCATCGCGTACCTGCTCGCGCACGTGATCACCGGCGCGGACATCCGCTTCTCCGGCGTCCTCGTCCTGTTCCTGATGGCAGGGATGGGCCTCGTCGGCTTCCTCGACGACTACATCAAGATCGTCAAGCAGCGCTCGCTCGGCCTGCGCGCCAAGGCGAAGATGGCCGGGCAGCTGATCGTCGGCATCGCCTTCGCCGTTCTCTCGCTCCAGTTCGCCGACCTCAGGGGCAACACCCCGGCGTCCACCCGGCTCTCCTTCGTCGAGGACTTCGGCTGGTCCATCGGACCGGTGCTGTTCGTCGTCTGGGCGCTGTTCATGATCCTGGCCATGTCCAACGGCGTGAACCTGACGGACGGTCTGGACGGCCTGGCCACCGGCGCCTCGGTGATGGTCTTCGGCGCGTACACCTTCATCGGTCTCTGGCAGTTCCAGGAGTCCTGCGCCAACGCGATCACCCTCACCAACCCGGAAGCCTGTTTCGAGGTGAGAGACCCACTCGACCTCGCGGTCGTGGCCTCGGCGCTGATGGGTGCCTGCTTCGGCTTCCTGTGGTGGAACACATCGCCCGCGAAGATCTTCATGGGTGACACGGGGTCCCTGGCACTCGGCGGCGCCCTCGCGGGTCTCGCCATCTGCTCGCGCACCGAGTTCCTGATGGCGATCCTCGGCGGCCTCTTCGTGATGATCACCATGTCGGTGGTCATCCAGGTCGGCTCGTTCAAGACGACCGGCAAGCGGGTCTTCCGCATGGCACCGCTCCAGCACCACTTCGAACTCAAGGGGTGGTCCGAAGTCCTTGTCGTGGTCCGCTTCTGGATCATCCAGGGCATGTGCGTGATCGTCGGACTCGGCCTCTTCTACGCGGGATGGGCAGCCAAGAAGTGAGCGACGTGGACTGGCGGGGCAAGCGCGTCACGGTGGCCGGACTCGGCGTCAGCGGTATTCCCGCCGCCCGCGCCCTGCACGCGCGGGGAGCCCTCGTCACCGTCGTCAACGACGGCGACGACGAGCGCTCCCGCGCCCAGGCGGCGGAGCTGGAAGCCCTCGGCATCACCGTGCGCCTCGGCGACGGCGACACCCTGCCCGAGTCCACCGAGCTCGTGGTCACGGCCCCCGGCTGGAAGCCCGGCAAGCCGCTCTTCCTGGCGGCCGCCGATGCGGACGTACCCGTCTGGGGCGACGTCGAACTCGCCTGGCGGCTGCGGGGCCGGGACGGCAGGAAAGCGGCACCCTGGCTCGCGGTCACCGGTACCAACGGCAAGACGACGACCGTGCGGATGCTCGCCTCGATCCTCGAAGCGGCAGGCCTGCGCACGGCCGCCGTCGGCAACATCGGGGTGTCCCTGCTGGACGCGGTGCTCGGCGACGAGACGTACGACGTGCTCGCCGTCGAGCTCTCCAGCTACCAGCTCCACTGGGCGCCCTCGCTGCGGGCCCACTCGGGGGCCGTGCTGAACCTGGCCCCCGACCACCTCGACTGGCACGGCTCCATGGCCGGCTACGCCGCCGACAAGGGCCGGATCTACGAGGGCAACAGCGTCGCCTGCGTCTACAACGCGCAGGACAAGGCGACGGAGGACCTCGTGCGCGAGGCCGACGTCGAGGAGGGCTGCCGGGCCATCGGCTTCACCCTCGGCACGCCGGGCCCCTCGCAACTCGGCGTGGTCGACGGCATCCTCGTCGACCGGGCGTTCGTCCCCGACCGCCAGAAGCAGGCCCAGGAGCTCGCCGAGACCGGCGACGTCAATCCTCCGGCCCCTCACAACATCGCCAACGCCCTGGCGGCGGCGGCCCTGGCCCGCGCCTTCGGCGTACCGCCGGCCGCCGTACGGGACGGGCTGCGGGCCTTCCGCCCTGACGCCCACCGCATCGAACATGTCGCTGATGTCTCCGGCGTCGCCTACATCGACGACTCCAAGGCCACCAACACCCATGCCGCCGAGGCCTCCCTCGCGGCCTACGACCCGATCGTCTGGATCGCCGGCGGCCTCGCCAAGGGCGCCACCTTCGACGAGCTGGTCGGCGGGGCCGCGAAGCGGCTCAGGGGCGCCGTGCTGATGGGCGCCGACCGGGCCCTGATCCGCGAAGCCCTGGCGCGACACGCCCCCGAGGTACCGGTGGTCGACCTCGAACGGACCGACACTGGGGCGATGTCCGCAGCGGTACGCGAAGCGGCACGGCTGGCCCGGCCGGGTGACACCGTCCTGCTGGCCCCGGCCTGCGCGTCGATGGACATGTTCGTCAACTACAACAAGCGGGGCGAGGCGTTCGCGGACGAGGTCCGCCAACTCGCCGCCGAGAGCGCCTGACGGGCCCGGTCCCCGCGTCGTACTGTCCCGGAGGACCCGAGGGTCAGGGGACCCGGTCACGAGCAGTGGAGGGGACAGCGACAATGCCGGCCGACGAGAGCTCAGCCGCGCGCGGAGCCGGCCGCACGCGAGCCACCGCCGCGATCAGCCGGGCGCTCACCCCGCCCCTGCTCGCCGCACCGCTGCCCGCGGGCCCCGGCACCCTCGCGGGGCTCGCCCTGCGGAGCCGGCCCGCCACCGGCCCCCGGAGGCCTCCCGTGCCGCGTGCCGGGAGAGCGCCTGGGGCAGGCGGCAGGCAGCCGCGCCGGGGTCCTGGGGTGCGGCGGACGTACGAGCGGCTCCGACGGGCCTGGGACCGCCCTCTGACCGCGTACTACCTGATCCTCGGCTCCAGCCTGCTGATCACCGTGCTCGGCCTCGTGATGGTCTACTCCGCCTCGATGATCAAGGCGCTGGAGCTGGCGCGGCCCGGGACGTACTTCTTCCGTAAGCAGTTCATCGCCGCCGTGATCGGCGCCGCACTGATGCTGCTGGCCACCAGGATGCCCCTCAAACTCCACCGGGCGCTTGCCTACCCGCTGCTCATGGGCACGGTCTTCCTGATGGTCCTGGTCCAGGTGCCGGGGATAGGGATGTCGGTCAACGGCAACCAGAACTGGATCTATCTCGGCGGCCCCTTCCAGCTCCAGCCCAGTGAGTTCGGCAAGCTCGCCCTCATCCTCTGGGGCGCGGACCTGCTCGCCCGCAAGCAGGACAAGCGGCTGCTGGCCCAGTGGAAGCACATGCTCGTGCCGCTCGTGCCGGTCGCCTTCATGCTGCTCGGACTGATCATGCTCGGCGGCGACATGGGCACCGCGATCATCCTCACCGCGATCCTCTTCGGGCTGCTCTGGCTGGCCGGCGCTCCCACCAGGCTCTTCGCCGGTGTGCTGGCCTCCGCGGCGCTCATCGGATTCCTGCTCATCAAGACCAGTCCCAACCGGATGTCCCGGCTCGGCTGCATCGGCGCGTCCGAGCCAGGACCCGGCGACTCGTGCTGGCAGGCGGTGCATGGAATCTACGCGCTCGCCTCCGGCGGATGGTTCGGTTCCGGTCTCGGTGCGAGTGTGGAAAAATGGGGTCAACTCCCGGAACCGCACACCGACTTCATCTTCGCCATCACCGGGGAGGAACTGGGCCTGGCGGGGACGCTGTCGGTACTGGCCCTCTTCGCGGCTCTAGGCTATGCGGGTATCCGCGTGGCCGGACGCACGGAGGACCCCTTCGTGAGGTACGCAGCGGGAGGCGTGACCACCTGGATCACGGCGCAGGCCGTGATCAACATCGGTGCGGTGCTCGGCCTGTTGCCGATCGCCGGTGTCCCGTTGCCGCTGTTCTCCTACGGGGGCTCCGCCCTGCTGCCGACCATGTTCGCTGTCGGACTCCTGATCGCCTTCGCGCGAGAGGACCCCGCGGCGAGAGCGGCCCTGGCCATGCGGAGGCCCGGGGTCAGATGGAAGACGATGAGACGGCGCGTCATGAAGCGTCCGTCCGGAGAGCGGTGAATTTCGGTGCATGTCGTACTCGCCGGCGGGGGGACCGCCGGGCACATCGAGCCCGCGCTTGCCCTCGCAGACGCCCTGCGGAGGCAGGACCCGACCGTGGGAATCACTGCCCTCGGCACGGAACGCGGACTCGAGACCAGGCTCGTACCCGAGCGGGGGTACGAACTGGCACTGATCCCCGCCGTACCGCTGCCGCGCAAGCCCACACCGGAGCTGATCACCGTCCCGGGGCGGCTGCGCGGCACCATCAAGGCCGCCGAGCAGATCCTGGAGCGCACCAAGGCGGACTGCGTGGTCGGCTTCGGCGGCTACGTCGCCCTGCCCGGCTATCTGGCCGCCAAGCGCGTCGGGGTCCCGATCGTCGTCCACGAGGCCAACGCGAGGCCGGGCCTGGCGAACAAGATCGGCTCCCGGTACGCCCACGGGGTCGCCGTCTCCACCCCCGACAGCAAGCTGCGCGGTGCCCGCTACATCGGCATCCCGCTGCGCAGGACCATCGCCACCCTCGACCGGGCCAGGGTCCGCCCCGAGGCGCGTGCCGCCTTCGGCCTCGACCCCAACCTGCCGACGCTGCTCGTCTCCGGGGGTTCGCAGGGCGCCCGCCACCTCAACGAGGTCGTCCAGCGGATCGCTCCGCTGCTCCAGCGGTCCGGAATCCAGATCCTGCATGTGGTCGGCCCGAAGAACGAATTGCCGCGTATCGACAACATGCCCGGGATGCCGCCCTACATCCCGGTACCGTACGTGGACCGGATGGATCTCGCGTACGCCGCGGCCGACATGATGCTCTGCCGCGCGGGTGCGATGACCGTCGCCGAGCTGTCGGCCGTCGGGCTGCCCGCCGCCTACGTCCCGTTGCCGATCGGCAACGGCGAACAGCGGCTCAACGCCCAGCCGCTGGTCAACGCCGGCGGTGGTCTGCTGGTGGACGACGCGGCGCTCACTCCGGAATGGGTGCAGGGCAACGTCCTTCCGGTGCTCTCGGACCCGCACCGGCTGTACGAGATGTCCCGTGCCGCCGCGGAGTTCGGGCGACGGGACGCCGACGACCTGCTCGTCGGCATGGTGTACGAAGCGATTGCCGCACGCCGTAAGGGCTGAGGCGACGCAGGCCCGGGGCGTCGCCCCGGGCCCGGCGAAGGAGCGAGCGTGGCCGGACCGACGACCGCCCAGCGCGGCGAGGCCGGGCGGGCCGACACCCCGGCCCGCCCGCCGCACATCGGCCCCCAGGGGCGAAGGCTGACCGGCCGTACGCGGCTTGTCCTGGCCGCGGCCGGCCTCGCGCTGGTCGCCGCGGCGACCGTCTGGGTGCTCTACGGCTCGTCCTGGCTGCGGCTTGAGCGTGTGACGACCAGCGGCACCGACGTCCTGACCCGGACCGAGGTGGAGGCCACCGCGGCGGCTCCGGTCGGTTCTCCGCTCATCTCCGTGGACACCGACGCGATCGCGGACCGGTTGCGCCAGAAGTTGCCTCGTGTCGATTCTGTGGATGTCGTGCGGTCATGGCCGCACGGTGTCAGCCTTAAAGTGACCGAACGGAAACCGGTTCTGTTGGTCGAAAAGGGCGGAAAGTTCATTGAAGTGGACGCAAAAGGCGTGCGCTTCGCGACTATTGACAAAGCGCCACCGCATGTGCCGCTGCTGAAATTGACGCCGGGTCAGTCGGCTAGTCTGCGCCGCTTCGGCAGTGACCGTCTGCTGCGGGAGGCGGTCGGCGTCGCGGGAGACCTTCCGGGGAAGGTGGCGGGGGAGACCCGGACCGTGCGGGTCACCTCGTACGACTCCGTCGTCCTGGAACTGACCGGTGGACGCACGGTGATGTGGGGAAGCGGTGAGGAAGGTCCCGTGAAGGCGCGGGTGCTCACCGCTCTCATGAAAGCGTCTCCCAAAGCGGGACACTTCGACGTGAGTGCCCCCACCGCCCCTGCGGTATCGAAGAGTTGACGCACGTTTGGCCTGGCCAGCCCCCTGGTTGGTCAGCGCTACGGGTGATCACATAGGGTGAAAAGAAAAACGGGAGGTTCGGCGTGTTCGTTGAACGTGCGCCACTTGTCGACTTAGTGTCCTGTTCGGAAGAGTCCAAGAAACAGACACACTGGTAACCCTGAACTTCAAGGTTAGGGTTTGGGTCGGCGTTCGGACCGACCCAATCGGCATCCGTCGTCGCGGCGGGACTACCGCGAAGCGACGACACGTAACTCGAGGCGAGAGGCCTTCGACGTGGCAGCACCGCAGAACTACCTCGCAGTCATCAAGGTCATCGGTGTCGGCGGCGGTGGTGTCAATGCCATCAACCGAATGATCGAGGTCGGTCTCAAGGGCGTCGAGTTCATCGCGATCAACACCGATGCGCAAGCACTGTTGATGAGCGACGCCGACGTCAAGCTCGACGTCGGCCGTGAACTCACCCGTGGCCTCGGCGCCGGGGCGAACCCGGCCGTCGGTCGTAAGGCGGCAGAGGACCACCGTGAGGAGATCGAGGAGGTCCTCAAGGGGGCCGACATGGTCTTCGTCACCGCCGGCGAAGGCGGCGGCACCGGCACCGGCGGCGCACCCGTCGTCGCCAACATCGCTCGCTCGCTGGGCGCCCTGACGATCGGCGTGGTCACACGCCCGTTCACCTTCGAGGGCCGGCGACGCGCGAACCAGGCGGAGGACGGCATCGCCGAACTCCGCGAAGAGGTCGACACCCTCATCGTCATTCCCAACGACCGGCTGCTGTCCATCTCGGACCGCCAGGTCAGCGTGCTCGACGCGTTCAAGTCGGCCGACCAGGTGCTGCTCTCGGGTGTCCAGGGCATCACCGACCTCATCACCACCCCGGGACTGATCAACCTCGACTTCGCCGACGTGAAGTCGGTCATGTCCGAGGCCGGATCGGCGCTCATGGGTATCGGATCGGCCCGTGGCGACGACCGCGCTGTCGCCGCCGCGGAGATGGCGATCTCCTCGCCGCTCCTGGAGGCGTCCATCGACGGCGCCCGCGGTGTCCTGCTCTCGATCTCCGGCGGCAGCGACCTCGGTCTCTTCGAGATCAACGAGGCCGCCCAACTGGTGAGCGAGGCGGCCCACCCCGAGGCGAACATCATCTTCGGCGCGGTCATCGACGACGCGCTCGGCGACGAGGTGCGGGTCACCGTCATCGCCGCGGGCTTCGACGGCGGACAGCCGCCGACCCGCCGGGAGAACGTCCTCGGGGCGAGCTCCGGCAAGCGTGAGGAGGGCGCAACGCAGTCCCGGCCCTCCGAGCCCACGCGCCAGCCCGGCGGACTGGGCTCCGTGCCCACGCGTGAGGAGCCCCAGGCACCGGCCGAGCCCGCGCCGGTGGCGAACGAGACCTCGCTGCCGCCGGTCAACCCGCCGCACGTCCCGACGGCCCGTCCCTACCAGGACAACCAGGCCGAAGAGCTGGACGTACCGGACTTCTTGAAGTGATAGGTCCGCAGCACGCGGTGAGAGCCGCGGAGTCTTCGGCGGGCGGCGCCCATTTCGCCTTCACCGACAGGTGGGGCGGAGTGAGCGCCGTTCCGTACGAGGAGCTCAACCTCGGCGGTGCGGTCGGCGACGACCCCGCCGCCGTCGGCGTGAACCGTGAGCGTGCCGCCCGTTCGCTCGGCCTCGACCCGGCCCGGGTGGTCTGGATGAACCAGGTGCACGGGCGGGACGTGGCCGTCGTCGACGGCCCCTGGGGTGATCTTTCCGACATTCCCGCCGTGGACGCGGTGGTGACGGCTCGACGCGGACTCCCGCTCGCGGTGCTCACCGCCGACTGCACGCCCGTACTGCTCGCGGATCCGGCGGCCGGTGTGGTCGCGGCCGCCCACGCGGGGCGTCCCGGTCTGGTCGCGGGTGTCGTACCGGCCGCCGTCGAGGCCATGGTGGCACTCGGCGCCGAACCGTCCCGGATCACCGCGCAGACCGGACCTGCCGTCTGCGGACGGTGTTACGAGGTCCCGGAGCAGATGCGCGCGGAGGTCGCCGGGGTCGTCCCGGCGGCATGGTCGCAGACTTCCTGGGGAACCCCGGCGGTGGATGTCACCGCCGGTGTCCATGCCCAGCTCGCCGAGCTCGGCGTCGGGAGCCGGCACAGGTCACCGTCCTGCACGCTGGAATCCGGCGACCATTTCTCGTACCGCCGCGACCGCACCACGGGACGGCTCGCCGGATATGTCTGGTTGGACTGATAGGGCATGACGGATCGCAGGGATCGACTCGCGGCAAATCTGGCACATGTGGAGGAACGCATCGCTTCGGCGTGCGCCTCCTCCGGCCGCAAGCGGGAGGAAGTGACCCTCATCGTGGTCACCAAGACCTACCCCGCGAGCGATGTGCGCATTCTGCACGAACTCGGTGTGCGCCAGGTCGCGGAGAACCGTGACCAGGACGCGGCGCCAAAAGCCGAGGCTTGTGCGGATCTGTCGCTCACGTGGCATTTCGTCGGACAGCTACAGACCAATAAGGTCCGTTCTGTGACTGGTTATGCCGATGTGGTGCAGTCGGTGGACCGCGTGAAGCTGGTCACGGCTCTCTCGGCGTCGGCGGTACGGCGTGAGCGTGAGCTCGGCTGCCTCATCCAGGTCGCCCTCGACGCGGAGAGCGGCGAGCGCGGGGACCGGGGCGGTGTCGCGCCCGACGCGATCGAGGAGTTGGCGGCGGCGGTGGAAGAGGCACCCGGGCTCAGGCTCGACGGCCTGATGACCGTGGCCCCGCTCGCAGGCCCCTACGCGGGCCGGCAACGCGCCGCGTTCGACCGCCTGATGGAATTCTCATCCGGCCTGCGCGGGAACCATCCGGCTGCGAACATGGTCTCTGCTGGGATGAGCGCGGATCTCGAGGACGCGATCGCGGCCGGAGCGACACATGTACGCGTCGGTACGGCGGTACTCGGAGTCCGACCCCGGCTCGGGTAACGTCGCGAAGCAAGTCGGACCACAGCAGAAAATATGGTCATTCCCGCTCCACGCGGGCAGACCGACGTGGATCTCGGGCACTTGGTGACACGAATGCCGATCCACCACAGAGCGGAGGACTCGGAGCATGGCCGGCGCGATGCGCAAGATGGCGGTCTACCTCGGCCTCGTGGAGGACGATGGGTACGACGGTCCGGGGTTCGACCCCGACGACGAATTCGAACCCGAGCCGGAGCCCGAGCGGGACCGGCGTCGGCATCAGCCCGCGCACCCGGTGGAGCGGGAACGGGACGAACCGGTGCGAGCGGTACAGCCGCCCGCGCCGCGCGAACCGGTTCAGCTCCCGGCGGAAAGCGGACGACCCGCCCGAATCGCCCCCGTGGCATCCATCACACCTGACCGCCCGAACATGGAGAAGAACGCACCGGTGATCATGCCCAAGGTCGTGTCCGAGCGGGAGCCCTACCGGATCACCACGCTGCACCCCAGGACCTACAACGAGGCCCGTACCATCGGGGAACACTTCCGCGAAGGCACTCCGGTGATCATGAATCTCACGGAGATGGACGACACGGATGCGAAGCGACTTGTCGACTTTGCCGCGGGACTCGTCTTCGGTCTCCATGGCAGCATTGAGCGCGTGACGCAGAAGGTGTTCCTGTTGTCGCCTGCTAACGTCGATGTCACGGCGGAGGACAAGGCCCGCATCGCAGAGGGCGGGTTCTTCAACCAGAGCTGAGAACACCGGGAACAACCCGGCCGGGAGGCCGGGGCTACGAGAGCCAGGGGAGAGGGAAGCGCGAGACATGGGCGTCGCACTGGATGTGGTCTATATCGCGCTGATGTGTTTCCTCATCGTGCTGATCTTCCGGCTGGTCATGGACTATGTCTTCCAGTTCGCACGTTCATGGCAGCCAGGCAAGGCGATGGTGGTCGTTCTCGAGGGCACTTACACTGTCACGGATCCACCGTTGAAGCTTCTGCGGCGGTTCATACCGCCGTTGCGTCTCGGGGGCGTGGCACTTGACCTGTCCTTCTTCGTTCTGATGATCATCGTCTACATTCTGCTCCAGTTCGTGGGCAAGCTTGCGAGCAGCGTGTGAACGATACGGTCTTGCCGACTGCCGACGACTACGTAGAGGTGAAGAAGAGATGCCGCTGACCCCCGAGGACGTGCGGAACAAGCAGTTCACGACCGTCCGCCTCCGAGAAGGCTATGACGAGGACGAGGTCGATGCCTTCCTCGACGAGGTCGAGTCGGAACTGACGCGTCTGCTCCGTGAGAACGAGGACCTGCGCGCCAAGCTGGCCGCTGCCACGCGTGCGGCTGCGCAGAACCAGCAGCAGAACCAGCAACAGCAGGGAATGCGTAAACCGCCTGAGCCGCAGGATCGGCCAGGGGCCCCGGTGCCCGCCGCCATATCGGGTCCGCCGGTACAGCAGCAGCAGCCCCCGCAGATGGGTCCCCCCCAGCTGCCCGGTGGCGCTCCGCAGCTGCCTGCCGGTCCCAGCGGTCATGGCCCCCAGGGCGGCCACGGTCCCGGTCCGCAGGGCCCGCACGGCCCCGGTCCGATGCAGGGCGGTCCCATGGGCGGCCCGATGCAGGGCGGCCCCATGGGCGGTCACGCCCCGCAGCAGCAGCAGATGCAACAGCAGATGCAGCAGCAGCAACAGCAGATGCAGCAGCCCGGTCAGGGCCCCGGCGGCGACAGTGCCGCCCGTGTCCTCTCCCTTGCCCAGCAGACCGCCGACCAGGCGATCGCGGAGGCCCGTTCCGAGGCCAACAAGATCGTCGGTGAGGCGCGCAGCCGTGCCGAGGGTCTCGAGCGTGACGCCCGTGCCAAGGCGGACGCCCTGGAGCGGGACGCGCAGGAGAAGCACCGCGTGGCGATGGGCTCGCTGGAGTCGGCCCGCGCGACGCTGGAGCGCAAGGTCGAGGACCTGCGTGGCTTCGAGCGCGAGTACCGGACCCGTCTGAAGTCCTACCTGGAGAGCCAGCTGCGTCAGCTGGAGACCCAGGCCGACGACTCACTGGCCCCGCCGCGTACCCCCGCCGCTGCCTCGCTGCCGCCGTCGCCTTCGCTGGCTCCGGCCGGTGCGGGTGCGATGGGGCACACCATGGGCGGCACCCACGGTGGTCACGGCAACCAGCAGATGGGCGGCGGCAACCAGTCGATGGGCGGTGGCCCGTCCTACGGCGGTCAGCAGCAGATGTCGCCCGCGATGACGCAGCCGATGGCGCCGGTGCGGCCGCAGGCGCCGCAGCCGATGCAGCAGGCGCCCTCGCCGATGCGTGGGTTCCTCATCGACGAGGACGACAACTGAGCGGGTCGCGCTCGCTGAGCGCGTAGCCGTCGGCAGGCAAAGGGCCGGGCCCCGGGGTGTTCCCCGGGGCCCGGCCCTTTGCCGTGTGAGGGCGAGGCCGGGGCCGCTGCGCGGGGCTTGTCCCCTACCCGCCCCGTCCCGTGACCGGGGTCTCTGCCCCCGGATCCCCGCTCCTCAATCGTCGGAGGGCTTGACTGTGCGGGCTTGGCGCAATTGCGAGGGGCCCGGCCGAGTGCTCGGCCGGGCCCCTGCCTGCCGCTGGTTACCGCTCCGTCCTGCGGAGGCGGAACGTCAGCGAAAGGCCCTCGTCCTCGAACGGGGCGCCGTACGTGTCGTCCGCCTCGCCCTCGGCGTAGTCCAGGGCGAGCACCTCGTCCGCGATCAGGCCGGCGTGCGCGGTCAGTGCCTCGGCCGTCCCGGGGGACGTGGACGTCCAGCGGACCGCGATCCGGTCCGCCACGTCCAGACCGCTGTTCTTGCGCGCCTCCTGGATCAGCCGGATCGCGTCACGGGCCAGTCCGGCCGCCCGCAGCTCCGGGGTGATCTCCAGGTCCAGGGCGACGGTCGCACCCGAGTCGGACGCCACCGACCAGCCCTCGCGGGGGGTCTCCGTGATGATGACCTCGTCGGGGGCGAGCGTGATCAGCTCGCCGTCGACCTCCACCGAGGCCGTGCCCTCGCGCAGGGCGAGGGAGAGGGCCGCCGCGTCGGCGTTCGCGACGGCCTTGGCCACCGCCTGGACGCCCTTGCCGAACCGCTTGCCCAGGGCGCGGAAGTTGGCCTTCGCCGTGGTGTCGACCAGCGAGCCGCCGACATCCGAGAGCGAGGCCAGCGAGGAGACGTTCAGCTCCTCCGTGATCTGCGCACGCAGCTCCGGGGTGAGCGCGTCGAAGCCCGAGGCCGCGACCAGGGCCCGTGACAGCGGCTGGCGGGTCTTGACCCCCGACTCGGCACGTGTCGCACGGCCGAGCTCCACCAGCCGGCGCACCAGCGCCATCTGCGTGGAGAGCACCGGGTCGACCGCGGCCGTGTCCGCCTTCGGCCACGACGACAGGTGCACCGACTCCGGGGCGTCCGGGGTGACGGGGACGATCAGGTCCTGCCAGACCCGCTCCGTGATGAACGGCGTCAGCGGGGCCATCAGCTGCGTGATCGTCTCCACGACCTCGTGCAGCGTGCGCAGCGCCGACGCGTCGCCCTGCCAGAAGCGGCGGCGCGAACGGCGGACATACCAGTTGGACAGGTCGTCCACGAACGCCGACAGCAGCTTGCCGGCGCGCTGGGTGTCGTACCCCTCCAGGGCCTTGGTGACCTCGTCCACCAGGATGTTGAGCTCGCTCAGCAACCAGCGGTCCAGGACCGTGCGGTCGGCGGGCGCCGGATCGGACGCGGAGGGCGCCCAGTTCGACGTACGGGCGTACAGGGCCTGGAAGGCCACCGTGTTCCAGTACGTGAGGAGCGTCTTGCGGACGACCTCCTGGATGGTGCCGTGGCCCACGCGGCGCGCCGCCCAGGGGGAGCCGCCTGCCGCCATGAACCAGCGGACCGCGTCGGCGCCGTGCTGGTCCATCAGCGGGATCGGTTCGAGGGTGTTGCCCAGGTGCTTGGACATCTTCCGGCCGTCCTCGGCGAGGATGTGGCCCAGGCAGACCACGTTCTCGTAACTGGACTTGTCGAAGACCAGGGTGCCGACCGCCATCAGCGTGTAGAACCACCCGCGCGTCTGGTCGATGGCCTCCGAGATGAACTGCGCCGGGTAGCGGCTCTCGAAGATCTCCTTGTTCTTGTGCGGGTAGCCCCACTGAGCGAAGGGCATCGAACCCGAGTCGTACCAGGCGTCGATGACCTCGGGGACGCGGTACGCCTCCAGCTGGCAGTTCTCCTGCGAGCAGGTGAACGTGATCTCGTCGATGAACGGGCGGTGCGGGTCGAGTGCCGACTGGTCGGTACCCGTCAACTCGGTGAGTTCCGCGCGCGAACCGACGCAGGTGAGGTGGTCGTCCTCGCAGCGCCAGATCGGCAGCGGGGTGCCCCAGTAGCGGTTACGGGAGAGCGCCCAGTCGACGTTGTTGTTCAGCCAGTCGCCGAAGCGGCCGTTCTTGACCGAGTCGGGGAACCAGTTGGTCTTCTCGTTCTCCTGGAGGAGCCGGTCCTTGATCGCGGTCGTTCGGATGTACCAGGACGGCTGCGCGTAGTACAGCAGGGCCGTGTGGCAGCGCCAGCAGTGCGGGTAGCTGTGCTCGTACGGGACGTGGCGGAAGAGCTTGCCGCGCGCGGCCAGGTCCTCGGTGAGGGCCTCGTCGGCCTTCTTGAAGAAGACCCCGCCGACCAGCGGGAGGTCCTCCTCGAAGGTGCCGTCGGGGCGGACCGGGTTCACCACCGGAAGGCCGTACGCACGGCAGACCTGGAGGTCGTCGGCGCCGAACGCGGGGGACTGGTGGACCAGACCCGTGCCGTCCTCGGTCGTGACGTAATCGGCGTTGACGACGTAGTGCGCCTCGCTCGGGAACTCCACGAGCTGGAACGGGCGTTCGTACGTCCAGCGCTCCATCTCGCGGCCGGTGAAGGTCTCGCCGGTGAGCTCCCAGCCCTCGCCGAGCGCCTTCTCCAGCAGTGGCCGGGCGACGACGAGCTTCTCCTCGCCGTCCGTCGCGACGACGTAGGTGACGTCGGGGTGCGCGGCGACGGCGGTGTTGGAGACCAGGGTCCAGGGGGTCGTCGTCCAGACGAGCAGCGCGGCCTCGCCGGCCAGCGGTCCGCTCGTCAGCGGGAAGCGTACGAAGACCGAGGGGTCGACGACCGTCTCGTACCCCTGGGCGAGCTCGTGGTCCGAGAGGCCGGTGCCGCAGCGCGGGCACCAGGGGGCGACGCGGTGGTCCTGGACCAGCAGGTCCTTGTCGAAGATCTCCTTCAGCGACCACCACACGGAGTCGACGTACTCCGGGTCCATCGTGCGGTAGGCGTCGTCCAGGTCGACCCAGTACCCCATGCGGGTCGTGAGCTCGGTGAAGGCGTCGGTGTGGCGGGTCACGGACTCACGGCACTTCGCGTTGAACTCGGCGATGCCGTAGGCCTCGATGTCCTTCTTGCCGTTGAAGCCCAGCTCCTTCTCCACCGCGAGCTCGACCGGCAGGCCGTGACAGTCCCAGCCGGCCTTGCGGCCGACGTGGTAGCCCTGCATGGTGCGGAAGCGCGGGAAGACGTCCTTGAAGACGCGGGCCTCGATGTGGTGGGCCCCCGGCATGCCGTTGGCGGTCGGCGGGCCCTCGTAGAAGACCCACTCGGGGCGGCCCTCGGACCGGTCGAGGCTCTTGGCGAAGACCTTGCTGTCGTGCCAGAAGTCGAGCACGGCGTGCTCGAGGGCGGGCAGGTCGACCTGGGCGGGTACCTGGCGGTACTGCGGCGATGTCATGTGCGGGCTTCCTCCGGCGGACGTCTTCCACTTCCGTCGGAGGGACGAGAGCCGGATCAGCTCCCGCGGTACCACCCTCCTTGGCCACGGGCGTGCGCCCACGGCCCCCTCATTGGGGTCGCGATGCCGGGTCTATTGGCCTTGTGCCGATGGGCTCCGCCCACGGTCCAAAGCGTTCTTCCGGCGGCTCCGGGGTGATCTTCACGGCGCGCTCGCCCCCGGGCTCCCACCGTCCCCGGGTCGCTCCTGGCTGCGTACGACGCTACTCGTCCCATCCATGCCTCTCGCTGCGGCCAGTGTACGGGCCCGTGGCGTCGACGGCCGACCGGTTTATCCACAGGCGGTGCTTGACCCGAATGGCCAGTCGGGCCCGACGACATATCCGGAGAGCGCACGGGGCGGATTACCGGGCGGGGAGCTGGGCACAACGGTTGCAGGTGTGTCCCTGCCCGGCGACGGGGAGGGACGAACCGGCGGCGTGCCCCGTTGCCGCGGGGCTGGGGTCGATTTATCGTCCCAGCACGATTCGCGTGCAAGATCACAATATGTGAAGGGGCCGCGGCCATGGTGGCGAAGAAGACCGACACGGGCGGGGAGAAGCCGGTCAGTAAGGCCGCCGGGAAGAAGAGCGCGGCGAAGAAGAGCACGGCCAAGAAGGCGTCGGAGAAGGCCACGGGGGCGACCCAGGCCGCCGAGCAGACAGGAGCCCACACGGTGGTAGCCAAGAAGAGCGCGGCCCGGACCACGGCTGTCGGAGAGGGCACCGCGACCGCGGTGTCCCCGGCCAGGGCCGGCCTGGCGACGGCGGCCGGAGACCTGGCGGTCAGGCCGGGGGAGGACCCCTGGACCCCGGAGGAGGCCGAAGCGGCCCGGACCGAGCTGGCCGGCGAGGCCGAGCGGCTGCGCACCGAGTTGGAGGCGTCGGGCGCGGCGCTGGCCGGGCTGATGCGTGACTCAGGGGACGGCGCCGGGGACGACGACGCGGACACCGGCACGAAGAACATCACCAGGGAGCACGAGCTGTCCCTGGCGGCCCACTCCCAGGAGACCCTGGAGCAGACCGAGCGGGCTCTCGCACGGCTCGACGCGGGGACCTACGGGCTCTGCGAGGTCTGCGGCAAGCCGATCGGCAAGGCCAGGATGCAGGCCTTCCCCCGGGCGACGCTCTGCGTGGAGGACAAGCAGAAGCAGGAGCGGCGCGGCTGATCCGAGCGAGAGACCCGAATCTCCGCCTCGCGACGTGGGTGCCGGACCCCGGTCGCTCCCTGATCGCCCGGGTGTGTCGTACCCTCGTCCTCAGTCAGGCACCTAGGTTGAGGGACTCACGTGGCAGAGGCGGAGAGCATCATCGGTACGCCGGATATCCCTGATGCCGAGGGGGTCGACGGGGCTGAGCCCCAGCAGCCCGCCGAGGGCTCGACCCCGGCCGGCAGCGGCAAGCCGGGCAGCCACGAGGCCGGCAGCGACGAGCCGGGCAGCGGCCGGGGCAGGAAGAAGATCCCGGTCCTCCTCGGGGCGGCCGTCCTGGCCTATCTCCTGGACCTGATCAGCAAGATGATCGTGGTCGCGAAGCTGGAGCACCAGGAGCCGGTCGAGCTCATCGGCGACTGGCTGAAGTTCGACGCGATCCGTAACGCGGGCGCCGCCTTCGGGATCGGCGAGGCGTTCACCGTGATCTTCACGGCCATCGCGGCCGTCGTGATCATCGTGATCGTCCGGCTCTCCCGCAAGCTCTACAGCCTGCCCTGGGCCATCGCCCTCGGGCTGCTGCTCGGCGGGGCGCTCGGAAATCTCACCGACCGCATCTTCCGTGCGCCCGGCGTCTTCAAGGGCGCGGTGGTCGACTTCATCGCCCCCGCGCACTTCGCCGTCTTCAACCTCGCCGACTCCGCGATCGTCTGCGGCGGAATCCTCATCGTGATCCTTTCCTTCAAGGGCCTCGACCCCGACGGCACCGTGCACAAGGACTAGTGCGCGCAAGGCATACTCGACTGGTGAGTACGTATCCCGAGGTCCGCACCCTGCCCGTACCCGACGGCCTGGAGGGCGAGCGTGTCGACGCCGCCATCTCCCGGATGTTCGGTTTCTCCCGCACCAAGGCCGCCGAGCTGGCCGCTGCCGGGAAGGTACAGGTGGACGGCGCGGTGGCCGGGAAGTCCGAGCGGGTGCACGGCGGTGCCTGGCTGGAGGTGGAGATGCCCCAGGCGCCCGCTCCGGTCCAGATCGTCGCCGAACCCGTCGATGGCATGGAGATCGTCCACGACGACGACGACATAGTCGTGATCATGAAGCCGGTCGGTGTGGCCGCCCACCCCAGTCCCGGCTGGACCGGCACCACCGTCATCGGCGGCCTCGCCGCGGCCGGCTACCGCATCTCGACGTCGGGCGCCGCCGAGCGCCAGGGCATCGTGCACCGGCTGGACGTCGGGACCTCGGGTCTGATGGTCGTGGCCAAGTCCGAGCGGGCCTACACCCTGCTCAAGGCACAGTTCCGCGACCGGGTCGTCGAGAAGAAGTACCACGCGCTGGTGCAGGGCCACCCCGACCCGATGAGCGGCACCATCGACGCCCCCATCGGCCGCCACCCGCAGCACGACTACAAGTGGGCCGTCACCGCCGAGGGCAAGCCCTCCGTGACGCACTACGACCTCATCGAGGCCTACCGCGCGGCCAGCCTGCTCGACATCAAGCTGGAGACAGGGCGCACACACCAGATCCGCGTGCACATGTCCGCACACCGCCACCCCTGCGTCGGCGACCTGACCTACGGCGCCGACCCCACGCTGGCCAAGCGCCTCGGCCTGACCCGCCAGTGGCTCCACGCGGTCCGGCTCGGCTTCGAGCACCCGGCCGACGGCAGCTGGGTCGAATTCGAGAGCGGCTACCCGGACGACCTGCGCCACGCCCTCGACACGATCGTGGCAGAGAGCGAATGACCCCCCGGCCCGCCGCCCCGTACAGCACCCGCAGGGCACTCGACGAGAGCGACCTCGCCGCGTGCTTCCAGGTCCGCAAGGACGTCTTCGTCGGTGAGCAGCAGGTGCCCGAGGAGATCGAGTACGACGCCCATGACGCCACCGCCGTGCACGTCGTCGCCGTGGCCGCTGACGGCACCGCGCTCGGCACCGGGCGGCTGCTGCACGGCGAGGGAGCATCGGACAGGACCGGTGGTGACCTCTCCGTCGGCTCGCTCGGCCGTCTCGCGGTGACCAGCGGGGCCAGGGGCCTCGGCGTCGGCGCCGCGCTGGTCAGGGCCATAGAGACGGAGGCCCGCGCGCTGGGTCTGGCCGCCGTCGACCTGCACGCCCAGACGCACGCCCTGGGCTTCTACGAGCGGCTCGGCTACGCCGCGTACGGCCCCGAGTTCCCGGATGCGGGGATCCCCCACCGGGCCATGCGCCGGGTGCTCCGACCGTCGGCGCCGCGACACTAGGTCCGCAGGGGGCGTCGCAGGCCCGGGGCCCACGCGTGGCACGCTGGAGCCCTCACCGGCTGATCAGCGGGCCCCGGAGGCCCGGCGCGCTGCGGAAGGCACAACGTGGACCAGATGGCACTCCTGCTCCTGCTCCTGCTGGGGGCGGTGGTCACGGTGCCGCTCGGGGAGCGCCTGCGCCTCCCGGCACCGATTCTGATGACACTGGCCGGGATCGTCCTGGCCTTCGCCAGTTTCGTCCCGGATGTGGAGATCCCACCGGAGTTCATCCTCCCCGCCCTTCTGCCGCCGTTGCTCTACGCCTCGGTGCAGCGCACCTCCTGGCGGCAGTTCGCGGCCAACCGGCGGCCGATCTTCCTGCTGGCCGTCGCCCTCGTCTTCGTCACGACGGCGGCCGTCGCCACGGTCGCCAACGCGCTGGTGCCCGGCCTGCCCATCGCCGCCGCCGTGGCCCTCGGCGCGCTCGTGGCCCCGCCCGACCCGGTCGCGGCGACCGCCGTCGCCGGCTCGGTCGGACTGCCGCGCAGGCTCGTCTCGGTGCTGGAGGGCGAGGGGCTGTTCAACGACGTCACGGCCATCGTGCTCTACCACGTCGCCATCGCCGCCGCCGTCAGCGGAACCTTCTCCCTGCCCGCCGCGTTCGGTCTGCTCGTCCTGTCCGCCGTGGTCGCCGTGGTCGTCGGCTTCGTCCTCGGCTGGCTCACCATCAAGCTGATGGGGTATCTGGGCGACGCGACCCTCCAGGTCGGCCTGACCCTGCTCGTGCCGTTCGTCAGCTACGTACTCGCCGAGGAGCTGATGGGCTCGGGTGTCCTCGCCGTCCTCACCACGGCGCTGTTCCTCGCCGAGCACACCGCGGACGCCGACGACGTCCTGGGGCGGCTCACCGGCCGGTCCTTCTGGGAGATCGTCGACACCCTCGTCACCGGCGTCGCCTTCGGCCTGATCGGCCTCGAACTCCACAACGTCTTCGGCACCGCCGACGGACGCGAACTGCGCCTGCTGGGCTGGGGGCTCGCCGTCGCGGCGGTCGTCGTCGGCGTACGCCTGGTGTGGCTGCTGCCTGCCAGCTGGCTCGCCAAGCGGCTGCACACCCGGCGTGACGTCAGCGAGGAGATCCCCACCAGCGTGCGCGAGACCGTCGTCATGTGGTGGGCCGGGATGCGCGGGGTGGCCTCCGTCGCTCTGGCGCTCGCCATCCCGCTGGAGACGGACGACGGCAAGCCCTTCCCCGGCCGTGACGAGATCGTCTTCATCGCCTTCGTCGTCATCATGGTCACCCTCGTCCTCCAGGGCCTGACCCTGCCGTGGCTCGTGCGCAAGCTCGGCGTCAAGGCGGACACGGGTGCCGAACAGGCGCTGGAGCGCGACCTCGCGATCCGCGCGGCCAAGGCGGCCAGGACCCGCCTCAAGGAGGTCCAGAACGTCGAGGAGCTCCCCGAGGAGGTGCTGGAGCGGCTCCAGCGCGCGGCGTACGACATCGGGGCGCGGATCAGTCCCGACATGGTCGACGAGGAGCGGCGCGAC
This sequence comes from Streptomyces sp. NPDC048565, assembly GCF_040650935.1. Classification (NCBI taxonomy): domain Bacteria; kingdom Bacillati; phylum Actinomycetota; class Actinomycetes; order Kitasatosporales; family Streptomycetaceae; genus Streptomyces; species Streptomyces sp. NPDC048565. The sequence goes on from NZ_JBEZIH010000003.1 coordinate 111,837, forward strand.
GCCTACGCGCAGCGTGCCGCGCGGTTCAAGGAGATCGGCCGGATCCAGCGCGAGATGATGTCGGCCGCCCGCCACGCGGTGCTCGACGCCCGCAACGAGCCGGGCTCGGACCCCGAGGTGGTGGACCGGGTGCTGCGCTATCTGGACGTGCACAGCCTGCGCTGACCGGCGGGCCCCGCCCTGCACGCCCGCGGTGGGTCAGCCGCGGCCCGTGCGGGGGGCCTTGTCGACGGTGGGGCCCCGGCCGTTGGACGGGGGCCTGCCGGTGTCCGCGCCCGTGAGCTCCCGCCAGTGGTCGCCCGGCGGCAGCGCCGCGGGTGAGGTGACGACCCGGGGCAGCGCGTACGGATGGTGGTCCCTGAGCCAGCCGATCAGCTGCTCCCGCACCACGCAGCGCACCGTCCAGATGTCGTCCGCGTCCTTGGCGGTGACCACGGCCCGCACCTCGATCGTCGTGGGGGTGGTGTCCGTGACGGCCAGGGACCAGTCACGGCCGTCCCAGGCCGCGCACTCGCCGAGGATGTCCCGCAGCTGGTCACGCATGGCCGCGATGGGGGCCGAGTGGTCGAGCTGCAGGAAGACGGTGCCGGACATCTGTGCCCCGCCGCGCGACCAGTTCTCGAACGGTTTGCTCGTGAAGTAGGACACGGGCATCGTGATCCGCCGCTCGTCCCAGGTCCGCACCGCGAGGAAGGTGAGGGTGATCTCCTCCACGGTGCCCCACTCGCCGTCCACCACCACGGTGTCCCCTATCCGGACCATGTCGCCGAAGGCGATCTGGAAACCGGCGAAGAGATTGCCGAGGGTGGACTGGGCAGCGACACCGGCGACGATGCCGACCACACCGGCCGACGCCAGCATCGAGGTCCCGACGGTGCGCATCGCGGGGAAGGTGAGCAGCATCGCGGCGATCGCGACCGTCGCCACCACCGCGGTGACCACCCGCTGGATCAGCGTGACCTGGGTCCTGACCCGGCGGACCCGGGCCGGATCGCGGGTGGAGGCCGCGTAACGCGCGTACGAGGCCTCCACGATCGTGGCGGCGGCGCGCAGCACAAGCCAGGCCGAGGCCGCGATCAGCACCAGGGTCAGGACCTGGCCGATCGCGCCCCGGTTGTCCCGCACCACATCGAGCCTGAGCTGGGGGAAGCTGGCCCGCAGCAGCGCCGTGCAGAGCACCACCTGAAGGGGCGGGCGGCAGAGCCTGAGCAGACCCCAGAGCGGGGTCTCGTGATGCCGGCTGTCCTCACGGCGCAGCAGCAGATCGACCAGCCAGCCCACCAGCAGGGTGATCGCCAGCGACCCGCCCAGCACGAGCAGCGGCCGAACGACGTTCTCCATTCCCTCAGTCCTCCAGGAGTCGGGGCAGGCCTGGCACCATGGACCGCATGAACATCATGCTTTTCCACTCGACCTACGGTTTGAGGCCTGCCGTGCACGCGGCTGCCGAGCGGCTGCGCGCAGCCGGGCACGAGGTGCGCGTGCCCGATCTCTTCGACGGCCACACCTTCGAAACGGTCGAGGACGGAATGGCTTTCCAGCAGGAGCTGGGCAAGGACGAGCTGCTCAGGCGGGCTGTCCTGGCAGCAGCGCCGTACTCGGACCAGGGCCTCGTCTACGCGGGATTCTCGTTCGGGGCCTCGGTGGCGCAGACCCTCGCGCTCGGCGACGCGAAGGCCCGCGGCCTGCTGCTGATCCACGGCACGTCGGACATCGCGCCGAACGCCTCGGTGGACGAGCTGCCCGTGCAGCTGCATGTGGCCGATCCCGACGCCTACGAGTCGGGGGACTGGCTGAACAGCTGGTACCTCCAGATGCAGCGGACCGGGGCCGACGTGGAGATCTACCGCTACCCGGGCGCAGGGCACCTGTACACCGACCCGGACCTGCCCGACTTCGACCAGCCGTCGGCGGACCTGACCTGGAAGGTCGCGCTCGGCTTCCTCGCCACGCTGTAGCGGTGCTTGCGGGCCGCGCAGCTGCGCGGCCCGCACCGGAGCCCTCGCCCGTCAGCGGACCGGACGTCGTCCAGGCCGCCCCGGTCCGCGAAGGCGGGTCAGCCCTTGAGCGCCGCGGTGATCGCCTTGTTGAAGTCGGCCACCGTCATGGGCGCGTTCTCGCTGCCCTCCGCGGTGAGCGTCTTGCCGTCCATCTTGAGGCTGGGCGTGCCCTGGACCCCGCTCTTGTCGAAGGCCTTGGACATCTTGATCGCCCAGGCGTCGTACGTGCCGTCCTCGACGTTCTTCTTGAACGCCTTGTTGCCCTTCAGCGCGTCCACCGTGTCCGCCACCTCGATCAGGTAGCTGTCCTTGGCGAACTTGTCGTCGGTCTCCTCGGGGTGGTACTTCGCGGAGTACAGCGCGCTCTTGTACTCCAGGAAGGCGTCCGGGCTCACGTCGAGCGCGGCGCCCAGCGCGCTCAGGGCGTTCTTCGAGCCCTCGCCGCTGTCCGCGTTGTCGATGAAGGTCGCACCGACGTACTTGATCTTGTACTTGCCGGCGTCGACGTCCTTGGCCACGGTCTCGCCGACCGTCTGCTCGAAGGTGGCGCAGATCGGGCAGCGCGAGTCCTCGTACAGCTCAAGGGTCTTCTTGGCGCTGGAGTCGCCGACCACGACGGTCGTGCCGTCGGTGCCCGAGGTGTTCTTGGGGGCGGTGACGTTCTTCGCGTCAGCGGCCTCCTCCCAGGCGGAGGGCTTGTTCAGCTGCATCACGCCGTAGCTCACGGCACCGGCGATCGCGAGGACGGCGACGACCGAGACGCCGACGATGATCTGCTTGCGCGCCTTGTCCTTCTTGGCCTGGCGCTCGCGCTCCGCGCGCAGCCGCTCGCGGGCGGCGGACTTGTTGGCCTGGTTGTTGCGCTTGCTCATGAGGGGTGCTCCGTAGAGGTGGGGGTGGCTCGGAAAGGGGTCCTGCCGCGTACTCAGACAGCGCTGAGCGCCGGAAGCGGCGGGCCTCTCCGTCCCACGGAGTGCACCAGGAAGCGGGCCTGGGCGAGCGGATGCGGGCGCCCGGGGCGCCGGCCGTCGGGCTGTGCGCGGCGCCGCGGTGTGCTCACCACGGCGACCGCGGTGAGCAGCGGCCGGAAGGCGACGGCGGCCGCCGCGCGCAGCAGTCCGGCGAGCGCCGACTCACCGCGCCGCAGCCAGGCGGCGGCCAGCAGGCCCACCGCCACATGCGCGACCAGCAGCAGCCACGGGACAGCGGGCCCCGGTGAGGCCAGCAGGGCGGCGGCGTGGTCGCCCTTGGCGGTCACCCCGGCCAGCGGGGTGCCGACCGAGGCGACACCGGAGAGTCCGTCGGCGCCGCGCCCGGCCTCGCCACCGCAGAGCACATTCACTCCCACGGAGCGCAGCGGGCCCGCGATCGGGCCGCCCGCCGCCCCGTAACAGAGGTGCTGGCCGGTGGTGAACACCGTGTCGGCGGCCAGCTCCAGCGGGACCAGCAGCCCGGCGATCGCTCCGAAGCCGCGCTCCCGGCCCGCCAGCGCGAACGCCACGGCGAAGACGGCCCCGGCCAGCAGCGCGACGGCGGTGATCGGCAGCGGGACCCGGGAGAGCAGCACATGGGACGCGGAGGAGAGCGTGACGACGAGCGCGGTGAACAGCGCCGCGCGTACCGCTCTGATCTGTGTCCCTGATACGTCCATCGCCGGAGAGTGTGTCATGCGTTCCTGTAGGCGAGCCCTAAAGGCCGGGGATACGGCCGTTACGGAAGAGGTCGACGAAGATCTGGTGGTCGGCGCGGGCCCGCGCGCCGTAGCTGTGGGCGAAGTCCACCAGCAGCTCCGCGAAGCCCTCCTCGTCGGCCGCGACGGCCGCGTCGATCGCGCGCTCCGTGGAGAACGGCACCAGCGAGCGCCCGCTCCCGTCGTCCGCCGCCGCGTGCATCGTCGCCGTGGCCCGGCCGAGATCGGCGACCACCGCCGCGATCTCCTCCGGCTCGTCGATGTCGGACCAGTCCAGATCGACCGCGTACGGGGAGATCTCGGCGACCAGCTGCCCGGCCCCGTCCAGCTCGGTCCAGCCGAGCCACGGGTCGGCGCGGGCCTGGAGCGCGCGCTGCGAGACCACCGTGCGGTGCCCCTCGTGCTGGAAGTGGTCCCGCACCGCCGTGTCCGTGACGTGCCGGGAGACGGCCGGGGTCCGCGCCTGCCTGAGGTAGATCACGACGTCGTTCTCCAGGGCGTCGCTGCCGCCCTCCAGAAGGATGTTGTACGAGGGCAGGCCGGCCGACCCGATGCCGATGCCCCGGCGGCCGACGACGTCCTTCACCCGGTAGGAATCGGGCCGGGTGAGGCTCGAGTCCGGCAGCGTCTCCAGATAGCCGTCGAACGCCGCGAGCACCTTGTACCGCGTCGCCGCGTCCAGGTCGACCGCGCCGCCGTCGGCGCTGAACCGGCGCTCGAAGTCCCGGATCTCCGTCAGCGAGTCCAGCATCCCGTGCCGGGTCAGCGCGCGGGCGCCGCGCAGCGCGCCGAGCAGCGGGCCCTCGGCGGTGTCCAGCGTGAAGGGCGGCACCTCGTCATTCTTGGCGCCCGTCGCCAGGGCGTGGATCCGCTCGCGGTAGGCGGTGGCGTACGCCCGGACGAGCTCGGTGATCTGGTCGTCGCCCAGCGCCTTGGCGTGACCGATCAGGGCGACGGAGGCGGCGAAGCGCTTGAGGTCCCAGGTGAAGGGACCCACATAGGCCTCGTCGAAGTCGTTGACGCTGAACACCAGGCGGCCGTCGGCGTCCATGTACGTGCCGAAATTCCCGGCGTGCAGATCGCCGTGGATCCACACCCGGCCGGTGCGCTCGTCCAGATATGCGCCGGTGTGCTGCTCACGGTCCAGGTCGGCGTAGAACAGGGCGGCCGACCCCTGGTAGAAGGCGAAGGCCGAGCCCGCCATCTTGCGGAAGCTGACCCGGCAGGCGGCCGGGTCGGCGGCCAGGAGCTGCCCGAACGCGGTGTCGAAAACTGCGAGAATCTGCTCCCCGCGCTGCTCAGCGCCGGTCTGCGGGTCCGACATCGCTGGGTGCCTCCTGGTGCGTCGCGTTCAGAACAGTTCAGAACAAAGGGGACTGGCGCCCCCGCTCCTCCAACGCGTGACCGTCCTGGGGAGTGCCCGCCATCCGGGACCTCGGAGACGTAGACTTCCACGCTGTCCCCCCAAGCCGTTCCAGCCAGTTTTCCCGGAGGCACAGCGCCGTGAGCAAGCCGCCTTTCACGCACCTGCACGTCCACACCCAGTACTCCCTGCTGGACGGTGCCGCGAGGCTCAAGGACATGTTCGAGGCGTGCAAGGACATGGGCATGTCGCACATCGCGATGACCGACCACGGCAACCTTCACGGGGCGTACGACTTCTTCCACTCGGCCGAGAAGGCCGGGGTGACGCCGATCATCGGGATCGAGGCCTACGTCGCCCCCGAGTCGCGCAAGCACAAGCGCAAGATCCAGTGGGGACAGCCGCACCAGAAGCGGGACGACGTCTCGGGTTCCGGTGGTTACACCCACAAGACGATCTGGGCGGCCAACAGCACCGGACTGCACAACCTCTTCAAGCTCTCGTCGGACGCGTACGCCGAGGGCTGGCTGCAGAAGTGGCCGCGTATGGACAAGGAGACCATCTCCCAGTGGTCCGAGGGCCTGATCGCCTCCACCGGCTGCCCCTCCGGTGAGCTGCAGACCCGTCTGCGCCTCGGCCAGTTCGACGAGGCCGTCAAGGCGGCGTCCGAGTACCAGGACATCTTCGGCAAGGACCGGTACTTCCTGGAACTGATGGACCACGGCATCGACATCGAGCGCCGGGTCCGCGACGACCTGCTGCGGGTCGGCAAGAAGCTCGGCATCCCGCCGCTCGTGACGAACGACTCGCACTACACCTACGCCAACGAGGCGACCGCGCACGACGCGCTGCTCTGCATCCAGACCGGCAAGAACCTCTCCGACCCCGACCGCTTCCGGTTCAACGGCACGGGCTACTACCTCAAGACGACCGACGAGATGTACGCCGTCGACTCCTCCGACGCCTGGCAGGAGGGCTGCGCCAACACCCTCCTGGTCGCGCAGCAGATCGACACCGCCGGCATGTTCGAGAAGCGCGACCTGATGCCGAAGTTCGACATCCCGGAGGGCTTCACCGAGGTCACCTGGTTCCAGGAGGAGGTCCGGGTCGGCATGGACCGCCGCTACCCGGGAGGTGTCCCCGACGACCGGCAGAAGCAGGCCGAGTACGAGATGGACATCATCATCCAGATGGGGTTCCCGGGGTACTTCCTCGTCGTCGCCGACTTCATCATGTGGGCCAAGAACAACGGCATCGCGGTCGGCCCCGGCCGTGGTTCCGCCGCCGGTTCGATCGTCGCGTACGCCATGGGCATCACCGACCTCGACCCGATCACCCACGGGCTGATCTTCGAGCGCTTCCTCAACCCCGAGCGCGTGTCCATGCCCGATGTCGACATCGACTTCGACGAGCGCAGGCGCGTCGAGGTCATCAGGTACGTGACCGAGAAGTACGGCGCCGACAAGGTCGCCATGATCGGCACCTACGGCAAGATCAAGGCCAAGAACGCCATCAAGGACTCCGCGCGCGTCCTCGGCTACCCGTACGCGATGGGCGACCGCCTCACCAAGGCCATGCCCGCCGACGTCCTCGGCAAGGGCATCGACCTCAGCGGCATCACCGACCCCAAGCACCCGCGCTACAGCGAGGCGGGCGAGATCCGGGGGATGTACGAGAACGAGCCGGACGTCCAGAAGGTCATCGACACCGCGAAGGGCGTCGAGGGCCTCGTCCGGCAGATGGGCGTGCACGCCGCCGGCGTGATCATGTCCAGCGAGCCCATCGTCGACCACGCCCCGCTCTGGACGCGGCACACCGACGGCGTCACCATCACACAGTGGGACTACCCGCAGTGCGAGTCGCTCGGCCTGCTGAAGATGGACTTCCTCGGCCTGCGCAACCTGACGATCATGGACGACGCCATCAAGATGGTGAAGGCCAACAAGGGCGTCGACCTGGAGATGCTCGCGCTCCCGCTGGACGACCCCAAGACGTACGAGCTGCTCTGCCGCGGTGACACGCTCGGGGTGTTCCAGTTCGACGGCGGCCCCATGCGCTCGCTGCTGCGCCAGATGCAGCCCGACAACTTCGAGGACATTTCCGCCGTCTCGGCCCTCTACCGGCCTGGCCCGATGGGAATGAACTCGCACACGAACTACGCCGAGCGCAAGAACGCCCGGCAGGAGATCACCCCGATTCACCCGGAGCTGGAGGAGCCCCTCAAGGAGGTCCTCGGGCTCACCTACGGCCTGATCGTCTATCAGGAGCAGGTGCAGAAGGCCGCCCAGATCGTCGCCGGCTACTCGCTCGGCGAGGCGGACATCCTGCGCCGCGTGATGGGTAAGAAGAAGGCCGACGAGCTGGCGAAGAACTTCGTCCTCTTCGAGGCCGGCGCCAAGAAGAACGGCTTCTCCGACGCGGCGATCAAGGCGCTCTGGGACGTCCTGGTCCCCTTCGCGGGATACGCCTTCAACAAGGCGCACTCCTCCGCGTACGGACTGGTCACCTACTGGACCGCCTACCTCAAGGCGAACTACCCCGCCGAGTACATGGCGGCCCTGCTGACCTCGGTCAAGGACGACAAGGACAAGTCCGCGGTCTACCTCAACGAGTGCCGGCGCATGGGCATCAAGGTGCTCCCGCCCAACGTCAACGAGTCCGAGTCGAACTTCGCCGCCCAGGGTGACGACGTGATCCTGTTCGGGCTGACCGCCGTCCGTAACGTCGGGCAGAACGTGGTCGACTCGATCATCAGGTGCCGCAAGGCGAAGGGGAAGTACTCCACGTTCCCCGACTTCCTGGACAAGGTCGAGGCGGTCGTCTGCAACAAGCGCACCGTCGAGTCGCTCATCAAGGCCGGCGCCTTCGACGAGATGGGGCACACCCGCAAGGGACTCGTCGCCCACCACGAGCCGATGATCGACAACGTGGTGCAGGTCAAGCGCAAGGAGGCCGAGGGGCAGTTCGACCTCTTCGGCGGCATGGGCGACGAGGCGGACGGCGACTCCGAGCCGGGCTTCGGTCTCGACGTGGAGTTCTCCGACATCGAGTGGGAGAAGTCCTACCTGCTCGCGCAGGAGCGCGAGATGCTCGGCCTCTACGTCTCCGACCACCCCCTCTTCGGCCTTGAGCACGTCCTGTCCGACAAGTCGGACGCGGCCATCTCGCAGCTCACCGGCGGTGAGCACTCCGACGGCGCGATCGTCACCGTGGGCGGCATCATCTCCGGCCTCCAGCGCAAGATGACCAAGCAGGGCAACGCCTGGGCCATCGCGACCGTGGAGGACCTCGCGGGATCCATCGAGTGCATGTTCTTCCCCGCGACCTACCAGCTGGTCTCCACCCAGCTCGTCGAGGACACCGTCGTCTTCGTCAAGGGACGCCTCGACAAGCGCGAGGACGTGCCGCGCCTGGTCGCCATGGAGATGCAGGTCCCCGACATCTCCAACGCCGGGACCAACGCACCCGTCGTCCTGACCATCCCCACGGTCCGGGTCACCCCGCCCATGGTCAGCCGGCTCGGCGAGGTCCTCGGCAACCACCGGGGCGACACCGAGGTGCGCATCAGGCTCCAGGGCCCCCGCAAGACCACCGTGCTCCGGCTCGACCGGCACCGCGTCAAGCCGGACCCCGCGCTCTTCGGCGATCTGAAGGTGCTGCTCGGCCCGTCCTGCCTGGCCGGCTGACGGCCACACCGCCGCCACCCGCGAGAGGGGCGCCCCGCCGGTGGCGGGGCGCCCCTCTCGTACGTGGTGGGCCCGTCAGTTGTGGCCGAACCGCTTCTGGTGCTTGCGAGCGACGTCGGCCGGGCTGCCCTGAGCCTGCGACTGAGACTGGGGCTGCGACTCGTACGCCGTCGACTTGGCCTCCTCCGACCCGCGCTCCGCGGCGGACGCGCGGTCGTGCTGGGCGGCCTGCTTGCGGTTCTTGTTCTTCGCCATCGTGATGCCTCCTGTGGGAGATCTGGGGGTCCAGAACCGCTGTCAGGCTCACATAGCACCGGAAAGGCCGCATGTTGGATCATTACCGAGCGTAGTTCGCGGGGTATCATGCGCGGTTTTCGGATCCGCCACGCCGATGATCGAGTTCCGGACCTTAACCCCCGTGCCGTCGGGCAGACTCGAAGGAAACCCTGAGTAAGCGAACCCCGGGCCGGCGGACCACCCCCATGTCGGGACCCCGGTCCGCTCCCGAACTGGAAGAGGGTGGAACGCGTGGACCGTTGCGTCGTCCTGGTTGACGCCGGCTACTTGCTGGGCGCAGCCGCGAGTCTGCTGGCCGGAGAGCCCGCCCGTTCCCGCATCACCGTCGACCACGCGGCCCTGATCCAGGGGCTGCGCGAACGGGCGGAGGCCGACACGGAACAGCCTCTGCTGCGCATCTACTGGTTCGACGGCGCCCCCGACCGGGTTCCGCAGCCCGAGCACCGCAGACTGCGGGTCATGCCGCGGGTGACCGTACGACTCGGGGCACTCACCCGCAGTGACGGGCGGTGGGCGCAGAAGGGCGTCGACGCGGCCATGCATGCCGAGCTCACCGAGCTGGCCAGAAACCGCGCCTGCTCCGACGTGGTGCTCGTGACGGGCGACGGCGATCTGCTGCCCGGGCTCATGTCGGCCAAGGAGCACGGCGTCGCCGTCCACCTCTGGGCCGTACAGGCCGCCGACGGCGACTACAACCAGTCCGAGGACCTGGTCGCCGAGGCCGACGAGCGACGCGTGCTCGACCGCGCCTGGATCACCAAGGCCGTGCGGGCCAAGGAGACCGGCGGCGTGTGCGCGCCCGCGCCCGTCCCGCGCCCCGAGATCGCCGCGATCCTGTCCGCGCCGCTGCCCGAGGCGGCCCTCGCCGCGTCCGCCGAGCGGGCGTCGGAGGCCCAGGCCGCCGCCGCCCGTCACGGCACCGGCACCGCGGAGACCGAGGCCGCCCCGCGCTCCGAGCCCGTGCCCGCCCCCGGACACAAGGGTGTCCCCACCCCCAAGGACCTGGCGAGCCTGCGCGCCCCCGCCACGCAGACGCCGCAGCACACCGCACAGCCCCCGGCCGGCAACGCGACTCTGCGCTGGTCGTCCGAGAAGGGCTGGGTCGAGCGCGGCGGGCCGCTCGGCGAGCCGCCCGAGACCGCGTCCCTGCCGACCCTGGCCCAGCTCACCAGCGCGGAACAGCGCTGGGCGGACCGGGAGGAGGACATCACCACCGTCGGCGGCGACCCCTTCGAGGTGGGCCAGGTCTTCGCCCGGCGCTGGATGGAACGGCTGCCGGTCCCCGTCCACCTGCAGAAGCTGTCCACGATGTATCCCCGTATCCCGCACCGCATCGACGGAGAGGTGCTGCGGTACGCCGCCCGCTTCGGGCTCCTCGCGCACAAGGACGACCAGATCGACGAGCACGACCGCTATGCGATCCGGGCGGGGTTCTGGCGCGAGATCGACGTACGGACCGCCACCGAACGGGCTCCCGCGGGGGAGTGAGCGGCGAGGCACTGCCCGGACCCGGACGCAATACGGGGCATCCGACCCCGTAGGCTCATGCCTCGTGAGTACGGGCACAGCACAGGCTGCGGACACAGCACGGGCACCGACCGGGACCGTGTGCGCGGTGCGCGACCTGGTCAAGACCTACCCCGCCGTCCGGGGCCGACGCGGCCGGGCCGCGACTCCCGAGGTGCGCGCCACCGACGGGGTGTGCCTCGATGTCCGGCGCGGCGAGATCTTCGGACTGCTCGGGCCCAACGGTGCGGGGAAGTCCACGCTCGTACGCCAGCTCACCGGGCTGATGCGGCCCGATTCCGGGAGCGTCGAGGTGCTGGGACACGACCTCGTGTGCCACCCGGAGCGTGCCTCGCGGCTCATCGGCTACCTGGGCCAGGAGTCCACCGCCCTCGACGAGCTGACCGTGTCGCTCGCCGCGGAGACCACCGGGCGGCTCAGGGGCCTGCCGATACGGGAAGCGCGCGCGGCGCGTGACGACGTACTGGAGGAACTCGGGCTCACCGCCCTCGCCGGGCGCCCCCTGAGGAAGCTGTCCGGCGGGCAGCGCAGGCTCGCCTGCTTCGCCGCGACCCTCGTCGGTGAGCGCCCCCTGCTGGTGCTGGACGAGCCGACGACCGGCATGGATCCCGTCGCCCGCCGCTCCGTCTGGTCCGCCGTCGACCGCCGCCGGGCCGAGCACGGGGCGACGGTGCTGCTGGTGACCCACAACGTCATCGAGGCGGAGACGGTCCTGGACCGGGTGGCCGTCATGGAGCGCGGCAAGGTCATCGCCTGCGACACTCCGGCCGGGCTCAAGGAGCGGGTGGCCGGCGAGGTGCGGGTCGAGTTGGTGTGGCGCGAGCGTGCGCCGCTGGACGTCCCCGAGGTGGCCGCGCTCCGCGGGTCGGCGCAGGAGTCGGGGCGCAAGTGGACGCTCCGGCTGGGGCCCGACGAGGCGCGGGCCGCGGTGGCGGCGGTGACCGGCGGGGCGGCTTTCTCCTCGCTCGACGACTTCACGCTGGCCACGCCCAGCCTGGAGGACGTGTATCTGGCGCTCGGTGGGGACGCCGCCAGGGCCGAGGGGCTGGTGAAGGCGTGATCAAACCGTTGAAGTCGAAGAAGTCGAAGAAGTCGAAGAAGTCGAACGTGCCGCTGCATGTGCGTGTACGTGTGCGGGACTCGAAGGGGAGCACTGCCAGGTGACGAGCATGGTTCCGACGGAGCCCGCGAAGGTGGCCGGTCCGAGGGTACGGACCTCCGCCGTGCGGACCGGCCCGCCCACCCGTACCGCCCCCGCCGCGCTCGCACCGCGGGCCCGGCTGCTCCCTTCGCTGGCCGCCGTGTACCGGGCGCAGCTGTCGCGGGCGCGGGTCGCGCGGATTCCGCTGCTGTTCGTCGCTACCTTCCAGTCCATCGGGATCATGGTGCTGATGCGGGGAGTCGTCGACGGGGGCGCGGAGGCGCGGGCCGTCGTCGCCGGGTCCGCCGTGCTGGTGGTGGCCTTCGTCGCGCTCAATCTGCTCGCCCAGTACTTCGGCCAGCTCAGGGCCGGTGGCGGGCTCGACCACTACGCGACGCTGCCGGTGCCGCCGGCCGCGGTGGTGCTGGGCGCGGCGGGGGCGTACGCCTCGTTCACCGTGCCGGGCACGATCGTCACGGCGGTGGCGGGCAGCGCGCTGTTCGGCCTTCCGATGACGCATCTGTGGGTGCTCGTCGCCGTCATCCCGCTCTCCGGGGCCGCGCTCTCCGGTCTCGGCGCGGCGCTCGGACTGCTGGCGCCGCGGCAGGAGGTGGCGACGCTGCTCGGGCAGCTGGGCATGTCGGCCGCGCTGCTGCTGGGTGTGCTGCCGGCCGAGCGGCTGCCGGGGCCGGTCGGGTGGGCCCGTGATCTGCTTCCCTCGACGTACGGCGTCGAGGCGCTGTCCCGGTCCTTCGACGCCCATCCCGACTGGGCGGTCGTCGCTCTCGACCTCGCGGTGTGCGCGGCGGTCGGTGTGCTCTCGCTGGCCGTGGCCACGTGGGCGTACCGGCGGGCGGCCGTCCGGTGAGGCGGTCCGGTGAGGCGGCACGTGGGGCGGGCTGGCACGATGGCAGCGTGACCGCACCGTTGACGCCGCCGCCGCATGAGCCCGAGTCCGAGTCTGAGTCCCAGCCTGAGCCCCCGTCCGGGTCCCAGCCGTACGACCCGTGGCAGGCCCCGGCCTCCGGGTCCCATGCCCTGCCCGGCGAGCAGCCGGGGCCGCAGGAGCGGCGGGCGGAGCTGCGGCAGGCGGGGGTCATCGCCGGGGTGCTGACGGTCGCGGGTGTCCTGCTCGGGCTGCTCTGGCTGTGGCTCGCGCCGCGGGTACCGCTCGTCTCCGACGACACCGCCGTGTTCCTCAAGAACAGCGAGGGCGAGGAGGCCATCGGGGCCGACGGCACGTTCGTGCTGCTGGCGCTGGCCTTCGGCCTGGTCTCGGCGGCCGCCGTGTTCCTCTTCCGCCGGCGCGGGGGTATCCCGCTGGTGGTGGGCCTCGCCCTGGGCGGGCTGCTGGGTTCGCTGCTGGCGTGGGGGGTCGGCACGTGGTTCGGGCCGACGTCCGATGTGGTGGCCCATGCCAAGGAGGTCGGCAAGGGGGTCACCTTCGACGCGCCGCTGGAGCTGCACGCGGTGGGGGCGGCGATGCTCGCCTGGCCCATCGCGGCGATGATCGTCCACCTGGGGCTCACGGCGTTGTTCGGGCCGCGGGATCCTGAGCCGCCGGAGTGGGGTGGTTCGTACGCGTCGCCGTACGCGGCCGTGGCGGAGCCGTCCGGGGCTGAGGCCGGGGCCGAGAGTGGGGACGGCGGCGGCAAGGTTGCGGGGGAGTGGCCGGAGCGGTCGTAGCGGCGGGTGGGGTGGGGTCGCCTGCGGCGGGCCTGTTCCCCTACCCGCCCCTTCCCGAAACCGGGGCTCCGCCCCGGACCCCGGTCCTCAAACGCCGGACGGGCTGGAGGGGTGCGCCGGACGGGCTGGAGGGGTGCGCCGGACGGGCTGGTCAGGGGCGGGCGATTGCTGACACCGTTGCCTGGGTCAGGGTTGTCAGGTCCTCGGGGGTGAGTTCCACCTCCAGGCCGCGGCGGCCGGCCGAGACGCAGATCGTGGGGTGGGAGCCGGCCGACGCGTCCAGGACCGTACGTAGCTTTCTGCGCTGGCCCAGGGGGGAGATGCCGCCCCTCACGTAGCCCGTGGTGCGTTCCGCAGCCGAGGGGTCCGCCATCGCCGCCCGCTTGCCGCCCACCGCTGATGCCAGGGCCTTGAGGTCCAGGGATCCCGCCACCGGGACCACGGCGACGACCAGTTCGCCGTCGACGTCAGCGACCAGCGTCTTGAACACCCGGTCGGCCGGGACCCCGAGCGCTTCGGCCGCTTCCTCGCCGTACGAGGGGGAGGCCGGATCGTGGTCGTAGGAGTGGACCGTGAAAGCGGTGCCGGCCGCTGTCAGAGCGACCGTGGCCGGGGTGGAGCCTGACTGCTGTTTTCTGGACTTCTTCGCCACCGGGCCGGTCCTCGGGTCAGTTGGGGTGCGTGGGGTCGCGGGTCAGGTCGGTCGCCGGCAGTGACGGCAGATGACGGATGACGGCCGTCTCCTTACGCAGGAGCGACAGCTCCTCGCGCAGCCGGGTCGCGGTGTCCGGGGCCTGGAGCAGCCGCTGCTTCGACGGGATGTCGAGCACGGCGGCGGCGGCCACCAGATACGACACGACCGACGGGTCGTCGGGCAGGTCCGCGCCGGTCGTCAGGGAACGTTCGCTCGCTCCGGCCAGCCGCTTCTGGTAGCTGCGGAACGCGCGCAGGACGCCCTCCGCGAGGGCGCCCGCCTCGTCCGTGGGGGAGTCCTCGCCCTCGGTGGCGCCCGGGTCCTCGGGCAGTTCCTCCACCTCGGCCGTCAGGAACGGGCCGCTCGCGTCGACGGAGAGCAGCCGGACCCGTGCGGTGCCGGTCGCCAGGACCTCGTAGCTGCCGTCGGCGCGCTCACGGATCTTCGCCGCGTCCGCGACGCAGCCGACCCGGTGGAAGGTCTGGAGGGGGTCGGGGCCGAAGCCGTCGCCCGGGGCACGCTCGGTGGGAGGCGCGGCGGCGACCGTGTCCGGCATTCCGGTGGCCGTCGGCGCGGTCTCGCGGCCGTCGCGGATCGCGACCACCACGAAGCGGCGCGGTTCCTCCTCGTCGGTCTCGAGCAGCTCGCGCATCATGGCGCGATAACGCTCCTCGAAGACGTTGAGGGGCAGCACGAGGCCGGGGAACAGCACCGCGTTCAGCGGGAAGAGAGGCAGTCGAGCGGTGGTCACAGCGGCCAAGCCTAATGGCCACGGGCCGCGACGTGTTCCGGCCGCCCGCACCGGCGCGTGGAAGAGGCCGCCCGGAGCTGGACATCCGCCCGTGTGTCGAGGAATCCCCCGAGCGCCTCCCCGGCCACGCACGCCCATGGGAAGGAGGTGGCGTACGGCCCGATCAGCCGGAACTGCTCCAGTGCCTCCGCCGCGCGGCCCCGTGCGGCCAGGACGTAGGCGAGGAGGTTACGGACCTCCGCCGGCAGGGGATCGCCGACGGGGAATCCGGCCGAGAAGCTGATCGCGAGGTCGGCCGCGGCATCGATCCGGTCCTCCCGCACGGAGACCGCCCGGGTGGCCGCCTCCTCGTCCCGCAGCAGGGCGAAGGCCGCCCGTACGGGGAGCGCCTGCACCAGGGAGTCGGTCGCGGCGTCATCGGCGGCCCGCTCGGCGAAGTCGAAGCACTCACGGTGGGAGCCGTACCACCGGGCCGAGAGGTAGCGGAGCGCGGCGACATGGCTGCCGTAGTGGTGCGGGGAGCGGCGCACGGCCTGCTCCCACAGCGACTCGAAGGCCGTGTGCGGGGCGTGCGTGCCCCGGGCGTGGTCGAGCGCGAGCCGCCAGGGCACCGGGTCCTGGAGACCGGCCTCGGCCGCCGCCGCGATCAGCGGGCCCACCTCGCGCAGCTCCTCGGCGTGGGCCGGGGACTCCCACGCGCGCCGCACCGCGAGCGCGGCCTTGACGAGCAGGGCGTCCGGATCGCCAGGGGCGGCGGACAGCCAGCCGGTGAGCCAGTCGTCGCGACCGCGCGCGAAGGCGACCAGCCGGGCCAGGGTGCGGTCGCGGATCTCCCAGTCGGCGGCGTCCCTGGTGGTGGCGAGGAGCTTGGCCGCGGGTTCGAAGTCCCCCAGGGCCGCCGCCACCAGGGCGGGCGAGAGCCGCTCGTCGGGGGCGTCGAGCAGCACCGCGTCGTCCGCGGGCAGCCCGGCCGACGACGGCACGGGGCCGTGCCGGAACGTGCGCGCGGGGCTCAGCAGTGCGCGGAGGAGAGACATGGTGCAGACCATTGAAAAGCCCTGGTGGGGGCGGCGCCAGAGGGCCTCTGTGAAGCTTCTGTGGCGAGTGGAAGGGTTGTACCGAATGCGGTCAAGAAAGGGCAAAGGAAGTGCTCGTGGCTGGCTTGATTCCGACCTTCCGGCCGACGGTGACCGGTTGTGCTTCCGGGCCTCGTCCGGCCTTTCGATCCCTGTGACGGCAGGGATCCGGCCGGACGGCCCGTCGCCTCCCCCTCAGCCGCGCCGCAGCAGCCGGGACGCGCCCGCCGCCACCGTCGTGGCCAGTATCCACCCGAGCAGCACGAGCGCGGCCGCCGTCCACTGCCAGCCGCCCTCCAGCAGCCAGTAGCCGTCCTGTCCGAGATTGATCACCGGCACCAGCAGATCCAGCGCGTACAGCGCGGGATTCCACTGCGGGTGCTCACCCCCCTTGATCGATTCGGGGCGGTACTGCGAGAACGCCACCGCCCCCGCCGCCCACAGCACCGTCATCCAGACCAGGGCGCGCCCCGGCCGGTAGCCGTACGCCACCGTCCAGTCCTGCAGATAGCCCCAGATCCGCCCAGCGGGCGGCAGTGTCTCGCGCCGGCGCCGCTGTTTGGCGAGCAGCACCTCGCGGGCGTCCGCGTCCTCCCCGCAGCTGCGGAGCACCGACGCGAGGCGCTCGTACGGCTCGGGTACGTACTCCGGGGTCGCGGCCAGCACCCACTCCAGGCGCCTGGAGAGCGGGAAATGGCCGTAAGGGACGAGGTTCTCGTACACGAAGCCGCCCATCGCGAGGCCGCCAGGACCCGGCCAGCTGGTCGACACGTCGATCAGCGTGACCACCTTCGCGCCGTTCAGCACGACCCGGCCCTCTCTCGGGCGCTCCGCGTTGAAGCGCAGCTCCGGCGTGACGATCCGGCGCAGCGACAGCTCCTCGCGGTCGGCGAGTACGAAGCGGGCCTTGTGCAGGTCCACCGCGTCCCCGAACCGCCCGTCGTCGAGCCGCACCGCGCCCCGGCACTCGAAGACCTGCGCGCGTGTCCCGCGCGCGGGACCGCCGCCGCGCGCGATACCGAACGGGGGAGTGGTGCCCTGGTTCCCCGTGTCGATACTGACCCAGGCCTCCGTCATGTACAGCGTGCGCTCCACGCTCAGCTGCGGGGCGTTCAGCGCCCGCCGCCCGTCCGTGGCCCGCAGCCGGCTGCCGCGCAGGCTCAGCGAACCGCCGACCTTCGCCCCGCGCAGGCTCAGCTCGCCGCGGGTCTCGATCATCTCGGCCTGAAGGTCCTGCGCCACCGACATCCCGTCACCCACGAAGGCACGCCCCCGCCGGTCGGGGCCGATGCCGATCTGGTTGATCAGCAGGTCCGTGCCGATCCGGGCGTCGGTCAGCCGGACACCGCGCTCGATCCGGCAGCGCGGCAGATGCAGATCGCCCTCCGTGTGCAGCCGGGCCGCGTCCAGCCTCGGCACCGCGCAGCCCACCATCCGCAGCGTGGTGAAGTGGCACTCGGGCAGGACGACCTCCTGCTCGAACCGGCAGCCCGTGAGCTCGACGTACGGGGACACCCTGCCGCCGGCCAGGTCCAACTTCCCGGTGATCCGCACCCCCCGCATCTTCAGCGCGGACACCCGCCCCGGCCGCGCGGGCGGCCCGTCCAGCAGCAGGCGCGCCACCGTGCGCGCGCCGACACTGCGCTCGGGACCCCAGGTGTGCGGGGCGAACGGGTCGTCGCGCACCGGATCGTGCGACCGCAGATCGTAGGTCGTGCCGTTGCGGAAGGACTGCCACATACCCAGCTCCGCGGCGCTGAGCCCGTCCGGGATCGCGCCGTCCTGCGGTTCGGTCACTGCCTCACCTCCGCTCGCGCGGTTTGTCCCGCGCTTCGTACAGTCGTTCTTCCCTCTCTGTGACGACGTGAACGCTAATGGTCAGCAGTGACAGCCGGGACATGTATCAGCCAGTGATACGGGCGACCGGACGGATGAACCGGTCTGAGAGAATTGCGATGTGATCTCTCGAATCGATCTGCGCGGCACCGCCCTCCCCGAGGGCGGCGACCTGCGCGACCTGCTGCCCCGTGCCGAGTTCGACGTGGAAGCCGCCCTGGAGACGGTGCGTCCCATCTGCGAGGACGTACGCCATCGAGGCTCGACGGCAGTGATCGAGTGGGGAGAGAAGTTCGACGGCGTACGCCTCGACGCGATCCGGGTGCCCGCCGAGGCGATCGCCGCCGCGCTCCAGGACCTCGACCCCGACGTGCGCGCGGCGCTCGACGAATCCGTCCGCCGCGCCCGCCTCGTCCACCGCGAGCAGCGCCGCACCACGCACACCACCCAGGTCGTCCCCGGCGGCACGGTCACCGAGAAGTGGGTGCCCGTCGAGCGCGTCGGGCTCTACGTCCCCGGCGGACGCTCGGTCTACCCCTCGTCCGTCGTCATGAACGTCGTCCCGGCCCAGGAGGCCGGCGTCGAGGGCATCGCCGTCGCGTCCCCGCCCCAGAAGGAGTTCGGCGGACTGCCGCACCCCACGATCCTCGCCGCCTGCGCCCTCCTCGGCGTCGACGAGGTGTACGCCGCCGGCGGCGCCCAGGCCGTCGCGATGTTCGCCTACGGCACCGAGGACTGCCCGCCGGTCAACCTCGTCACCGGGCCGGGCAACATCTACGTCGCCGCCGCCAAGCGCCTCCTCAAGGGCCGTATCGGCATCGACGCCGAGGCCGGCCCCACCGAGATCGCGATCCTCGCCGACGCGAGCGCCGACCCGGTGCACGTCGCGGCCGACCTGGTCAGCCAGGCCGAGCACGACCCGATGGCCGCCGCCGTGCTCGTCACCGATTCCGAGGAGCTCGCCGCCGCCACCGAGGCCGAGCTGAAGCCCCAGGTCGCCGCGACCAAGCACGTCACCGACCGGATCGAGCCCGCGCTGGCAGGCCGCCAGTCCGCGATCGTCCTGGTCTCCTCGATCGAGGACGGCCTCAAGGTCGTCGACGCGTACGCCGCCGAGCACCTGGAGATCCAGACGGAGAACGCCGCGGCCGTCGCCGCCCGGGTCCGTAACGCCGGAGCGGTCTTCGTCGGCCCCTGGTCGCCCGTCTCCCTCGGCGACTACTGCGCCGGCTCCAACCACGTCCTGCCCACCGGCGGCTGCGCCTGCCACTCCTCGGGCCTGTCCGTGCAGTCCTTCCTGCGCGGCATCCACATCGTCGACTACAGCCGCGACGCCCTCGCCGACGTCACCCACCACGTGGTGACCCTCGCCGAGGCGGAGGACCTCCCCGCCCACGGCGCCGCGCTCAAGGCCAGGTTCGGCTGGAAGGTTCCGCAAGCGTGACGAACGACAGCAATGCCTGGGACGCGCTCCCGATCCGCGACGAACTGCGCGGCCAGTCCCCGTACGGGGCGCCCCAGCTCGACGTGCCGGTCCGGCTCAACACCAACGAGAACCCCTACCCGCTGCCCGACGCGCTCGTCGACCGCATCGCCGAGCGGGTCCGCGAGGCCGCCCGCGACCTCAACCGTTACCCCGACCGGGACGCCGTCGAGCTCCGCACCGAGCTCGCCCGCTACCTCACCCGCACCGCGGGCCACGAGGTCGCCGCGGCGAACGTCTGGGCGGCCAACGGCTCCAACGAGGTCCTCCAGCAGCTGCTGCAGACCTTCGGCGGCCCCGGGCGCACCGCGATCGGCTTCGAGCCCTCGTACTCCATGCACGCCCTCATCGCCCGTGGCACCGGCACCGGCTGGATCTCCGGACCGCGCAATGAAGACTTCACCATCGACGTGGAGGCCGCGAAGAAGGCCATCGCCGAGCACCGGCCCGAGGTCGTCTTCATCACCTCGCCCAACAACCCCACCGGCACCGCGGTGGACGCCGACACCGTCGTCGCCCTGTACGACGCGGCCCAGGCCGCCAGGCCCTCGATGGTCGTCGTCGACGAGGCGTACGGCGAGTTCAGCCACCACCCCTCGCTGCTCCCGCTGATCGAGGGCCGCCCGCACCTGGTGCTCTCGCGCACCATGTCCAAGGCGTTCGGCGCCGCGGGCCTGCGCCTCGGCTACCTCGCGGCGGACCCGGCCGTCGTCGACGCGGTCCAGCTGGTGCGGCTGCCCTATCACCTGTCCTCCATCACCCAGGCCACCGCGCTCGCCGCCCTGGAGCACACGGATACCCTGCTCGGGTACGTCGCGCAGCTCAAGAGCGAGCGCGACCGGCTGGTAGACGGACTGCGGGAGCTCGGCTTCGCCGTCACCGACTCGGACGCCAACTTCGTCCAGTTCGGCCGCTTCGCCGACAGCCACGTGGCCTGGCGGGAGATCCTCGACCGGGGTGTCCTGGTCAGGGACAACGGCGTACCGGGATGGCTGCGGGTCTCCGCGGGAACCCCGGCAGAGAACGACGCGTTCCTCGATGCGGTGCGCGAACTGAAGAAGGAGCACGACGCATGAGCCGCGTAGGCAGGGTGGAACGGACCACCAAGGAGACCTCCGTACTCGTCGAGATCGACCTCGACGGCACCGGCAAGGTCGATGTCGCGACCGGTGTCGGCTTCTACGACCACATGCTCGACCAGCTGGGCCGGCACGGGCTCTTCGACCTCACGGTCAAGACCGAGGGCGACCTGCACATCGACTCGCACCACACCATCGAGGACACCGCCCTCGCGCTCGGTGCCGCCTTCAAGCAGGCTCTCGGCGACAAGGTCGGCATCTACCGCTTCGGCAACTGCACCGTCCCGCTGGACGAGTCGCTCGCCCAGGTCACCGTCGACCTCTCCGGCCGTCCCTACCTGGTGCACACCGAGCCGGAGAAGATGGCGCCGATGATCGGCGAGTACGACACGACGATGACCCGGCACATCCTGGAGTCCTTCGTCGCCCAGGCGCAGATCGCCCTGCACGTCCACGTCCCGTACGGCCGCAACGCCCACCACATCGTGGAGTGCCAGTTCAAGGCGCTGGCCCGCGCCCTGCGCTACGCCAGCGAGCACGACCCGCGCGCAGCCGGAATCCTTCCGTCCACGAAGGGCGCACTGTGACCGGCCTCAACACCATTCTGATCCTCGTCGGCCTCTTCCTGGCCGGCGGCGTGTACTCCTTCTGGAAGCAGGGCCTGCCCAAGGGCGTCGTCGTGCTCCTCGGGATCGGCTCCGTGATGTGCCTGGTGGCGGGCATCATGCGGATCCAGGGACTCTGGGACTGAGGTAGGACTGTGAGCGACAAGAAGAAGGTCGTCGTCTTCGACTACGGCTTCGGCAACGTCCGTTCCGCCGAGCGGGCCCTCGCCCACGTCGGCGGGGACGTGGAGATCACCCGCGACTTCGACACCGCGATGAACGCCGACGGGCTGCTCGTCCCCGGCGTCGGTGCCTTCTCCGCCTGCATGGCGGGCCTGAAGAAGGCACGCGGCGAATGGATCATCGGCCGCAGGCTGGCCGGCGGCCGTCCCGTCATGGGCATCTGCGTCGGCATGCAGATCCTCTTCGAGCGCGGCATCGAGCACGGCGTCGAGACGGAGGGCCTGGACGAGTGGCCCGGCACCGTCGGACCGCTGAAGGCCGACGTCGTGCCGCACATGGGCTGGAACACCGTCGAATCCCCCGAGGGGTCCCAGCTCTTCGCCGGTCTGGACCGTGAGGCGCGCTACTACTTCGTGCACTCCTACGCGGCGCACGACTGGTCCCTCGAAGTGACCAACGCCAAGATCCGCTCTCCCGAGGTCACTTGGGCCACACACGGAGAGCGGTTCGTGGCCGCCGTCGAGAACGGCGCGCTGTGGGCCACCCAGTTCCACCCCGAGAAGTCCGGCGATGCCGGCGCCCAGCTGCTGACCAACTGGATCGAGACGCTGTAATGCCGAAGCTTGAACTGCTCCCCGCCGTAGACGTCCGCGACGGACAGGCCGTCCGCCTCGTGCACGGCGAATCCGGCTCCGAGACCTCCTACGGCTCCCCGCTGGAGGCGGCCCTCGCCTGGCAGAGCTCCGGCGCCGAGTGGCTGCACCTCGTCGACCTGGACGCCGCCTTCGGCACCGGCGACAACCGTGCGCTGATCGCCGAGGTGGCCGGCGCCATGGACATCAAGGTCGAGCTCTCCGGCGGCATCCGCGACGACGCCTCGCTCACCGCCGCCCTCGCCACCGGCTGCCGCCGCGTCAACCTCGGCACCGCCGCCCTGGAGAGCCCCGAGTGGGTCGCCAAGGTCATCGCCGAGCACGGCGACAAGATCGCGGTCGGCCTCGACGTCCGGGGGACGACCCTGCGCGGCCGGGGCTGGACCCGCGACGGCGGTGACCTCTACGAGACGCTCGCCCGCCTCGACTCCGAGGGCTGCGCCCGCTACGTGGTGACCGACATCGCCAAGGACGGCACGCTCCAGGGCCCCAACCTGGCCCTCCTGCGGGACGTCTGCGCCGCCACCGACAAGCCCGTCGTCGCCTCGGGCGGCGTCTCCTCGCTCGCCGACCTCCGCGCGATCTCCCTGCTCGTCCCGGAAGGCGTCGAGGGAGCCATCGTCGGCAAGGCGCTGTACGCCAAGGCGTTCACGCTGGAGGAGGCACTGAAGGCGGTCTCCGCATGACGGACTCCGTACGCCGTATCTCCTCCGACGCCCCGTGGGAGGAGAAGTTCGGCTACTCCAGGGCGGTGGAGCTGCCGAACGGGCTCGTCCTGGTCTCCGGCTGCACCTCGGTGGTCGACGGCCGGATCGACGCGGGCGGCCCGTACGACCAGGCCGTCGCCTCCTTCCGGGTCGCCATCGACGCCCTGGAGCAGGCCGGACTCGGTCGCGGCGACGTCGTCCGCACCCGGATGTACGTCACGCACGCCAGGGACGTCGACGAGGTGGGCCGCGCACACAAGGAGCTCTTCGACGATGTGCGCCCCGCCGCTTCCATGATCATCGTCTCCGGATTCGTCGACCCCTCGCTGGTCGTCGAGGTCGAGGTCGAGGCCTTCCGGGCGGGTGAGCGATGACTCTCGCCGTACGGGTCATCCCGTGTCTGGACGTCGACAACGGCCGTGTCGTCAAGGGCGTCAACTTCAAGAATCTGCGCGACGCAGGCGATCCCGTCGAGATGGCCAAGCTGTACGACGCCGAGGGCGCCGACGAGCTCACCTTCCTCGACATCACCGCATCCAGCGGTAACCGCGAGACGACGTACGACGTGGTGCGCCGCACCGCCGAGCAGGTCTTCATCCCGCTCACCGTCGGCGGCGGGGTCCGCACCCCCGACGACGTCGACAGGCTGCTGCGCGCCGGGGCCGACAAGGTCGGGGTCAACACCGCCGCCATCGCCCGCCCCGACCTCATCCGGGAGATCGCCGAACGCTTCGGGCGCCAGGTGCTCGTGCTGTCCGTCGACGCCCGCCGCACGACCGACGGCACCTTCGAGGTGACGACCCACGGGGGCCGCAGGGGCACCGGCGTCGACGCCGTCGAGTGGGCGCACCGCGCGGCCGAGCTCGGTGCGGGCGAGATCCTGCTCAACTCGATGGACGCCGACGGCACGAAGGACGGCTACGACACCGAGATGATCAAGGCGGTGCGCGCCCATGTCGCCGTCCCCGTCATCGCCTCGGGCGGCGCGGGCCGGCTCGCGGACTTCCCGCCGGCCGTGGGCGCGGGCGCCGACGCGGTCCTCGCCGCGTCCGTCTTCCACTTCGGTGACCTGCGGATCTCCGAGGTCAAGGGTGCGCTGCGCGAGGCAGGACACCCCGTTCGCTGACCCGGTCCGGGAGATCGCCGGTCGCCAGGACCGGCGATCTCGCCGATGTCCGCCAGGAGGGCACGCCGCCAGAGTGGCGCCGTCAACGAACTGACGGCGCCACCCACGCGTAGCTCCCCGAAGGCCCCCGGACGACGGGGCCGCCGGCTGCCGCGGTGTGGTGCGCCCCCACCGAGAGGACCCCCCTCGTGCAGCAGCACCTCCCCTCAGCCGACATCTCCCCACGCCGCCACCGGATGTCGAAGAAGCGCTCCCGCACCCTCACGCTCGGCCTCGCCACCGCGGCCGCCACAGCGGGCCTGGTCACCGCCCTGATGCCGGGCGCGCAGGCCGCCGACAACCCCTACGAGCGCGGCCCCGAGCCCACTGTCGCCAGCATCGAGGCCAGCCGGGGCTCGTACGCGACCTCGCAGACGACCGTCTCCTCCCTGAGCGTCAGGGGCTTCGGCGGCGGCACGATCTACTACCCGACGTCCACGTCCGACGGGACGTTCGGCGCGGTCGTCATCGCACCCGGCTTCACCGCCTACCAGTCGAGCATCGCCTGGCTGGGGCCGCGTCTCGCCTCGCAGGGCTTCGTGGTGTTCACCATCGACACCAACACCACGGCGGACCAGCCCGCGAGCCGGGGCGACCAGTTGCTCGCCGCGCTGGACTACCTCACAGGAGAGAGCTCCGCGGCCTCCCGGATCGACTCCTCCCGGCTGGGCGTGATGGGCCACTCCATGGGCGGCGGCGGCACCCTGGAGGCCGCGAAGGACCGTCCTTCGCTGAAGGCGGCGATCCCGCTGACCGGCTGGAACACGGACAAGACCTGGCCCGAGCTGGAGACCCCGACCCTGGTCGTCGGCGCGGACGGCGACACCGTCGCCCCCGTCGCCACGCACTCGGAGCCGTTCTACGAATCGCTGCCCGGCTCGTTGGACAAGGCGTATCTGGAGCTTCGGGGCGCCACCCACTTCACGCCGAACACGTCCAACACGACGATCGCGAAGTACAGCATCTCGTGGCTGAAGCGCTTCATCGACGAGGACACCCGCTACGAGCAGTTCCTCTGCCCGCTGCCCGCGGCCGGCACGACGATCGCCGAGTACCGGGGCAACTGCCCGCACACCTCCTGACCGACCCGGGAGCCGGGGCCGGACCGCGCGTACCGGGGTCCGGCCCTTCCCTGTGAACGGCCCAGGAACTTGTGCCCCCGCACAGCCGGGTCCCCGTTCCGTTGGGAGCCCGCACCGCTCCGGGGCGACCGGGAACCGGGAGCGGACGCGAGCCTTCCGACGCTGTTTACGCGGCAGTAACGTCAACGGCGTGACCCCATCGACGACCGTGCACAGTCCGCTCCGGCTGTACGGCCGCAGCGGCGAACTGGCCATCCTGGAAACCCTGTCGGAGCGGCTGTGGGCAGGGGACGGCGGAGCGCTCGTGCTGACGTCGCCGCCCGGACTCGGCCGCACAGCCCTGCTCGGTCAGGCCGCGGCCCACCACATCGGACGGTACGGCGGCCCCGTGCTCCGCGCCGCGGCGGCCCCTACCGAACAACGACTGCCCTACAGCGGGCTGCACGCCCTGCTCTGCTCCGCCCCGGGCCCGCTGCCCCTGGCGCCCGACTCGGTTCTGGTCGGCGGGATCACCCCGGGCCGTCTGCTCGGCCTGCTGCGGGGCCTCGGCGCGGAACAGCCCCTGCTGGTCTGCGTGGACGACGCGCACGCCTGGGACCCCGACTCCCGCGCCGCACTCGGCTTCGCAGCCCGCAGGCTCGGCGCGGGCAGCCGGGTCGCGGTCGTGCTCGGCGCGGCCGACGAGAGAGCCTTCGCCGGACTGCCCGCGCTGCGCCTCGGCCCGCTCGACGAGGAGGCGGCCACCGCACTGCTGGACCGGCTGACCGAAGGCACGGCCGCTCTCGACCCCGTCGTACGCGGCGAACTGCTGCGTGAGGGGGCTGGCAACCCGCGTCTCCTGGTCGGGCTGACGAGCCGCCTGACCGCGGGTCAGCTGGCGGGGCGGACCGCGCTGCCCTATCCGCTCCCCGGGGCCGAAGGCATCCTGGACGCCCACGCCGAGCACCTGGACGGGCTGTCCCCCGACACCCGCACCCTGCTTCTGCTGGCCGCCGCCGCCGAGGAGCACGAGCCGGACGGAGCGGGTGCCGACGCGGCCCTGCTCCTACGGGCCGGCACCCGCGCCGGGCTGACCACCGCGCACCTCGACCGGGTGCTCCTCGCGCCCGCCGGAACCGCCGGGGCACTCCAACGGGCGGGCAGCCGCGTGCACTTCAGCCATCCGCTGCTGCGTCGCGCGGTCCTGCACCGGGCGCGGCCCGGCCACCGCAGGGCCGCGCACCAACTGCTCGCCGCCCTGCTCACCGGGCCAGGACCCGCCCCGCTGTCCGCACTCGTCCAGCGGGCCTGCGCCGCGCCCGGCCCCGACGCCGCCCTCGCCGGGCAGCTGGAGGCGGCCGCCGTCGCCCCGTGCCCGCACGGCGAACGGTCGGCCGCGCTGGCCCGCGCCGCGGCGCTCTGTGCCGACGAGACCCTGCGCGCCGCACGGTTCACCGCCGCCGCCGAGCAGGCCCGGCTGGCCGGTGACACCGGCCGGGCCCGCGCCATGCTGGCCAGGGTGGGCTCCCACATCGCCGGAGGCGCCGCACCCTACGTACGCGGCATGCTCGCCCTGCGCGACGGACCGGCCGCCGACGCCCGCGAGGCACTCCTGACCGCGGCGGAGCTGCTGGCCCCGCACGACCCACGCCGCACCCTGGACGCCCTGTTCGGCGCGGCGGAGGCGGCCTGGGCCATGGGGGACGCCATCGCGTATCTGGACGCGATGAACCGCGTCCCCGTCGCAGCGGCCGACCGGTCCATGGCGCAGTACCGCGCCGGAATGTGCGCCGTGCTCGCGGGACACCCCGACCGGGGCCACGCCCTACTGCGGTGCTGCCTCGACGCGGCGGACCGTGCCGAGGACGCCGGGGAACTCCTGCGGGCGGGGGCCTCGGCCCTGGTGCTCGGCGAGGTGGACGCCGCCTGCCGCGCGGGGGCCCGCGCACTCGCCGCCGTACGCACCCGGGGGCCGGATGCGCTGCTGCCGTACGCCCTGGAACAGCTCGCCTACGCCGAACTGCGCGCCGGGCAGCACGCCAGGGCCCGGGCCCACGCACTGGAAGGGCTGCACGCGGCCCGCAGGACCGGGCAGCCGAACTCCGCCGCCCATCTGCACGCCGTGCTCGCGCTCGCCGCCTCGGTGGAGGGGCCCGCCGAGGCCTGCGCCGCCCATGCCGACGCGGCACTGGCCGGGGCGGGGCCGCACGGTCTGGCCCAGGCGGCCATGCTCGCCACCTGGGCGGTCGCCCGCGCGGACCTGGCGGCAGGCCGGCCCGCCGAGGCGGCGGCCCGGCTCGGTCCGCTGGTCAGACCCGGCCCCGGGACCGGGCACTTCGCCACCCGGATGCTCGCAGTGCCCTGCTACGTCGAGGCGATGGCGCTCTCGGGCCGCACGGAGGAGGGGGCGGGTGAACTCGCCACGGCAGTGGAGGAGTTCGCGCTGTGGACCGCCCGGACCACGGACCCTCAGGTCCCCGCCCAGCTGGCCCGCTGCCGCGCCCTGCTGGCGCCGCCCGACGAGGCCGCCACCCGGTACGAGGAGGCGCTGGCCCACCACGACCGCGCAGGCGGCGACTTCGAGCGCGCCCGTACCCAGCTGCTCCACGGCCAGCTGCTGCGCCGACTGCGCCGTACCCGCGAGGCCCGCGGGCCGCTGCGCGACGCACTGGTCGCCTTCGAACGCTGCTCGGCCCGGGTCTGGGGCGAACGGGCGGGCGGGGAGCTGCGGGCCGCCGGGGAAGCGGTGGACGCGCCGGACCGGAGCGGCCCGGGACCGCTGGCCGGACTGACCCCGCAGCAGCAGCGGATCGCCCGCTGTGTCGCGGAGGGTTCCACCAACCGGGAGGTGGCGGTGCGCCTTTCGGTGAGTCCGCGGACCGTCGACCATCATCTGCGTAACGTCTTCGCCGCGCTCGGGGTCAGGTCCAGGACCGAGCTCGCGAGGCTGCTGGACCGCGGGGTTGCAGGACCGTGATGAGAAGAACCGCGCAGACCTCTAGGTACCGACCGGGCGGTATGCCATTCTGCGGTCGTCAGGATCGATCGGTGCGCGCCCGCCCAGTGCCGGGCGGGCGCGCACCGGGGCCGGCCCCACCGCAGCCGGCCGATTCCCGGTGGAGGCCGCCATGCCGCAGGTCGTACGTTCACGGGTCAGGGCCCTGCACGGGCCGCCTTCCGTAGCACCGATGCCGCACCGCGTCCGCTCCCTGGCCGACCGCGAGGCCGTCGCCGTGCTCCACCGGGCGGCCCGGGTGCTGCTGGACGCGCTGCCGGAGCTCACCGACCGGCTGGTCGAGGCGCTGCGGGAGCAGGAGCCCGCCTACCGCGCCGCGTCGGAGACCGAGTCCGCCCAGATCTGGCAGGAGGTCCACCACTCACTGCGGCACAACGTCGCCTCCCTCATCCAGCCCCGCGAATTCCGCGAGGCCGCGCACCGCACCTCCCGGTGGATCGGTGAGACCCGGGCCGAGCAGGGCGTACCGCTCGACGCGGTCATGCACGCCTTCCGGATGGGCGGGGCGATGGTCTGGCAGGGCCTGGTCGACGACACCGCCCGCCGTCACCCCGAGGACACCCGGCTGCTGGTCCATGTGGCCGCGGACGTCTGGAACTTCGTCGACGAGCACTGCGGCGTGGTGGCCGACGCGTACCGGCAGGCCGAACGGCGGCTCTCCTGGCGCCGCGAGAACCAGCAGCGCCTGATGACGGCGGCCCTGCTGGACGGCACCGCCCGGATCGCGGACCTGCCCGACGCCGCGGCGATGCTGGACCTCCCGGTGCAGGGGCGGTACGCGGTGCTCGCGGTCGCCGGAGCACGCCGCACCCCGCACGGCACCGGGTGCCCGCCGCCGGTCCTCCCCGATGCGACCCCCGCTCTCTGGCACGCGGCGGGGGAGCTGGAGCTGGCGATCCTGCCGCTGGGGGCCGCCCCGGTGGCGGTCGAGCCCGAGACGCGGTGCGACGAAGGCGCCGGGGCCCCGCCCGCCGCTGCCGACTCGGCCTCGGGCGATGAACTCGCCGAGCTCGCCGGTAACCTGACGATGCCTCCGGGCGCCCGTGCGGGCATCGGCTCGGTGGTCGACGGGCTCGCCCGGGTCGGTGACGCGCGGCGCCTCGCCGAGACGGCGCTGCGCGCCTGCCCTGCGTCCGGCGGCACCGTCCTGCTCGACGAGCACCTGCCCGCCGCACTCGTGGTGTCATCGCCCGGCCTCGGAACGGCGCTGGCCGACCGGGTCCTCGGGCCGCTGGACCGGCTCGACCCGGCGGACCGGGACGTGCTCATCGAGACGCTGACCGCCTGGCTCGACTCCGACGGCTCGGCGCAGCGGGCGGGGGCGAGGCTCTACTGCCACCGCAACACGGTGCTGAACAGGCTGCGGCGGTTCGAGCAGCTGACGGGACGCTGCCTGACCAGGCCCTCGGACGCCGTCGAGGTGTCCCTGGCGCTGGCGGCGCGACGGCTGCTGACGGACTGAAGGATGCCCTCGAAAGGGCCTGCCGCCGGCGTAAATTAGGGTCCCCAGCTCGCCCTGGACGGGGTGGGACGAGGGAGGCGGGCCGCCCATGGCGCCGACCGCCGGATCGCCGCGACGGCCCAGCGGGCGCGCCGGATCTTCCTGCCGGAGGCCTTGCCCTTGCCGTGCGCGCCCGACTTCACGGTGAAGTCGCGGGCCAGTGACGAGGCCGCGGCCAGGGTGGACGCTCGCCGTCCTCCTCCCGGCGTGCACCCATGACCGCAAACCCCAGGTGCTGCTCTCCCTGTCGTTCGCCGCGGCCGCGTCGGTCCTGCCGCCCGTCCCTGCTGTACGCCCTGTTCCGGCCGCGCTTCGACGCCCGCGGGGTGCGGTGGACCGTGTACGGGACGTACGGGACGCTTCGGCTGATCGGCGTCCTGATGGTCCTGTCCCCGGCGTTCTCCGGCACACCCGTCGCGCTCTTCCCCGAATGGGACTTCGACGTGTTCCCGTTCCGGACCCCGGGCATCGTCACGATCCCGGCGGGATTCCTCCTCGGGACGCCGGGCCGAGGGCGGCGCCCCGGGCCTGACACCGCACCCGGGGAACCGCACCACCACCGGGCCCGCCAGGCACCCGTGCGCGCCCGCGACGGTGCCTGAGCGGGCCGGGGCTGCCCGGTCTGCCCGGGCTGTCGGGTCTACAGGCCGAGCTCGGCCGTGTGCAGCCGGGCCAGCGCGTCCTTGTCGCCCTCCAGCTCCACCCGCGCCGCGTCCTGGCGCCCCGCCGCGAACAGCAGCAGCTCACCCGGCTCCCCGGTGACCGTCACCACCGGGGTGCCCTTGTGGGCTACGGCCGTCTGGCCGTCCGGGCGGCGCAGCACCAGACCCACCGGCGCCCGTCGGCCCAGCATCCGGGCCGTCTTCTCGGTGCGCGCCCACAGCACATCGGCGAAGACCGGATCGAGGTCCCGCTGCGACCAGTCGGGCTGGGCCCGGCGCACATCCTCCGTGTGGATGAAGAACTCGACGGTGTTCGCCGCCTCGTCCAGCTGCTTCAGCCCGAAGGGCGACATCCGCGGCGGGCCCGTACGGATGAGCTGGATCAGCTCCTCGTACGGCTTGGCGGCGAACTCGGACTGGACCCGCTCCAGCCGGTTCTTCAGGGCACCCACCAGAATCCCGCCCGCGGCGTCCGCACGGCGCTCCCGCACCACGACATGGGCCGCCAGGTCACGGGTCTTCCAGCCGCCGCACAGGGTCTGGGCTTCGGGACCCGCCGCTTCCAACAGGTCGGCGAGCAGAAGACGTTCACGCTTCGCATGGGTCGACATGCCCGCCAGCGTACGACCGTCGCCCGCGGTCCGCCCAGTGGACGCACGGCCGGACGGCCCCGGCCGGCGCGGCACAATGGGGCGCATGACCAGCACGCCCGGCGCCACACCCGCCAGTAATCTCGACCCGGCCGTCGCCGCCCGCCTCAAGCGCGGCCCCGACGGACTGTTCCCGGCCATCGCCCAGCAGTACGACACGGGCGAGGTGCTCATGCTCGGCTGGATGGACGACGAGGCGCTGCACCGCACCCTCACCACGGGCCGCTGCACCTACTGGTCCCGCAGCCGGGGCGAGTACTGGGCGAAGGGGGACACCTCAGGACACATCCAGCAGGTCAAGTCGGTCGCGCTGGACTGCGACGCCGACACCGTCCTGGTGAAGGTCGACCAGACGGGTGCCGCCTGCCACACCGGCGACCGCACCTGCTTCGACACGGACGTCCTCCCGCTCACCGCGCCCCGATAAGGTCAGCCGCCATGGATCTCGACACGTTCCGCAAGCTCGCCGTCGACCGTCGTGTCATCCCCGTCAGCCGCCGGCTCCTCGCGGACGGTGACACCCCGGTCGGGCTCTACCGCAAGCTGGCCGCCGAACGCACCGGCACCTTCCTCCTCGAATCCGCCGAGAACGGCCGCACCTGGTCCCGCTACTCCTTCATCGGGGTACGCAGCGCCGCCACCCTGACCTCCCTCGACAACGAGGCCCACTGGACCGGCACCCCACCCGTCGGCGTCCCCGTCGACGGGGACCCGCTACAGGCGCTCCGGGCGACAGTCGAGACCCTGCACACCCCTCGTGACCTGGTCGGCGGCGAGGGCCTGCCGCCGTTCACCGGTGGCATGGTCGGCTACCTCGGCTACGACGTCGTACGCCGGCTCGAGCGGATCACCGAGCACGGCGACGACGATCTGAAGCTCCCCGAGCTCACCATGCTGCTCACCTCGGACCTCGCCGTCCTCGACCACCAGGACGGCTCCGTCCTGCTGATCGCCAACGCGATCAACCACAACGACCTGGACACCGGGGTCGACGAGGCCCACCAGGACGCGGTGGACCGGCTCGACGCCATGGAGCGCGACCTGTCCAGGCCCGTGGAGAACGCCCCCGCCGCCCTGCCGCCGTCCGAGCTCCCGCCCTACACCGAGCTGTGGGGCGGGAGCGCGTTCATGGACGCCGTCGAGGAGGTCAAGGAGCGCATCAGGGCAGGCGAGGCCTTCCAGGTCGTCCCCTCCCAGCGCTTCGAGACGCCCTGCACGGCGAGCGCGCTGGACGTCTACCGGGTGCTGCGCGCCACCAACCCGTCGCCGTACATGTACCTCTTCCGCTTCGACGGCTTCGACGTCGTCGGCTCCAGCCCCGAGGCGCTCGTCAAGGTCGAGGACGGCCGGGCGATGGTTCACCCGATCGCCGGAACCCGGCACCGCGGCGCCACACCGCAGGAGGACCAGGCGCTCGCCGACGAGCTCCTCGCCGACCCGAAGGAACGTGCCGAGCACCTGATGCTCGTGGACCTCGGCCGCAACGACCTGGGGCGGGTCTGCGCGCCCGGCAGCGTCGAGGTCGTGGACTTCATGTCGGTCGAGCGCTACTCACATGTGATGCACATCGTGTCCACCGTCACCGGACGCGTCGCCGAGGGCCGCAGCGCCTTCGACGTCCTCACCGCCTGCTTCCCCGCGGGCACCCTCTCCGGCGCGCCCAAGCCCCGGGCCCTGCAGATCATCGAGGAGCTCGAACCCAGCCGCCGTGGGCTCTACGGTGGCTGCGTCGGATACCTCGACTTCGCCGGGGACTCCGACACCGCCATCGCCATCAGGACCGCCCTGCTCCGTGACGGCACCGCGTACGTCCAGGCCGGCGCGGGCATCGTCGCGGACTCCGACCCGGTCGCAGAGGACACGGAGTGCCGGAACAAGGCCGCCGCGGTCCTGCGGGCCGTGCATACGGCGAACCGGCTCCCGTCCTCCTGAGAGCCTGTCGGGCGACCTCTGATCGGGCGGCCACGCCCTGGCACGCACGCTTCCCGCGTTGCCGAAATGCCCAAGTAGCTCCGCTACAAGGGTATTTCAGCGCCTTGGAATCGCACGCACCAGACCGCGTCCGCTCTCCGATCGAGGCCGCCCGACAGGCTCTGAGCCAGTAGTGGATAGTGGGGTATGTGAGTGCTGTCCCCGTACCCCAGCCCCGTGCCCGAGCCGCCGCCGCGCCCGACAGCGCAGGCAGCCGCCGAAGCCTGGCCGCCGGCCTGCTCCTCGGGGCGGCCGGCGCCACCGTCGTCCTTCTCGCCTCAGGCCAGACCTGGGCCGAGGGTGACGCGGCCGTCGGCGGCGGCACCCTTCCGCTCAGCGCCGACGGCCAGGACGTCACGGGCCTGCCCGCGGCCCTGGCCGTCGTGGCCCTGGCCGCCCTCGTCGCCGTCTTCGCCGTACGCGGCGGCGGCCGGTTGGTCGTCGCCGCGCTGCTCGCGCTCAGCGGCCTCGGCGCCGCGCTGAGCGCCTACGCCGGCGCCTCGGACAGCGCGGCCCTGAACGAACAGGCCGCGCAGACCACGGGCAACACCTCGGCCACCGTCGACGCCCTCAGCCACACCGCCTGGCCCTATGTGACCGCCGTCGGCGGACTGCTCATCCTGCTCGCCGGACTGCTCGCCCTGCGCTTCGGCAGCCGCTGGCCGGCCATGTCGGGCCGGTACGAACGCGACGGCACCCCCCGCCCCCGCAAGGCCGCCCGCACCGCCCCGGACCCCGACCGGCCCGAGGAACTGTGGAAGGCCCTGGACCGCGGCGAGGACCCGACGCGCGAGGCATGACCCCCAGCCTCACGTCCACCGGCACGTACGGGACAATGGCACCGAGCTTTTCCAGCAGCGATACCTTCAGCGCAACACCAACTAGGAGCAACTCATGGCGGGCAGCAGCCACGGACACACCCCGGCCGCCTGGACCGGTGTCATCATCTCCTTCATCGGCTTCTGCATCGCGGGCCTCTTCATGGTCGCGGCGAACGCGCTCGGCTTCTGGGTCGGTATCGGTGTGACCCTCCTCGGCGGGGTCGTCGGTCTCGCCATGAAGGCGGCCGGCCTCGGCATGCCGAAGGAGTCCGCCGAGCTGGCGGCCGCCAGGGCACGCGCCGGCCAGGCCCAGACCACGGCCTGAGCTCAGATCAGGGCCTGGACGGATCAGACGGATCACGTCCTGAACCGACACGACGCGAGGCGCAGCCCGGACCGGGCTGCGCCTTTCCTCATGAGCGGGGACAATCGGCGCGTGGACGCCTCAGCCTCTCCCGCAGCCCCCGCCCCGGACCCGGCCCGCGCGCCGGCCCCCGCACCCGTTTCCCGGCTCCGCCGGCTCGCCACCCCCGTCGGGGCGATGGCGGCCGTCGTCGGGGCCTTCGGATACGTCGCCACGGTCGACCCCAACGAGCCCGGCCACTACCCGGTCTGCCCCATGCTCCGGTTCACCGGACTGCTCTGCCCCGGCTGCGGAGGGCTGCGCAGCGCCCACGCGTTCGCCCACGGAGACCTGGCCACCGCCCTCGGCGCCAACGCCGTGGCCGTCATCGGCTACGGCGTACTCGCCGCTGTCTGGCTGCTCTGGATGGTCCGCGCGAGCCGGGGCCGCCCCCTGCGGATCGCCGTCGCGCCCGGCTACCTGTGGGGCATCGGCGTAGTGCTGCTGGTGTTCTCCGTCATCAGGAATCTGCCCGTCGGCTCGGCGCTGGCGCCATGAATGCCCAGGTGGTGGGACGTAAGCCTGCCGGATGCGAGGCATAGGCCCTCCTGCGGATACCATCGAGATGGCTGATCCTGTACCTAGTCATCGCTTCGGAAGGGGGCCGCTCGCGTGAGTGTGCTCGACGAGATCATCGACGGCGTTCGCGCCGACCTCGCGGAGCGGCAGGCGCGTGTCAGCCTCGACGAGCTCAAGGAACGCGCCGCGCGCGCTCCCCAGGCCAAGGACGGAGTCGCCGCCCTGCGCGGTGAGGGTGTGACCGTCATCTGCGAGGTCAAGCGCTCCAGTCCCTCCAAGGGGGCCCTTGCCGCCATCGCCGACCCGGCCGCGCTCGCCGCGGACTACGAGGCCGGCGGAGCATCCGTCATCTCGGTCCTCACCGAGGAGCGCCGCTTCGGCGGCTCGCTCGGCGACCTGGAGGCCGTCCGCGCCAAGGTCGACATCCCGGTCCTGCGCAAGGACTTCATCGTCACCTCGTACCAGCTGTGGGAGGCGCGGGCGCACGGCGCCGACCTCGCCCTGCTGATCGTCGCCGCCCTCGACCAGGAGGCCCTGGTCTCGCTCATCGAGCGCGCCGAGTCGATCGGTCTGACGCCGCTCGTCGAGGCCCACGACGAGGAGGAGGCGGAGCGCGCCGTGGACGCCGGAGCGAAGATCATCGGTGTCAACGCGCGCAACCTCAAGGACCTCAAGGTCGACCGCTCCACCTTCGAGCGCGTCGCCCCCGAGATCCCCGACCACATCGTCAAGATCGCCGAGTCCGGTGTCCGCGGCCCGCACGACCTCATCGCCTACGCCAACGCCGGCGCGGACGCGGTGCTCGTCGGCGAGTCCCTCGTCACCGGGCGCGACCCCCGGGCCGCCGTCGCCGACCTGGTCGCCGCAGGCGCCCACCCCGCGCTCCGGCACGGACGGGGCTGACCCCACCCGTGACCGCCGACCGTCGTCCCGCCGCCCTCGTCCGGCCGGGCCCGCGCCCCGCCGGGGCGAGCACCCGGGACCCGCACGCGCCCCTGGCGCGCGGCTGCCGGCCCCGCGGCTGCCGCGCCCCCGCACGGCGTGTGCACGGCCGGCGTGTGCGGTACGTGATCGGCGACGAGCCAGGACAGGTCAACGGCATGCGATGGCGCACGGGGTCCGCGCCGTAGCGAGCCCCGGCCGTCGCCCGTCCCTCTGTCTGTACAGGGGAACCCGCACGCCCCACCGCACCGACCGTCGACCGGTCGGTGCGGCGCTCCGCTCATGGCGCATACGGTGACAACACCCGTTGCGATTCGAGGAGCACGTCGCATGTCGTCCGACTTCTTCATCCCGGACCCCGAGGGTCTGATCCCCAGCGCCGAGGGCTATTTCGGCGCGTTCGGTGGCAAGTTCATCCCGGAGGCGCTGGTCGCCGCCGTCGACGAGGTGGCCGTCGAATACGACAAGGCCAAGGCCGACCCGGCCTTCGCGACCGAGCTCAACGCGCTCATGGTCGACTACACCGGCCGGCCCAGTGCGCTGACCGAGGTCGCGCGCTTCGCCGAGCACGCCGGAGGCGCCCGCGTCTTCCTCAAGCGCGAGGACCTCAACCACACCGGCTCGCACAAGATCAACAATGTGCTCGGCCAGGCCCTGCTCACCAAGCGCATGGGCAAGACCCGCATCATCGCGGAGACCGGGGCGGGCCAGCACGGCGTCGCCACCGCGACCGCCTGCGCCCTCTTCGGCCTCGAATGCACCATCTACATGGGCGAGATCGACACCGAGCGGCAGGCGCTGAACGTGGCGCGGATGCGAATGCTCGGCGCCGAGGTCATCGCCGTGAAGTCCGGATCGAGGACCCTCAAGGACGCCATCAACGAGGCGTTCCGCGACTGGGTCGCCAACGTGGACCGCACCCACTACCTGTTCGGCACGGTCGCGGGGCCGCACCCCTTCCCCGCGATGGTCCGCGACTTCCACCGGGTGATCGGCGTCGAGGCCCGCCGCCAGATCCTGGAGCGTGCCGGCCGGCTGCCGGACGCCGCGGTCGCCTGCGTCGGCGGCGGCTCCAACGCGATCGGTCTCTTCCACGCCTTCATCCCCGACGCGGACGTCAGGCTGATCGGCTGCGAACCCGCCGGACACGGTGTGGAAACCGGCGAGCACGCGGCGACGCTGACCGCGGGCGAGCCCGGAATCCTGCACGGCTCACGCAGTTACGTCCTCCAGGACGAGGAGGGCCAGATCACCGAGCCCTACTCGATCTCCGCGGGGCTCGACTACCCGGGCATCGGCCCGGAGCACGCCTACCTCAAGGACGTCGGCCGCGGCGAGTACCGCGCCGTCACCGACGACGCCGCCATGCAGGCGCTGCGCCTCCTCTCCCGCACCGAGGGGATCATCCCGGCCATCGAGAGCGCGCACGCGCTGGCCGGGGCCCTGGAGGTCGGACGGGAGCTCGGCCCGGACGGGCTGATCCTGA
Organism: Streptomyces sp. NPDC048565; assembly: GCF_040650935.1. Lineage (NCBI taxonomy): Bacteria > Bacillati > Actinomycetota > Actinomycetes > Kitasatosporales > Streptomycetaceae > Streptomyces > Streptomyces sp. NPDC048565. The sequence continues at coordinate 148,491 of NZ_JBEZIH010000003.1, forward strand.
TCAACCTGTCCGGCCGCGGCGACAAGGACATGGACACGGCGGCGCGGTACTTCGGTCTGTACGACGGCGCCGACGCCGTCGTCGAGGCAGATGTGGCCGACGGAGAGGAAGAGGTCACCAAGTGAGCGGCAACCGAGAGCTTCTCGAAGCGACGCTGGCCAGGACGGCTTCCGAGGACCGGGCGGCGCTCATCGCCTACCTGCCCGGCGGCTTCCCGACCGTCGACGGCGGTATCGCGGCGGTCAGGGCGGCCGTCGACGGCGGCGCCGACGTCATCGAGGTGGGACTCCCACACAGCGACCCGGTGCTCGACGGGCCGGTCATCCAGACCGCCGACGACATCGCGCTGCGCGGCGGGGTGAAGATCGCCGACATCATGCGCACCGTGCGTGAGGCGCACGAGGCGACGGGCGCGCCGATCCTCGTCATGACGTACTGGAACCCGATCGACCGGTACGGCGTGGAACGCTTCACCGCCGAGCTCGCCGAGGCCGGAGGCGCCGGGTGCATCCTGCCGGACCTGCCGGTCCAGGAGTCCGCTCTGTGGAGGGAGCACGCCGAGAAGCACGCTCTCGCCACCGTCTTCGTCGTCGCCCCGAGCAGCAAGGACGAGCGCCTGGCCACCATCACGGCGGCGGGCTCCGGATTCGTGTACGCCTCCTCGCTCATGGGCGTCACCGGCACCCGCGAATCGGTCGGCGAGCAGGCCCAGGACCTGGTGCGGCGCACCCGCGCCACCACGGACCTGCCGGTCTGCGTGGGCATCGGCGTGTCCACCGCCGAGCACGCCCGGCAGGTCGCCGGCTTCGCCGACGGGGTGATCGTCGGCTCGGCCTTCGTCAAGCGGATGCTGGACGCCCCCGACGAGGCCGCCGGTCTCGCCGCAGTCCGCGCGCTCGCGGCCGAACTGGCCGAAGGCGTTCGAAAGCGCTGACAGCGGGAGTCATCCGTACGGGTGGACCTGGGACCGGGGAGGCGCTGACGTGCCTCCCCGGTTCGTTTGCGCGGTGTGAGCGAGAAGAACCAAGACCGCAGAAGAGCCGCACGTGACCGGCTCGTCCAGCAGCGTGAGCAGGACCGGGCGCGGGACCGCCGCCGGCGCACGCTGATCGTCTCGACCGCCGTCGTGGGGGTGCTGGCGCTGGCAGCCGTGATCGGCGTCATCGCGGCCAATGCCGGAAAGAGCGACAAGGACAGCACGGCGGGGCCCGCCGTCACGCCGTCCGGGGCGATGGGGAAGGACGGTCTAGCCCTCCGGGTCGGGGCCGACGACGCGCCGTCCACGCTCACGATCTGGGAGGACTTCCGCTGTCCGGTCTGCGCCCAGTTCGAGAACGCCTTCCGCGACACGGTCACGGAGCTCACCGACAGCGGACAGCTCAAGGTGGAGTACCACCTGGCCACGATCATCGACGGCAACGTCGGAGGCAGCGGCTCGCTGCGCGCGGCCAACGCGGCCGCCTGCGCCCAGGACGCCGGCAAGTTCGCCGCGTACCACGACGTCCTCTACCGCGACCAGCCCGCGGAGACCGACGACGCCTTCGGCAAGAACAGCAAGCTGATCGAGCTGGCCGGCAAGGTGGACGGCCTTGACACGCCCGAATTCCGCAGCTGTGTGGAGGACGGCACCCACGACAGCTGGGTCGAGAAGTCCAACAAGGCCTTCACCGATGGCGGGTTCGAAGGCACGCCGACGGCGCTGCTCAACGGCGATTCGGTGTTCCCGAAGAAGGGGGACGAGCAGATCTCCGAGGCCAACCTCAAGAAGTGGGTCGCGGACGCGAACAAGGGCAAGAAGCCGGGCACTCCCTAGGGACAGCCCTCAGGGGCGAGGGCGGGCTCCGGCGGGCGCTCCGCCGGGGCCCGTTACCCAGAAGTTGCCGGACGGCTTGCCGTACGTCCCGTCCGGCAAGGTAGCGTCGACCCCGCCATGAAACTTGCCTACATTCCCAGCCCGTCGACCGGCGTGATCGAGCTCGGCCCGATCCCGCTCCGCGGCTACGCGTTCTGCATCATCATCGGTGTCTTCGTCGCCGTCTGGTTCGGCAACAAGCGCTGGGTCGCCAGAGGCGGCAAAGCCGGCACCGTCGCCGACATCGCCGTCTGGGCCGTGCCCTTCGGCCTGGTCGGCGGCAGGCTCTACCACGTCATCACCGACTACCAGCTGTATTTCAGCGACGGTCAGAACTGGGTGGACGCCTTCAAGATCTGGGAGGGCGGCCTCGGCATCTGGGGAGCGGTCGCGCTCGGCGCGGTCGGTGCCTGGATCGGCTGCCGCCGGCGGGGGATCCCGCTCCCGGCCTGGGCCGACGCGCTCGCCCCCGGTCTCGCCTTCGCCCAGGCGATCGGCCGCTGGGGCAACTGGTTCAACCAGGAGCTCTACGGCAAGCCGACGGACGTGCCCTGGGCGCTGAAGATCAGCGAGGGCACGAACAGGGTCGCGGGCACCTACCACCCGACGTTCCTGTACGAGTCCCTGTGGTGCGTCGGTGTCGCGCTCCTGGTCATCTGGGCGGACCGCCGCTTCAAGCTCGGACACGGCAGGGCCTTCGCGCTGTACGTCGCCGCGTACTGCGCGGGCCGCGGCTGGATCGAGTACATGCGTGTCGACGAGGCGCACCACGTGCTCGGCCTCCGGCTCAACGTGTGGACCGCGATCATCGTGTTCGTGCTCGCCGTGACGTACATCGTGATCTCGGCGAAGGTGCGCCCCGGCCGCGAGGAGATCGTCGAGCCCGCCGGAGTGGAGCTGACCAAGGACGGCGAGGAGGCCCCGGAGGCCGGCACGGACGCCGACGGGAAAGCCGCGGACGCCGGCACGGACGCCGACGGGAAAGCCGCGGACGCCCCCGGGGACTCCGATGCCACCGGGCCGTCCGATGCCGCCGAGGACGCCGACGGGAGTCCGCAGAAGGCCGACAGGAGCTGACGCTCCCGCCCCGCATCTGCTGAGCGAAGGGGCCGCCGACCACGATCACGGTCCGGCGGCCCCTTCGCCCTGTGCAGGGCCTCATCGCCGCGAGCGCGCCAGCGCCAGCGTGCGTTCCGCGGTCGCCACCACCGCCGCGTCGACGAACCTCCCGTCGGGCAGGGCCTGTGCCCCGGCCTCGGCCAGGGACGCCTCCAGGACCTGCTCCGCCGACTCGACCTCCTGTGCCGTCGGCAGGAACGCCCGCTCGATGACCGGCAACTGCCGTGGGTGGATGGCCGTCCGGCCGAGCAGACCGAGATCCCGGCCGTGCGCACAGGACGCCCCAAGCCCGGCCAGGTCCCGGACATCGGGGTAGACCGACATCACCGGAGGGTCGAGCCCGGCCGCCCGGGCCGCCGTCACCACACGGCTGCGCGGCCAGTCGAGACCGGCGTCGCCCCGCACCCCCAGATCCGCCCGCAGGTCCGCCTCGCCTAGCGCGATACCCCGTACGGCGTGATGCGCCCCGGCGATCGAGTACGCGTGCTCGATCGCCAGCGCCGACTCCAGCAGTGGATACAGCGCCGTGCCCGGTGCCAGCGCCTCGACATGGTGCACGGACGCCGCGTGGGTGACCTTGGGGAGCCGCATCCCGGACAGCCCGGGCAGCCCCGCGAGTGCCCGCACGTCGTCCTCGCCGTGGACCCGGACATGGACCGGCACCGCCATCGGGTCCGCGGTGACCGGGTCCGAGAGCAGCTCAGCCGTCGCCGAGCGCGCGTACTCCTTGCGGTCCGGAGCGACCGCGTCCTCCAGGTCGATGATCACCACGTCCGCGCCGGAGCCGAGCGCCTTGCGGACCACCTCGGGCCGGTCCCCGGGCACGTACAGCCAGGTCAGCGCCACCGCCGGTCCGCTCACAGCGCCCCCTCCTCCCGCAGGGCGGCTACCGCGGGCGCGGAGAGACCGAGCTCGGCCAGGATCTCGTCCGTGTCCGCTCCGTGCGGCCGGCCCGCCCAGCGGATCGCCCCCGGGGTCTCGGAGAGCCGGAACAGCACGTTCTGCATCCGCAGCGGTCCCAGCTCGGGGTCGTCGACCTCGGTGATCGTGCCGAGCGCCCGGTACTGCGGGTTCTCCATCACATCCCGTACGTCATGGACCGGCGCGATAGCCGCCTCGGCCTTCTCGAAGGCGTCCACCGCCTCCTGCCGGGTGCGCCGGGCGATCCAGTGGCCCACCGCCTCGTCGAGTTCGTCGGCGTGCTCGGCGCGGGTGCTCCCGGCACGGAACCACGGCTCCTCGATCAGCTCAGGGCGCCCCACCAGGCGCATCACCCGTTCCGCGACCGACTGGGCGGACGTGGAGACGGCGACCCAGTGGCCGTCGGCGGTGCGGTAGGTGTTGCGCGGGGCGTTGTTGCGGGAGCGGTTCCCGGTCCGCGGCTGGACGTACCCGAGCTGGTCGTACCAGAGCGGCTGCGGTCCCAGCACGGTCAGGATCGGCTCGATGATCGCCATGTCGACCACCTGCCCGCCCCCGGTGCGGTCACGGCCGGCCAGGGCCGTCATCACCGCGTACGCCGTGGCGAGCGCCGCGATCGAATCGGCGAGCCCGAACGGCGGCAGGGTCGGCGGCCCGTCCGGCTCCCCGGTGACGGCGGCGAAGCCGCTCATGGCCTCCGCGAGCGTGCCGAAGCCGGGCCGGTGCGCGTACGGGCCCTTCTGCCCGAAGCCCGTGACCCTGGCCAGCACCAGCCGGGGGTTGACGGCGCGCAGCTCATCCCAGCCGAGACCCCAGCGCTCCAGGGTCCCGGGCCGGAAGTTCTCGATGATCACATCGGTGTCCTCGGCCAGCCGCAGCAGCACGTCCCGGCCGCCGGGGGCGGACAGGTCGAGGGTCAGGGTGCGCTTGTTGCGGCCGAGCATCTTCCACCACAGGCCGATGCCGTCCTTCGCGGGGCCGTGCCCGCGCGAGGGGTCGGGCTTGCGCGGGTGTTCGACCTTGATGACCTCGGCGCCGAAGTCGCCGAGCATGGTGGCGGCGAGCGGTCCGGCGAACAGGGTCGCGAGGTCCAGGACCCGCAGGCCGGCGAGAGGAGTCATGAGCGGCGTACCTCCTGATGGGTCAGTTCCGCGAGGGTGTCGAAGCCGATGGAGCCGATACCGGCCACGGATGTGGCGAGGCGGTTCTTGAGCGGGGATGTCCACCCGTCGGGCAGCGCGGCGGGCCTTCCGGCCAGCAGGCCCGCGAGCGAGCCGGCCGTCGCGCCGTTCGAGTCGGTGTCCCAGCCGCCGGACACCGCACAGCCGATGGAGCGGCCGAAGTCGCCGTCCGCGTGGGTGAGGGCGGCGGCGAGCAGCGCCGCGTTGGGCAGGACGTGCACCCAGTGGTGGCCGGCCCCGTAGGTCTCGTGGAGCCGGTCCACGACCGTGTCGAAGTCCGCTTCGGCGCGGGCCGTCCGGATGCCGAGGCGTACGGCGTGCGCGTACCGGGAGCGGGGCGGCACCACCCGAAGACCGGCCGCCAGACAGCCGTGCACATCGCTCTCGCCGCCGGCAGCCTGGGCGAGAGCGGCGGCGGTGAACATCGCGCCGTACACCCCGTTGGCCGTGTGGGTGAGGACCGCGTCCCGATGGGCCTGTTCCGCGGCGGCTCCGGGGTCGCCCGGGTGCGTCCAGCCGTGGACGTCGGCCCGGATCTGGGCGCCGATCCACTCCCGGAACGGGTTGCGGTGGCGGGCGGTGTCCGGTGGCTCGACGCCGTCGAGCAGATTGCGGTACGCGATGCGCTCGGCGGTGAAGACGCGGCCGGCCGGGAGCTCGTCGAGCCAGAGCCCGGCCAGGTCGCAGGTGCTGAACCCCCTGCCGTGCCGCTGGAGCAGAAGCACGGTCAGCAGGGGGTAGTTGAGGTCGTCGTCCTCCGGCATCCCGTCGATGTTCTCGGCCAGCGAGGTGGGCGCCGAGCGACGGTTCCAGGGGTACTCCGCGGCCAGTTCCGCCGGGACTCCCCGGGCGGTGAACCAGGTGGTGAGCGGCCAGTTGCCGGTGGCGCGGGCCAGGGCGCGGACGCCGGCCAGCGGCAGCTTCTCGACCGGCTTGCCCAGCAGGCATCCTGCGGCCCTCCCCAGCCACGCCGCGTGCAGCCGCTCGGGCCCGACGGACACCTGGTGGCCGGGCGGGGCGGGCCAGCGCGGGCAGGCGGCCCTGATCCCGGGCAGGTCGCTCGGCTCGTCATCGGCCAGCGGGCTCTTCAGCAGGGCGAGTTCGTCCAGCAGCTGCCCGGCGAGCGCGCGCAGCCGACGCGAGGCGGAGGGCTCCGATGGCTCCGACGCCCCCGCCCGCTCAGGGGCCGGGGCGCCGCCGGCCGCGTACCAGCGCCGGGCGATGTCCGTGGCGTCCCGGCCGTCCTGCTCGGCCTGCCGCAGCTCATGGCCCACCAGGTCCTCGGTCTTGACCCACGTCAGGCGTACGGTCACCTGCCGTCGCCCGCCAGCGCGGCGAACGCCGCCTCGTGCGCCCGGCGCCGTGCCGTGTCCCGTACGAAGACCTCGCGGGCCACCTCGGCGAGCACCCGCGCCGGGGCGTGCAGATCGAGGTGGCTGGCCTCGGCGACCGTCTTCACCCAGGCCTCGGGGATCGCCTGTTCGCCGTGGAGGGCGCCGGCGAGCGCTGCGCTCATCGTGGCGATCGAGTCGCAGTCACGGCCGTAGTTGACCGAGCCGAGCACCGTGTGCCGGAAGTCGCCGCCGCCCACGAGCAGCATGCCGAGCGCGATGGGCAGTTCCTCGATGGAGTGCAGCCGCGAGGGCCGTCGGGCGCCGAGCGAGGGATCCCGGTAGTGCGGTCCCACCGTGTCGAAGGGGGCGACCGCGGCGCGCAGCGGCGCCAGCGCGGACTCGAAGTCCGTGTAGCCGGAGGCCACTTCGCACACCGCCTCGATCGCCGAGCGGGTGCCGTCCTTGGCCAGGGCGAGCGCGGCCTCGACGACGGAGACGGGGGTCGCGCCCGGTGCGCACGCGGCGGCGACCGAGGCGGCCAGGACCCCGGCCGCCTCCCGCCCGTAGGAGGACTGGTGGGCGCCCGCGACATCCAGCGCCTCCGCGTACGCGGCCTCCGGGTGGGCGGCGTTGACCAGGCCGACCGGGGCCATGTACATCGCCGCCCCGCAGTTGACGATGTTGCCCGAACCCGCCTCGCGGGGATCGGCGTGCCCGTAGTGCAGCCGTGTGACGATCCACTTCTCGGCGAGGAAGATCCGCTGGAGGGGGAGCGCCTCGGCCTCCAGCTCCGGGATCCAGCGGGGCCGTGACATCAGGTCGGGCACCAGGTGGTCGGCGACGGCGTAGGCGTCGAGATGCCCGCGCACCGCCTCGTACACCCGGACCAGCGCGTGAGTCATCAGGGTGTCGTCGGTGACGTGCCCGTCGCCCTTGTGGTACGGGGCGATGGGGCGTGCGGTGCGCCAGTCGTCGCCGTACCAGGGCCCGACGACGCCGGTCACCCGGCCGCCGTGACGCTCGACGATCTGCTCGGGTGTCCAGCCCTCGACGGGACCGCCGAGCGCGTCGCCGACGGCCGCGCTGACAAGGGCTCCGGTGATGCGTTCATCCAGGGTGAGCGTCGTGGTGGACGTGCCGGCCGCGAACGACTCGGGTGTTTTGTGTGCCATGCCGGGATTGTCCACCCGGGGTGGCCGGTTCCGTGGCTGCCAACAGCCCGGCGAGTTCGATGAGGTCCGTGCCGGCGAGCAGGGGCAGCGCGCACCCGGCGAGCGTCCGGCAGGCCTCCCGCCAGCCCGCCGGCACGCTCGCCGCTCCGCCCAGCGCCCCGGTCAGGGCCCCGGCGAGCGCGGGCGCCGAATCCGCGACCCGGGACAGACAGGCCGCGGCGGGGACGGCCTGGGCGAGCTCGCCCCTGGCGGCGGTCGTCAGGGCGAGGGCGACCGGCACGGTCTCGGCGGCGGCGATCCCGTAGCTGTAGACGTGATCCACGATCTGGTGCTCCAGCACGGGGACGAGCGCGAAGGCGCCCGCCGCCTCGTCGGCGAACTCCCTGGCCAGCCGCACCGCGTGGACCGCGTTACGCGCGATCTCGGTGCCCTCGGGGAGCCGCCCGAGTGCCGCGTTCACCACCGTGTCCACGTCCGCCCCGGCGAGGGCCTCGGCGATCGCGGCCGCGATGGCTCGCGCGCCGTGCACCCCGTCACCGTCCTGGGTGTACCGGGCGTCGAACTCGGCGAGCCCGGCCGCGGCCGCCGGGTCACCCGGGTGCATGACGGCGAGCACCGCGGCCCGCACACAGGCCGCGTCGTCGAAGTAGTGCGGATTGTCGTGACCGGTGGCGGGCGGGCGCAGCCCGGCGGCCAGATTGCCGAGCCCGGCCCGTACGGAGATCCGGGCCCGCAGCGGCAGGACGGCCGACTCGACCTCGGGCGCCCTGGCGCTCGCCGCGGCCACCTTCGCCGCCAGCGCGTTCCACGACCGGTCGACCGCGTCCCGCATCCGATGGCCGGGGGAGAGGCCCGGTGCGTGGTCGGCCGCGGCGGCCAGCACGGTCCTGGCGGTGAACGCGGCCCACTCGGCGTCGTCGGACGGACCGAGCCGCAGCGGTTCGGGCGGCTGGTTCAGGGCGATGGGCACGGGGAGCGTCGTCGTCGCGTTCTGCTCGGCGAAGGTGTCCAGCTCCCGGGTGAGCCGCCTCGTCCACTCCGGCATCCGCGCCGCCCGGTGCCGCGCGGCCGGCCACCCGGCGGCGTCACCCGCGGCCAGCCCGAGCAGCAGCCCCTCGATCCTGGCCCGCCGGTCCGGTGCGCCGGTCATCGGGCGTCCTGCCGGACAGCGGAGGCGGGCCCGCGCGGGGCGGTGCGTACCGGTGTGTGCCAGGCGGGGAAGGGCACGGGCTCCCCGCCTGGCACGGGCTCCCCGCCTGCGGCGGGCCGCGCCGTCACCGGCTGCTCCACGTCGTCCGGGGTCAGCAGATCCGCGATGTCCAGGACATGATGGCCCCGCATCGACGGCAGACAGCTGCCCCGCACCGGCCCGATCGCCGCCGCCCAGTCCCCGGGGATCGCCGTCACCCCGTGCAGGGCGCCGGCCAGCGCCCCCGCCACGGCGGCCGTGGTGTCGGCGTCCCGGCCCATGTTCACCGCCGTGAGCACCGCGTCACGGAAATCACCGCGCGCCGCCGTGAGGGCGCCGAAGGCGAGCCCCACCGCTTCCGGCGCCAGATCCGTCCACGGGTAGCCGCCGATCACCACCGCCGAGCGCACCGCCCGTTCCCCGGTCAGCCGGTCCGGGTAGGAGCGCTGCGCCGCCGTGACCGCGCGGCGCAGCGAGCGCGCCGTCCAGGAGTCCATCGGGACGACCGAGAGCGCGGCGGCGATCACGGAGGCGAGTCCCGCGCCCACCATCGCGGCCGCCACCCCCGCCGCGACCGCCTGACCGCCGTAGATGCCCTCCCCGTCGTGGCTGACCCGCCCGTCCACCGCCACCAGACGGGCGGCCTCGGCGGGGCGGCCCGCCGCGAACACCCCGAACGGCGCCGCCCGCATCGCGAGACCGTCGCTCCAGGCATGCCGGTGCTGGGCGGAGATCGGGGCGGCCAGACCGCGCCGCAGATTCTCCAGCGTGCCCCGCTCGCTGAATCCGGCGCCCCGGAATGGGCCCTCGTCCAGATCGGCGATCCAGTGGTGCCAGGCCCGTTCGACATGCGAGACGGTGAGCGCGGAACCGTGCCTGGCCAGCAGCAGCCCGGAGAAGATCGCGTACTCCGTGTCGTCGGTCCCCGCCGGATCGTCACTGACGAACCCCTCGATACGGCCCCAGCGATGGCGGATCTCGGACGGGCGCATGTTCTCCGCGGGCGCACCGAGCGCGTCCCCCACCGCGAGCCCCAGCAACGCCCCCCGTGCCCGGTCTCCCGTGCCGACCGCCGCACCCTCCGTCATGAGCTCCATCGTGCCGACCCTTCACTCACACCCGGAACAACCGGATATGTGAGGTTGCCCGATCGCACGGAAGAAAAGGCTTATTTTCTTACATATCGTCCGCCCGGGTGACGCTCCTCAGGCAGGTAAGTTCGGCCTTCCTTGCTGGCGAGAGGCCTTTTTCGTGCGTACTTTCGACGGTGCGGAGCGGGGGACATGGAGTCCGCTCCCGGAAGGGGAGAGCTGTGTCCATCATCGAGACCGACGCCGTACTGCACGAGGCGCACCGGGACAACCACACCCACCGTGACGTCAACGGCGGCTGGCTGCGGCCCGCCGTGTTCGGCGCCATGGACGGTCTCGTCTCCAACCTGGCCCTGATGACGGGCGTCGCCGGAGGTGCGCTCTCCCAGCAGACCATCGTCATCACCGGTTTGGCGGGGCTCGCCGCAGGAGCGTTCTCGATGGCCGCGGGGGAGTACACCTCCGTCGCGTCGCAACGCGAACTCGTCGAGGCCGAGCTCGCTGTCGAGCGGCGTGAGCTGCGCAAACACCCCAAGGACGAGATGCGGGAGCTGGCCGCGCTCTACGAGTCCCGGGGGGTGGAGCCGGCGCTCGCCCGTGAGGTGGCGCGGCAGCTGTCCAGGGACCCGGAGCAGGCCCTCGAAATACACGCGCGCGAGGAGCTGGGCATCGACCCGGGTGACCTCCCGTCGCCGCTCGTCGCGGCCGTGTCCTCCTTCGGCGCCTTCGCGCTGGGCGCCCTGCTGCCCGTACTGCCCTACCTGCTCGGCGCCGACCGGATGTGGCCCGCCGTGCTGCTCGCCCTGGCCGGACTGTTCGGCTGCGGTGCGGTGGTGGCCAGGGTGACGGCACGCACCTGGTGGTTCAGCGGACTGCGCCAGCTGGTGCTCGGCGGGGCGGCCGCCGCGATCACCTACGGCCTTGGCGCGCTGTTCGGTGTGGCCGTCGGCTGAGGCCCGGATTCCGTGGGGCCTCGGCGGTGTCGCACCGGTGTGACGTACGTCTTGACGCACGTCACTGGGCCTACGGGGTGCGCCCGCCTTAAAATGAGACGCTATGCAGTGCTACACATAAGTAGCCGTTACCCGGCGGTTTCGATTCCATGACCACGGGGCAAGAGCCGTAGACACTCGCGGGCAACGACGCCCGCTCTCTGCGGTCTCCCCGGTCGGTGATCCACGAGGATCCGTCGGATCAGGACCCACCCGCACCACGCTCGTGGTGTCCGCATGTTGGAACGGGCTATCCGCTTTTTGAGAAGCGTTCCATCATGTAACCTGCAAAAAATTTCGCAGAGGGCCAACGTCGTCCCTCGGCACAGCACATGCCACGACGACGACGGGAGAGCCAATGCGTTCCGACGCCTGGTCGCCCATGGACGGTCGCCCTGTCCAGCAGGGGATGTACGACCCCCGTAACGAGCACGACGCCTGTGGCGTCGGGTTCGTGGCCACTCTGACCGGTGTGGCCAGCCATGAGCTGGTCGAGCAGGCGCTGACCGTACTGCGCAACCTCGAACACCGCGGCGCCACAGGATCCGAGCCCGACTCGGGCGACGGCGCCGGCATTCTCCTTCAGGTCCCGGACGCCTTCCTCCGCGAAGAGGCCGGATTCGAACTCCCCGAGGCCGGCTCCTACGCCGTCGGTATCGCCTTCCTGCCCGCGGACGACTCCACCGACGCCGTGAAGCAGATCGAGAAGATCGCCGCCGAAGAGGGCCTCGACGTCCTCGGCTGGCGCCAGGTCCCCGTCACACCGGACCTCCTGGGCAAGGGCGCCCGCGCCACGATGCCCGAGTTCCGCCAGCTGATCGTGGCCGACGGCGAGAACACCGGCATCGCCCTGGACCGCAAGGCATTCGTCCTGCGCAAGCGTGCCGAGCGTGAGGCCGGGGTGTACTTCCCCTCGCTCTCCGCACGCACGATCGTCTACAAGGGGATGCTGACCACCGGGCAGCTGGAGCCGTTCTTCCCCGACCTCTCCGACCGCCGCTTCGCCACCGCGGTCGCCCTGGTCCACTCACGCTTCTCCACCAACACCTTCCCGAGCTGGCCGCTCGCCCACCCGTACCGCTTCGTTGCGCACAACGGCGAGATCAACACGGTCAAGGGCAACCGCAACTGGATGAAGGCCCGCGAGTCCCAGCTCGCCTCCGGCCTCTTCGGTGAGGCGCAGCTCGACCGGATCTTCCCCGTCTGCACCCCGGACGCCTCCGACTCCGCCTCCTTCGACGAGGTCCTGGAGCTGCTCCACCTCGGCGGCCGCTCCCTGCCGCACTCGGTGCTGATGATGGTCCCCGAGGCATGGGAGAACCACGCCTCCATGGACCCGGCACGCCGCGCCTTCTACCAGTACCACTCCACGATGATGGAGCCCTGGGACGGCCCGGCCTGTGTCACCTTCACCGACGGCGTCCAGGTCGGCGCGGTCCTCGACCGCAACGGCCTGCGCCCCGGCCGCTACTGGGTCACCGACGACGGCCTCGTCGTCCTCTCCTCCGAGGTCGGCGTCCTGGACATCGACCCCGCCAAGGTCGTCCGCAAGGGCCGCCTCCAGCCCGGCCGGATGTTCCTCGTCGACACCGCCGAGCACCGCATCATCGAGGACGACGAGATCAAGGCCTCCCTGGCCGCCGAGAAGCCGTACGAGGAATGGCTGGAAACCGGCGAGATCGCACTCGAGGACCTCCCCGAGCGCGAGCACATCGTCCACACCCACGCCTCGGTCACCCGCCGCCAGCAGACCTTCGGCTACACCGAGGAAGAGCTCCGCGTCCTCGTCGCCCCGATGGCCCGCACCGCAGGTGAACCCCTCGGCTCCATGGGCACCGACTCGCCGATCGCCGCGCTCTCCGAGCGCCCCCGGCTGCTCTTCGACTACTTCACCCAGCTGTTCGCCCAGGTCACCAACCCGCCGCTGGACGCCATCCGCGAGGAGCTCGTCACCTCGCTGCGCTCCACCCTCGGCCCCGCCGGCAACATCCTGGAGCCGACCGCCGCCGCGTGCCGCAGCGTCGCGCTGCCCTTCCCGGTGATCGACAACGACGAGCTGGCCAAGCTCATACACATCAACGCCGACGGCGACATGCCGGGCATGAAGGCCGCGACCCTGTCCGGCCTCTACCGCGTCAGCGGCGGCGGCGAGTCGCTCTCCGACCGGATCGAACAGATCACCACCGAGGTCGACACCGCCATCGAGGACGGCGCCCGCCTCATCGTCCTGTCCGACCGGCACTCCGACGCCGAGCACGCGCCGATCCCCTCGCTGCTGCTCACCTCGGCCGTCCACCACCACCTCATCCGCACCAAGCAGCGCACCCAGGTGGGCCTGCTGGTCGAGGCCGGCGACGTCCGCGAGGTCCACCACGTCGCGCTGCTCATCGGTTACGGCGCCGCCGCCGTCAACCCCTACCTCGCGATGGAGTCCGTCGAGGACCTCGTCCGCGCCGGTACGTTCATCGAGGGCATCGAGCCCGAGCTGGCCATCCGCAACCTGATCTACGCCCTCGGCAAGGGCGTCCTGAAGGTCATGTCCAAGATGGGCATCTCGACCGTCGCCTCCTACCGCGGCGCCCAGGTCTTCGAGGCCGTCGGCCTCGACGAGGCCTTCGTCGCCCAGTACTTCAACGGCACCGCCACCAAGATCGGCGGCGCCGGACTCGACGTCGTCGCCAAGGAGGTCGCCGCCCGGCACACCAAGGCGTACCCCGCATCCGGCATCTCCGCGTCGCACCGCGCCCTGGAGATCGGCGGCGAGTACCAGTGGCGCCGCGAGGGCGAACCGCACCTGTTCGACCCGGACACGGTCTTCCGCCTCCAGCACGCCACCCGCAACCGCCGGTACGACATCTTCAAGAAGTACACCGGCCGGGTCAACGAGCAGTCCGAGCGCCTCATGACGCTCCGCGGACTCTTCAACTTCAAGGACGGCCGCGAGCCGATCTCCATCGACGAGGTCGAGTCCACCTCCGAGATCGTCAAGCGCTTCTCCACCGGCGCCATGTCGTACGGCTCCATCTCCCAGGAGGCGCACGAGACACTCGCCGTCGCCATGAACCAGCTGGGCGGCAAGTCCAACACCGGCGAGGGCGGCGAGGACTCCGAGCGCCTCTACGACCCGGCACGCCGCTCGTCCATCAAGCAGGTCGCCTCCGGCCGCTTCGGTGTCACCAGCGAGTACCTGGTCAACGCGGACGACATCCAGATCAAGATGGCGCAGGGCGCCAAGCCCGGCGAGGGCGGCCAGCTGCCCGGCCACAAGGTCTACCCGTGGGTCGCCAGGACCCGGCACTCCACCCCGGGCGTCGGCCTGATCTCGCCCCCGCCGCACCACGACATCTACTCCATCGAGGACCTGGCTCAGCTGATCCACGACCTCAAGAACGCCAACCCGGCGGCCCGCGTCCATGTGAAGCTGGTCTCCGAGGTCGGCGTCGGAACGGTCGCCGCGGGTGTCTCCAAGGCCCACGCGGACGTCGTCCTCATCTCAGGACACGACGGCGGCACCGGCGCCTCACCGCTCACCTCGCTCAAGCACGCGGGCGGCCCCTGGGAGCTCGGCCTCGCCGAGACCCAGCAGACCCTGCTGCTCAACGGCCTGCGCGACCGCATCGTCGTCCAGACCGACGGCCAGCTCAAGACCGGCCGCGACGTCGTCATCGCCGCCCTGCTGGGTGCCGAGGAGTTCGGTTTCGCGACCGCGCCGCTCGTCGTCTCCGGCTGCGTCATGATGCGGGTCTGTCACCTCGACACCTGCCCGGTCGGCATCGCCACCCAGAACCCCGTCCTGCGGAGCAGGTTCTCCGGCAAGGCCGAGTACATCGTCAACTTCTTCGAGTTCATCGCCGAGGAGGTCCGCGAGATCCTCGCCGAGCTCGGCTTCCGCACCATCGAGGAGGCCGTCGGCCACGCCGAACTCCTCGACACCGAGCGGGCCGTCACCCACTGGAAGGCCCAGGGACTCGACCTCGACCCCCTCTTCCACGTGCCCGAGCTCCCCGAGAACGCGGCGCGCCACCGCACAAGCGAGCAGGACCACGGCCTGGCCAAGGCCCTCGACAAGCAGCTGATCAAGCTCGCAGCCGACGCCCTGGGCGCCGACAGCGCCGAGGCCGCCCAGCCCGTACGGGCGCAGGTCGCGATCCGCAACATCAACCGGACCGTCGGCACCATGCTCGGCCACGAGGTGACCAAGAAGTTCGGCGGTGCGGGCCTGCCCGACGACACCATCGACATCACCTTCACCGGATCCGCCGGCCAGTCCTTCGGCGCGTTCGTCCCGCGCGGTGTGACGCTGCGCCTGGAGGGCGACGCCAACGACTACGTCGGCAAGGGCCTCTCCGGCGGCCGCGTCATCGTCCGCCCCGACCGCGGCGCCGACCACCTCGCCGAGTACTCCACCATCGCCGGCAACACCATCGGCTACGGAGCCACCGGCGGCGAGCTGTTCCTCCGTGGCAGGACCGGCGAGCGCTTCTGCGTCCGTAACTCCGGCGCCACGGTCGTCTCGGAAGGCGTGGGCGACCACGGCTGCGAATACATGACCGGTGGCCACGCGGTCGTCCTCGGTGAGACGGGACGCAACTTCGCCGCGGGCATGTCCGGCGGTATCGCGTACGTCATCGACCTCGACCTCGACAACGTCAACACCGGCAACATCGGCGCCGTCGAGCTCCTCGACGACACCGACAGGCAGTGGCTGCACGACGTCGTGCGCCGCCACCAGGAGGAGACCGGATCCACGGTCGCCGAGAAGCTGCTGGCCGACTGGGACACCGCGGTCACCCGCTTCAGCAAGATCATCCCGTCCACCTACAAGGCAGTGCTCGCCGCCAAGGACGCCGCTGAGCTCGCCGGTCTCTCCGAGCAGGAGACCACCGAGAAGATGATGGAGGCGGCGACCAATGGCTGACCCCAAGGGCTTCCTGACCACCGGACGCGAGGTCGCCAGGACCCGCCCCGTCGGCGAGCGCGTCAAGGACTGGAACGAGGTCTACGTTCCGGGATCGCTGCTCCCGATCATCAGCAAGCAGGCCGGACGCTGCATGGACTGCGGCATCCCGTTCTGCCACAACGGCTGTCCGCTCGGAAACCTCATCCCCGAGTGGAACGACTACGCCTACCGCGAGGACTGGTCGGCGGCGTCCGAGCGCCTGCACGCCACGAACAACTTCCCGGAGTTCACGGGCCGCCTGTGCCCCGCCCCGTGCGAGTCGGCGTGCGTCCTCGGCATCAACCAGCCGGCCGTCACCATCAAGAACGTCGAAGTCTCCATCATCGACAAGGCCTGGGACAGCGGCGACGTCACCCCGCAGCCGCCCGAGCGCCTCTCCGGCAAGACCGTCGCCGTCGTCGGCTCGGGTCCGGCCGGTCTCGCCGCCGCCCAGCAGCTGACCCGCGCCGGCCACACCGTCGCCGTCTTCGAGCGCGCGGACCGCATCGGGGGACTCCTGCGCTACGGCATCCCCGAGTTCAAGATGGAGAAGTCGCACATCAACCGCCGCATCGAGCAGATGCGCGCGGAAGGCACCAAGTTCCGTACGGAGGTGGAGATCGGCAAGGACATCGACGCCGCGAAGCTCCGCCGCCGCTACGACGCGGTCGTCATCGCCGCCGGTGCCACCGTCTCGCGCGACCTGCCCGTCCCTGGCCGTGAGCTGAACGGCGTGCACTTCGCGATGGAGTACCTCCCGCTCGCCAACAAGGTGCAGGAGGGCGACCTGACGGTCTCCCCGATCACCGCCGAGGGCAAGCACGTCGTCGTCATCGGCGGCGGCGACACCGGCGCCGACTGCGTCGGCACCGCCCACCGGCAGGGCGCCGCCTCCGTCACCCAGCTGGAGATCATGCCGCAGCCGGGCGAGGAGCGTAACGCCAACCAGCCCTGGCCGACCTTCCCGATGCTCTACAAGGTCACCTCCGCGCACGAGGAGGGCGGCGAGCGGATCTACTCCGTCTCCACCACCCACTTCGAGGGCGATGAGGACGGCAACGTCCAGTCGCTCCACCTCATCGAGGTGGAGTTCAAGGACGGCAAGCTGGAGCAGAAGCCCGGCACCGAGCGCGTCATCCCGGCCCAGCTCGTCACCCTGGCCATGGGCTTCACCGGCACCGACCAGGCCAACGGCCTCGTCCAGCAGTTCGGCCTCGACCTCGACGCCCGCGGCAACATCGCGCGCGACGAGGACTACGCCACCAACGTCGAGGGCGTCTACGTCGCCGGAGACGCGGGCCGCGGCCAGTCCCTCATCGTCTGGGCCATCGCCGAGGGCCGCTCAGCGGCGCGCGGCGTGGACCGCTACCTGACCGGGGCCAGTGCCCTGCACGCCCCGATCCGCCCGACGGACCGTTCACTGACGGTCTGACCACGGCACACAGACGTCCCGTACAACGGCGTACGGAACTGAACGCGGCGCCCGCCCCCGTCCCCGACCGGACATGGGCGGGCGCCGCGACGCGTTCCCCCGGTGCCGCGACGGGTTCCCCGGGGCCGCCACGCGTTCCCGCGCGCCGCGACGGGCCCCCGGAGGCCGCCACGCGTTCCCGCGCGCACCGGCCGGGGACGGATCAGCCGGTCAGCGCCAGCGCGGACACGGCGGCCAGGGTGCCTGTCACCGACAGCACGAGACCGGTCCCCAGGAAGCGCCCCAGGGCGATCCGCGTCCCGTGCAAGCGGCACCGCTCGAACCACAGCAGCGTCGCCAGGGACGCCCACGGAGCCACGAGCGGCCCCACATTGACGCCGATCAGCAGCGCCAGCAACTGCTGGTGATTGCCCACGGGGACGACCTCCTCACCCGCCAGATAGGCCGGCAGGTTGTTCAGGACGTTCGCGAGACCCGCACCCACCCCCGCCGACCGCAGCATCCCCGAGAAACCGTTGTCGGAGCCCAGCGCGGACTCCAGCAGCCGGTGCAGCCCGTGCGCGCCGATCGTCTGCACCACCAGGAACATCCCCGGGACCAGCACCAGCAGCCGCCACGGCACCAGCGAAAGCCGCAGCTCCTGCCTGCGCCGTACGGCGAACGCCACCACGACCACCACCATCGCGGTCAGCGACGCCGACCAGAGCGGCACGTCCGCCACCAGGATCGCCACCAGGAAGCCCGCACAGGCCACCGCGCAGATCCGCAGCAGAACCGGATCCCGGGCCACCGTCGCGCCCGGCGGCGTGTACCGGTCCGCGCCGCGCCGGCCACGCCGCCAGTAGAAGACCCACAGACACGCCGCCGTCACGGCGATCGAGGCGAGCTGCGGCAGCCACATCACCGCGGCGAGACCGGACGGCGAGAGCGCCACCCGCTCCGCCGCCAGCAGATTCGTCAGATTCGAGACCGGCAGCAGCAGACTCGCCGTGTTGGCGAGCCACACCGTCGTCATCGCCAGCGGCACCGGCGCGATCCCCACCCGGGTGGCCAGCGACAGCATGACCGGGGTGAGCAGCACCGCCGTGGTGTCCAGATTCAGCGTGACCGTGGTGAGCGAGGCGAACAGCACGCACAGCCCGAACAGCAGCGGATAACGCCCCCGCCCCGCATGCGCCATCCAGGCCGCCACCACATCGAAGACCTGCGCCCGGCCAGTCAGCTCGGCCATCACGATCACGGTGCCCAGGAACACCACCAGCGGCCCCACCCGCCGCATCTCATCGGCGGCGGGCCCCGAGGGCAGCAGCCCCGTCACCACCGCGAGCAGCCCCAGGAGCAGCAGACCGCCCGCCAGCCAGTCGAGCGGGTGCAGCCGGCGGAGCAGCAGCCGGACACGCCCGCCGGGCTCCTGGCCCTGCCCCGAGAGATCTCTCGCCACGGGATGATGATCTCAGAAAGTGGACGCAGCTCAGGGACCGGCGAGTTCGGCGGTCCGGCCGCCGGCGACGTCCCGCGGGCCTCCCTCCGCGGTCAGGCCGACCCCGTCAGCACGGCCGTCCGCACGACGACCACCACCGCCAGCAGCACGACCAGGATCACCCCGCCGGCCAGCTGCGCCGCGGACGTCCGCAGCCTCGCCGGCGCGTACGCAAGACCGTAGGTCACCAGGCCACCGGTCAGCAGCCCGCCCAGATGCCCCTCCCACGAGGTGAACGCCGCGGAGATGACCATCCAGAGCAGGAACCCCGCCATGAAGCGGTTCACCGCCCGCATGTCACGGCCCAGCCGCCGGCTGATGACGTAGAAGGACGCCGCCAGACCGAAGATCGCCCCCGACGCGCCGACCGCCGTCGTCTCCGGCGAGATCAGGTACACCAGCACCGAGCCGCCCACCGCGGACAGCAGATACAGCGCCAGATACCGCGCCCGGCCGAGCTGCCCCTCCACGACCCTGCCGAGATTCCACAGCGCGAGCATGTTGAAGACCAGGTGCATCACACCGAACGACGCGTCGGGCGGCAGATGCAGGAAGGCGCCCGTCAGCAGCCGGTACCACTCCCCGTCGGCCACCCCGTCGAGCTCGAAGCCGGGATAGGTCTCCCCCTTGTAGTAGTACTGCCCGCCCGACGGATCGACCAGCACCGCGCCCAGCATCCCGAACCGGTCCACCACCCCGTCCCGGACCACCTCGACGACGTACGCCACGATGTTCAGCGCCATCAGCACATACGTCACGAGCGGCCGCGCGGCCCTCGGCACCGCACCGCCGAACAGCGAGCGGGCCTGACGGACCGAGCGCTGCCCCTGCGCCACGCACTCCACGCAGTGGTGCCCGACCGACGCCTCACGCATGCAGTCGGGGCAGATGTACCGGTCGCAGCGCGTGCAGCGCACATACGTCTCGTACGACGGGTGGCGGTAACACGTGGTGGCGGCGGCCTCCATGGCCGGCTCCTTCATTCGTGGACGGGGGCGCGTGGACGGGGCGAGGAGCGCCGCCGGGGCGGCGGCGCTCAAGATAGCGAACGCCGGTGAGGCGCGGCACACGTGGGTTGCGGCGACCCGCGGCGCATCCTGACAGAAGGTGTCCGGATTACGGGGTTCGATGGGACCCATGACAGCGAACGAGACACCCGGGTCATGGCAGGACTTCCGCACCGCGGAACCGGCCTTCGCCGACACCGTGCGCAAGAGGTTCCAGCAGTACAAGCACCACGTCCTCGCGACCCTGCGCGCGGACGGCTCGCCCCGGGTCACCGGCCTGGAGGCGGACTTCCGCACGGACGCCCTGTGGCTCGGCATGATGCCCGGCTCCCGCAAGGCGCTGGACCTGCGGCGCGACCCACGCTTCGCCCTCCACGCCAATCCGGGCCCTGACGCGGAGATGGCCGACGGGGACGTCCGCGTCTCCGGGCAGGCCGTGGAGATCACCGACCCCGCCGCGCTGGCACGCTACGTCGATGAGGCGGCTCCGCCGGAGCCCTTCCTCCTCTTCCGCGCCGACCCCGCCGAGGTGGTCCGCACCGGGATCGACGGCGGCGACATCGTCGTACAGGTCTGGCGCCCCGGCCACCCGCTGCGCACCCTGCGCAGGAGCTCCGACGACAGCCCCGTCCGCGAATCGTGACCTCCGGGCCCCAGCGCCCTGCCGCGGCCAGGGCCCCTGCCCCGCCCCTTGCCGCGGCCACCCGCGCGGCGTAACCCCAGCCGCGGATCCGGCCGCACGGCGTTGCGCGGGCCCCGGCGCGCCGGTACGTCCTTCAGGTGAACCGCCCACCCGCGCAGGGCGCCACCAGCGGGCTTCCGGCGCGCCGGGGCGGAGTGATCTGCCGCCCGCCGACAGAACGTGCTACGGTTGCCGAGTTGCAGTTTTGGTACCCATGAACTTTATGTGCGCCTGACGGGAACCCTCCTCAGGCGCTTTATTGTTTTCCGGCTTTCTCCGGATGGGGCTCAATGCGGCGACTTGGAATTCGTAAAGTGCGGATTTCCGGCACTGCACCTCTTTTAGGAGAATGACATGGCTACTGGAACCGTGAAGTGGTTCAACTCGGAAAAGGGCTTCGGCTTCATCGAGCAGGACGGCGGCGGCGCCGACGTCTTCGCCCACTACTCCAACATCGCCACCCAGGGCTTCCGTGAGCTCCAGGAGGGCCAGAAGGTCTCCTTCGACGTCACGCAGGGCCAGAAGGGCCCGCAGGCGGAGAACATCGTCCCGGCCTAATTGCCGGACGCGTACCTCGCAACCGGGGCCCGCACCGTGAAGGTGCGGGCCCCGGTTTGTGCTGTTTTCGAGTTTGTACTGTTTCCGACTCGTCCATTGCCCGGTTCGGCTCCGCCACCGGGACACCTGCTCTGTGCTTGCATCCTGGGGCGCACAAGAAGCAGTCCGCAGCAGTCGGCAGTAACCCCAGGAATCCCCCAGGAGGGCAATTCCGTATGACCCGCTCCGAACGCCAGGACCGACCGACCCGCAACCGCCCGATAAGGGGCCGCGGCACGGACCGGGCACAGGCGAACACCCGAGGATCCGGCAAGGCACCGGCCCGACGCAGGCCCGCACCCGCCCAGGGGGGAGAGTTCGCCCTGCCGGAGACCCTGACCCCCGCACTGCCCGCCGTCGACGCGTTCGCCGAGCTGGACATGCCCGCCGCGCTGCTGAAGACCCTCGCCGCACAGGGCATGACCGACCCCTTCCCCATCCAGGGCGCCACCCTGCCGAACTCACTGGCGGGCCGGGACATCCTCGGCCGTGGCCGCACCGGCTCCGGCAAGACCCTCGCCTTCGGCCTGGCGCTGCTCGCCCGCACCGCCGGACGCCGCTCCGAGCCGCACGCCCCGCTGGCGCTCGTCCTCGTCCCCACCCGCGAGCTCGCCCAGCAGGTCACCGACGCGCTGACCCCGTACGCGACCTCCGTGAACCTGCGCGTCGCCACCGTCGTCGGCGGCATGTCGATCAGCAGGCAGTCCGGCGCGCTGCGCCGGGGCGCCGAGGTGCTCGTCGCCACGCCCGGCCGGCTCAAGGACCTCATCGAGCGCGGTGACTGCCGACTCGACCAGGTCGCGATCACCGTCCTGGACGAGGCCGACCAGATGGCCGACATGGGCTTCATGCCGCAGGTCGTCGCGCTGCTCAAGCAGGTCGAGCCGGACGGACAGCGGATGCTGTTCTCCGCGACCCTCGACAAGAACATCGACCGGCTGGTCAAGATGTTCCTCACCGACCCGGTCGTGCACTCCGTCGACCCGTCCGCCGGTGCGGTCACCACGATGGAGCACCATGTGCTCCACGTCCTGGACGAGACGGACAAGAAGGCCGTCGCCACGAAGATCGCCGCCCGCGAGGGCCGGGTGATCATGTTCGTCGACACCAAGCGGGCCGCCGACCGCTTCGCCAAGCGGCTCCTCGCCAGCGGTGTACGGGCCGCGGCCCTGCACGGCGGCCGGTCCCAGCCGCAGCGCAACCGGACACTGGACCAGTTCAAGAACGGCCAGGTCACCGCGCTCGTCGCGACGAACGTGGCGGCCCGCGGCATCCACATCGACGACCTCGACCTGGTCGTCAACGTGGACCCGCCGACCGACCACAAGGACTACCTCCACCGTGGTGGGCGCACCGCCCGCGCCGGGGAGTCCGGCAGCGTCGTCACGCTCGTGCTGCCGGAGGAGAAGCGCGAGATGACCCGGCTGATGCAGGACGCGGGCATCGCGCCGCGCACCACCCGGATCAGGTCGAGCGACGAGGAACTCAGCAGGATCACGGGGGCCCGTGAGCCGTCCGGCGTCGCGATCGTCATCGAGGTGCCGCAGCCGACGCAGCCCAAGCCGCGTACGCGTGGCGGGAGCCAGGGCTCAGGCACGGCGGCCGGCGGTTCCTTCCGCTCGGGCAGCCGGGGCCGTGGCCGGCGCGGTGGTGCGGGCGCGGCTTCCGGTGCCGCGCAGGGCGGTGCCGGTGGCGCGGCCCGCGGTGGTGCGGGCGGTGGCGCGCGTGCCGGCTCCGGTGGCGGTGCGGCTCGCGGCGGAGCCGGTGGCGCGGGCGGATCGGCCCGCACCGCCGGGGCCGGCAGGGCCGGTGGCACAGGGCGCGGCAGCGCGCCCGGCCGCGGCCGCCGGGCAGCGTAGACGCGGGGTGCGGTGAGCGGTCCCGCCGGTCACCGCACCCGTCGTCGCCGGGGCTCAGCTCCTGGGTTCAGCTCCGGCGTTCCCGCTCGTTCCGTGCCCCGGCTCGCCCTCGGGACCCGCTTCCCGGTCACCCTCGGCCGGGGGTTCACGTCCCTGGGCGGGGGGTCACGCCGCTCGGCTCACTCTCGCGGCCCGGGGTTCACCCTCGCCCGCTCGGCTCACCCCGGCCCGCCGGCCCGCCCTCGGCCCTCGTTCGCCTCGGCCCCGGTCTCACTCCCGGTCCCGCTCACCTTCGTACGCGGTGAGCGCCCGCGCGGCCGCTTCGGCCGGTGCCGGGTCCGCGGTGCGGGCCAGTTCCCGCAACAGCGGAACCGCCCGGTCGGCGAACGGCTCGTCGCCGGTACGGAATCCGAGCCCCGCCGGGCCCGTCAGCCCCGCCAGCACCTCCGCGCCGAGCGTCTGCCGCAGCGGATCCTCGCTCGCCGTCCACGCGGCCGCCGCCTGGAACGTCTCCTCGTCGCCGTACAGCGACAGCGCCTCCACCGCCGCCAGCCAGTTGTCCAGCCCGGGGCCCCCGCCCCGCAGCGCCCGGACGGCCAGCTCCTCGAACGGTGCCCGCACGCCGAGCTCGCCCTCCAGGAGCGTCGCTATCGCGGCGTGCCCCGTCTGCAGGTCCTGAGAGGCGAACGGCTCCCCGCCCCGCAGCAGTTCGACCGTGACGGTCACCCCGCCGTCCACCGGTGCGCGGCGCACCGCGCTCTCGTGGCCCTCGTCCCCGTACATCCGGCGCAGCGCCGCCAGCAGCTCCTGCTCCACGTCCAGCGTGAGCATGCGTCCGGCCTCCTCCAGCGCGGGAGACAGATCACGGGCGCCGTGCCGCAGCAGGGCCCGGACGGTGCGCAGCGACCCCCGCCTCGCCGCGACCACCAGCGGGACCTCGCCCTGCGGTCCTGGCTGGTCCGGGTCGGCGCCGTGCGCCAGGAGGACCTCCGCGACCCGCGCGTGGCCGAGGCCCGCCGCCCAGCGCAGCGCGGTGAAACCGAACTCCTCGCTCAGATCCGGCCCGGCCCCCGCGGACAGGAGCGCCCCGACGACCTCGGCGTGACCCCCGCACGCCGCCCCGCACAGCGGCAGATCGCCCGCCTCGGGGCCGCTCGCCCGGTTCGGGTCCGCGCCCGTGGCCAGGAGCAGCCGGACCGCGCCGGGCAGGTCCTGCACGGACGCCAGATACAGCGCGGTCGTCCCCTCCGTGTCGCTCGACTCGGCGGACGCGCCCGCGCGAAGCGCCCGTACGACGGCGTCCTCATCGTCGTGCAACGCCTCGAAGAGGGCCCTGGCGCCCTCCGTCGGACCATGCGTCATACACCGACTCTACGACTTTCCCGGTCCGGGACGGTTTGTCAGGTGTCGCACTCCAGGACCGTGCGGCACAGACCGCACCTGGCCCTGGTCCGGCCCTTGACCGGGACCCGGACGCGCTGGTGGCAGACGGGGCAGGCGAAGGAGACCCGCAGCCCGTCCGCCCCGCCCTCGAAGGCGTACGGAAGGGACGGGTCGCGGGCGGCGCCCGGGTGGTCGCCCGCGTAACGGCGGTCCTTGGCGTAACGGCGCCTGCCCGCCCACCCCGCGGCCGTCAACGGCGGCCGTTGCAGATCGCGCAGGGCCTCGGCCCGCCCCTTGGTGTACGCCGTGTACGCCTGGGGGCTGGTGAACCACACCGAGGGGTCCTCGTCGAAAACCAGTGCGCGCTTGGCGAGCACGTAACCGAACTCCTCGGGCGTGAGATAGCCGAGCTTCTGGCTGGACACCGCGTCCTGACGGAAGGCGTCCAGCAGCAGCCAGCCCGCGCCGAGGTAGGCCGTCACCGTGTCAGTGAGGATCTCGTTGTCGCGGGTACCGGGGAGCTCCAGGCCCAGCCGGTGCAGCAGCACATGGGTGATCTCGTGCGCGAGGGCGGCGCCGATGTCCCTGCGGTGCGTACGGAAACGGTCGTTGAGCTCGATGAAGTACTCGGGCCCTGCGGTGAGTTCGACGCTCGCGGCGTGTTCCATCCGCCGGAAGCCGACGACGATACGGGCCTGCGGCAGACGCAGGTGCTGCACCAGGGCTCCGGCCACGCGCTGGGCGCCGAGATGCAGATCGTCCACGTCGGAGAACGCGGCGTCGACCGGAGCGAGGCTCGTGGCGTAGGCGTGCACACCGTCGGGGGAGACCCGCCGGTAGAGCGAGGTGATCGCCGAACGGACGGCGTCGAGGTGCGGGAACCCATGCACGACCGGGCCGCCGTCGCTGCCGTTACCGCCCCTGCTGCCGTTGCCGCCGTCGCTCACGTCCGAACCCCCATCGATGACGCTCAACGAGACCTCACTCTAACGACCTGGTGCGCGATAGCGAGCGGATCAGGTCGTAAGGGCTGTCCGAGCGGGACCGGCCGATTCAGGCGCGATGATCTTGGCCGAAAACCATGCCTTGTGTGAGCGGTGATCGTTTCCCGATAATCGGATCGTTCTTGTCGCGGGCATGCCGAGAGTGGTCGGTCGGTGCCCCTGACCAGGACAACGCATGCCTGCACACGGCCACCCCCCACACCAACGGCCACCCCCCACATCACCCCCCCCACGAAAGCAGACACTCCTGTGAAGCAGCTTCTGCGCACGCTCAAGAGATGTTCCGTCATAGCCGCGGTGGCCCTCGCCACCTTCAGCCTCCAGCCGTCGAACGCCTCCGCCGCCCCCGCCCCCATCGTCGGCGGCACCCGCGCGGCCCAGGGCGAATTCCCCTTCATGGTCCGGCTCTCCATGGGCTGCGGCGGCGCGCTCTACGCCCAGGACATCGTCCTGACCGCCGCGCACTGCGTGGACGGCTCCGGCAAGGACACCTCGATCACCGCCACCGGCGGCACCGTCGACCTCCAGTCGTCCTCCGCCGTCACGGTCCGCTCCACCGAGGTCCTCCAGGCGCCCGGCTACGACGGCGCCGGCAAGGACTGGGCGCTGATCAAGCTCGCCGAGCCCATCGACCAGCCCACCCTGAAGATCGCCGACTCCACCGCCTACGACACCGGCACCTTCACCATCGCGGGCTGGGGCGCCGCCACCGAAGGCGGCGGCCAGCAGCGCTACCTGCTGAAGGCCACCGTCCCCTTCGTCTCCGACGCCACCTGCCAGCAGGCCTACGGCGGCGACCTCGTACCCGGTGAGGAGATCTGCGCCGGAAACGTCAGCGCCGGCGGCGTGGACTCCTGCCAGGGCGACTCCGGCGGCCCCATGTTCCGCAAGGACGACGCAGGCGCCTGGATCCAGGTCGGCATCGTCAGCTGGGGCGAGGGCTGCGCACGGCCCGGCTACCCCGGCGTCTACACCCAGGTGTCGGCCTTCGCCTCCGACATCGCCTCGGCCGCGTCGAACCTCTGACCCGGCTCACCCCGCACCACCCCCTGGGGGCACCCGTCCTGACGGGTGCCCCCAGGGCCGTCCCACGAACGGGCCCCGCCGTCGATCACCCCATGCGCCGTACCCTCTAAGCTCGCTGACCATGACCACGAGCGACATCGACGAGTACGTCACCACCGAACTGAACCGGCTGCGCGAGAGCATCGACAACATCGATGCCGCTGTCGTCCACATGCTCGCCGAGCGATTCAAGGCCACCCAGCAGGTGGGTCACCTCAAGGCCGAACACCACCTGCCGCCCGCCGACCCCGCCCGCGAGGCCCGCCAGATCGCCCGCCTGCGACAGCTCGCCGAGAACGCCAAGCTGGACCCGGCCTTCGCCGAGAAGCTGCTGAACTTCATCGTGGCCGAGGTCATCCGCCACCACGAGCGCATCGCCGAAGAATCCGCGGGCCCCAACGCCTGACCCCACCACGAGGGCCGGCCCCGGCCCGCGTGCGGACACCCCGGCCCCCGTGCAGACATCCCGGCTTCGCGCCCGGCCCCCGGTCCCGGCACTTCGCGCCCCCTCGCGCCCCCGCCGTGCCGCCTCGTCGTCAGCCCTGCGAGAACCTCACTGCACAGCCCCGGACCCGTACGGCAGCATGGGCCCATGTCCGTACTGACGCGCAACGAAGCGCAGACCCGCGCCCAACTCCTCGACGTACACCGGTACACGGTCGACCTCGACCTCACCACCGGCGACGAGACCTTCGACTCCAGGACCGCCATCCGGTTCACCGCCCACGCGGCCGGAGACACCTTCGTCGAGATCAAGCCGGACACCCTGCGCTCGATCAGCCTCGACGGACACCCCCTGGACCCCCAGCGCCTCGACCGGAACCGCTACCCCCTGGACCGCCTCACCCCCGGCCCCCACGAACTCACCGTCGACGCCACCATGCACTACTCCCGCACCGGCGAAGGCATGCACCGCTTCACCGACCCGGCCGACGGCGAGACCTACGTCTACACCCAGCTCTTCCTGGACGACGCCCCACGCGTCTTCGCCGCCTTCGACCAGCCCGACCTCAAGTCCGTGTTCGACGTCACCGTCACCGCCCCCACCGGCTGGACGGTCCTCGGCAACGGCACCACCACCCAGGCAGGCGAAGGCCGCTGGACCATCGCCCCCACCCCGCCCATCTCCACCTACCTCGCGGCCGTCGCCGCGGGCCCCTGGCACTCCGTCACCACCCACCACGCCGGCCTCCCCTTCGGCATCCACTGCCGCCGCTCCCTCGCACCCCATCTGGACGCCGACGCCGACGAGATCCTCGGCATCACCCGCGCCTGCTACGACCGCTACCACGAGAAGTTCGACGAGCCCTACCCCTTCGACTCCTACGACCAGGCCTTCGTCCCCGAATTCAACGCAGGCGCCATGGAGAACCCCGGACTCGTCACCTTCCGCGACGAATACATCTACCGCTCCGCCGTCACCGACACCGAACGCCAGACCCGCGCCGTCACCATCGCCCACGAGATGGCCCATATGTGGTTCGGCGACCTCGTCACCCTCACCTGGTGGGACGACATCTGGCTCAACGAGTCCTTCGCCGAGTACATGGGCTACCAGACCCTCACCGAAGCCACCTTTCCCCGAGCCCTCAACTCCGTCCGACCAGGGGAGACCCCGTTCCCCGGCACCTGGACCGACTTCGGCGTCGCACGCAAGGGCTGGGGCTACGACGCCGACCAACGCCCCACCACCCACCCCGTGGCGCCCGACCCCCACGCCGTGCCCGACACCGCGTCCGCCCTCCTCAACTTCGACGGCATCTCCTACGCCAAGGGCGCCTCCGCACTCCGCCAACTCGTCACCTGGCTCGGCGAGAAGGACTTCCTCGCCGGCATCAACACCCACTTCGCACGCCATAAATTCGCCAACGCCACCCTCGACGACTTCATCGACAACCTCGCCGGCGCCACCGACCGCGACGTCCACGCCTGGGCCGCCACCTGGCTCCGCACCACCGGCATCGACACCCTCACCGCCCACGTCGAAAACGCCGGCAACAGCTGGAACCTCACCGTCGACCGCGCCGGCAACCGCCCCCACCGCATCACCGTCGGCACCTACGACCACAGCCTCGACACCCAGACCGGCGCCGACCAGCTGACTCCACGCAACCGCTTCGAACTCGACATCCCCCAGGACCACACCGCCACCACCCGGCCCGGCCACCGCCCCGACCTCATCGTCCTCAACGACCAGGACCTCACCTACGCCAAGATCCGCCTCGACCCCGACTCCTGGAACACCGCCCTCACCCACCTCTCCGGCATCCCCGACGCCCTCACCCGCGCCGTCATCTGGAACACCGCACGCGACATGGTCCGCGACGGAGACCTCCACCCCACCGTCCACCTCACAGCAGCCCGCACCCACCTGCCCTACGAAACCGACCTCGCCCTCGTCCAAGGCGTCCTCGGCTTCGCCACCACCCACATCGCCGACCGCTACCTCACACCCCAGGACCGGCCCACCGCCCTCGCCACCCTCACCTCCCTCAGCCGTGACCTCCTCCGCCGCACCGAAGGACTCACCGCCAAGGACTGGGAACAAGGCCCCGGCACCACCACACCCGGCACCCCCGACCCCGGCCTCCGCCTCACCGCCGTACGCCACTTCATCAACGCCGCCACCCAGCCCGACACCATCCAGGACTGGCTCCGCGAAGGCACCGCCCCCGGCGGACCCGAACTCGACCCCGAACTCCGCTGGCGCATCCTCACCCGCCTCGCCGTCCTCGGCGCCATCGACGAGACCGCCATCGCCCACGAACTCGACAAGGACCCCAGCGCAACCGGCCAGGAAGGCGCAGCCCGCTGCCACGCCGCCCTCCCCACCGACCAAGCCAAAAAAGCCGCCTGGAAAGCGATGTTCAGCGACGACAGCCTCTCCAACTACCTCTTCACCGCCACCGCCCAAGGCTTCTGGCAGCCCGAACAGACCGAACTCCTCCACCCCTACGTCGCCCGCTACTACCCCGACGCCATCGAACTCGCCGCCCGCCGCGGCCCCGCCATCGCCGACGCCGCCGGACGCCACGCCTTCCCCGCCCACGCCATCGACCCCGACAGCATCCACCTCGGCGAACAGGCCCTCCACAACCCCGCACTCACCCCCGCACTACGCCGCAAACTCACCGACCAACTCGACGACGCCCGCCGCGCCCTCGCCGTACGCAACGCCCACTGAACCCGGCCCGCCCCACCCCACAGCACCACGACAGGCCCGGCCCTCAGCCCTCCAGAGGAGCCGGGCACAGCCATACGGACAACGAACACCGACACCAGCCCCCCGACCCCCAACACCCCCGCACCAGGCCGCAGTACCCCTTTCGGGCCGAAATCGTTGGGCTCTTCGGCCGCCCCCTCCGCAACCCGGACACGCCGGTGCCTGCCGAGGCACCAGTGCTCCCGCGCACCCGAAGGACCACACCACCCATGCCCACCCCGCCCCTCGCCGGAGGCACCGCAGGCCCCGCCCACCTGCGCCCCCTCATCGACACCGTCCTCACCGCACTCCACGACGGCGCCACCCGCCGCAACGGCCCCCTCCCCGCCGGCGGCCCCGACACCGTCACCGAAAACCTCCACCGCACCACCGGCCCCCTCATCCCCGACCACGGCACCGGCGCCCACCACGCCCTGCGCACCCTCGTCACCGCACTCACCGAAGGCGCCGCAGACCCCGCCCACCCCCACTGCGCCGCCCACCTCCACACCCCGCCACTCGCCCTCGCCGCGGCGGCCGACCTCGCCGCCTCAGCCCTCAACCCCTCCATGGACTCCTGGGACCAGGCCCCCGCGGCCTCCGCCCTCGAAACCGCCCTCACCACCGCACTCGCCGCCGAGATCTACCCCCACACCCCCCGACCCGACGCCCTCATCACCACCGGCGGCACCGAAGCCAACCAACTCGCCCTGCTCCTCGCCCGCGAACGCCACGGACCCGTACAGACCATCTGCGCCGCCAACGCCCACCACAGCATCACCCGCGCCGCCTGGCTCCTCGGCCTGCCCCGACCCATCGTCATCCCCGCCCCCACCGGCGTCATGAACCCCACCGCACTCCACGACGCCCTCACCCACCACCACGGCCCCCTCCTCGTCACCGCCACCGCAGGCACCACCGACACCGGCCAGATCGACCCCCTCACCGAAATCGCCGACCTCACCACCACCCACCGCGCCGACCTCCACATCGACGCCGCCTACGGCGGACCCCTCCTCTTCAGCCCCACCCACCGCCACACCCTCCGCAGCCTCCACCGCGCCGACAGCGTCACCCTCGACCTCCACAAACTCGGCTGGCAACCCGCATCAGCCGGCATCCTCGCCGTCCCCCACCACCACCAACTCGACCCCCTCCACCACCACGCCCCCTACCTCAACGCCGACGACGACACCGACGCAGGCCTCCCCGACCTCCTCGGCCGCTCCCTGCGCACCACCCGCAGGCCCGACGCCCTCAAAATCGCCGTCACCCTCCAGGCACTCGGCCGCGACGGACTCGCCGACCTCATCGACCGCACCATCACCGCCGCCCACCACCTCGCCGACCTCATCGAAAAAGACCCCGCACTCGAGCTCTACGACCGCCCCACCATCAGCACCGTCCTCTTCCGCCCCACCCACACCGACGACACCACCGTCGCCACCATCCGCCGCACCCTCCTCAACCAAGGACACGCCGTACTCGGCCGCGCCCGCACCCACGACCGCCTCTGGCTCAAAGCCACCCTCCTCAACCCCCACACCACCCCCGACGACCTGCAACAGCTCCTCACCCTCATCACCCACGCCCACACCCGCACCACGGAAGGCAGCACCCCCCGATGACCGACCGGACCACCCCCGAAGGCCACCGGACCCACGACCTCATCGGCATCGGACTCGGCCCCTTCAACCTCTCCCTGGCCGCACTCGCCGACGGCATCCCCACCGCCCCCGGCACCACCCCCCTCGCCACCGCCTTCTACGAACAACGCCCCGCCTTCAACTGGCACCCCGGCCTCCTCATCGACGGCGCCACCCTCCAAGTCCCCTTCATCGCCGACCTCACCACCCTCGCCGACCCCACCAGCCCCTGGACCTTCCTCAACTACCTCCGCACCCGCGACCGCCTCTACCCCTTCTACTTCGCCGAGCAATTCCACATCCACCGCGCCGAATACGACGCCTACTGCCGCTGGGTCAGCGAACAACTCCCCACCACCCACTTCAACCACCAGGTCGACGCCATCCACTGGAACGCCGACCACGCCCACTACGAGGTCGACTACACCCGCATCGACCCCGACGGCGAAGCCCACACCACCGGCCGCGCCCACACCCGCCACATCGCACTCGGCGTCGGAACCGCCCCCTACATCCCCGAACCCCTCCGCCCCCTCGCCGAAGCCCCGGACGCCCCCGTCCTCCACTCCGCCGACTACCTCCACCACCGCGAAGAACTCCTCCGCGCCGACCACATCACCGTCATCGGCTCCGGCCAGTCAGGCGCCGAGATCTTCCTCGACCTCCTCCGCGCCCGCCCCCACGGCACCGAGAAGATCCACTGGCTCGCCCGCACCCAGGCCTTCGCCCCCATGGAGTACTCGAAGCTCGGCCTCGAACACTTCACCCCCGACTACACCCGGTACTTCCACGCACTCCCCGAACACGTACGCGACACACTCGTCCCCCAGCAATGGCAGCTCCACAAAGGCATCGACACCGACACCATCGCCGCCATCCACGACGAGCTCTACCGACGCACCCTCCACGGAGGCTGGCCCGACGCCACCCTCACCCCCGGCGTCAGCGTCCGCACCGCAGGCCGCCTCTCCGGCGCAGGCACCCGCATCGAACTCCACCTCGAACACACCCAGCAGGCCACCCGCAGCCGCCTCACCACCGACGCAGTCGTCCTCGCCACCGGCTACCGCGAACGACCCCTCGACACCCTCCTCACCGGCATCGCCCCCCACATCCGCCGCGACACCCAAGGACGCCCCCGCATCCACGACGACTTCCGCCTCGACCTCGACCCCGCCCTCACCGGCAACATCTACGTACAGAACGCCGAACGCCACACCCACGGAGTCGGCGCCCCCGACCTCGGACTCGCCGCCTGGCGCAGCGCCACCATCCTCAACAACCTCACCGGCACCAACCCCTACCCCCTCCCACAACGCACCGCCTTCACCACCTTCGGCCTCACCCCCCACCCCACCCCGGCCGTCCCCGGACAGAGCGGCCCACCCACGCCCCTCACACACGAACGCTGACCACCGGCCAGCCAGCCACCGACCACACGAAAAGGCGGCCGCCCCCCGAAAGGAGAACGGCCGCCCCGCACCGACCAGCAGAAGCCAGGTCAGAACACCGGCTCACCATCGCGCGTCAGACGCCAGTCAACCGAAGCGAACTCCGCCGGATCCACCGAACCCTTCTCCTGAACCCACTCGATGATCGTGTTCCGGATCTCGTCCGAATTCGCCCACAACTGCTTCGCACCCGGCACATGCGGGAAGTTACCGCCACCGCTGGCCCGATAATTGTTCACCGCGAACACGAACTCCGCCGCCGGATCCACCGGCGCACCATCAAACGAAAGATCCACAATCCGCGAACCCGCCGGCTGCGCGATATCGATGTCGTACGTCACACCCGACACCACATCATAGTTGTAATCCGGAATATCCTCCGCGTTCGTCAGCTTCGACGTATCCACAGGACCACCCGCAGCCGTCTGCACGTAATACCGCGCCGAATACTCCAGATACTCCTTCAACTGGGCACCCGTCAGAAGCCGCGCCTCCAGCGTGTTCTCGAACGGATAAAGACCCGCCGCATCCTTGATCGTCACATCGCCCGCAGGAATCACCGCAGTACGCGAGAAACACGCCGCCTGCGACAACACCGGCAACTCCGCGTACTCACCACCCGCCAACGCCGCCCCGACCGTCTCCGCCTGCACCAGATTGATCAGATCGATGACCGGCTCGTCCTTCCACGGCGCATCCGCCGTCGACATCGCCACCACCGACGTACCGATCACCTGATTCACATACGCCACCACCTTCGCGTGCTCATCCCCGAGCAGCGACGTGATCCGCGGGTCCTCCTCCACCGTGTTCGAGTTCAGCACCGAAGCACCGGCCCTCTCGACCACCCAGCGCCCCTTCTCCCACACCAGATCGAAATCGAACAAAGTCAGCCGCTGCCCCCACATCAACGGCTCCGAGAGAACAACCCGCTTCCCCGTCTCCTTGTTCGTCACGAACTGCTCAGGAATCTCCTGATGCGCATGACCCACCAGAATCGCGTCGATCCCCGGCACCTGCTCAGCCACCAGAGCCGCCGCATTCTCGACATACGGCAACTGATCCCCGTACGACGACGTACCCGACGCACCCGAATGCGCCGAAACGATCACCACATCCGCACCCATCGAACGAAGCTTCGGCACCCACTTCGCCGCCTGCTCCTCAAGACCCGGGAACACCAACTTCCCGCCCACATTCACCTTGTCCCAAATCGCGACACCAGGATTCGTCAACCCCAGCACCGCCACCCGCACATCACGACCGAACGGCGTACGCACCCGCTTGATCACATACGGAGCGAACGCCGGCCGCAACGACTTCGCATCCAGCGCATTCGCACCCAGCAGCGGAAAATCACACTGCTCCTCGAACTTCCGCAACACCGGAATGCCGTAGTTGAACTCATGATTCCCGAGCGCCGCCGCGTCATAGCCGATCTTGTTCATCGCCTGCGCCATCGGATGCACCGGACCACGCTTCGCCGTGATCGGATCGATCTTCGCGTAGTAGTACGACAGCTGAGTGCCCTGGATCGTGTCACCCGCATCGATCAACAACGTGTTCCGACGGCCACGGTCCGCACGGATCTGATCCACCAGCGTCGAGATCTTCGCCAGCCCCACATCGTTGCCGGCCGCGTCGTCGAACTCCTGATCCGTGAAGTAGTCCCAGTTGAAGACGTTCCCATGCAGGTCCGTCGTCCCCATCACCGTGAACGAGTACCGCTTCGACGGGCGCCCATGACCGTGCCCCCTGGCCGCCTCCGAGGCCGCCGCGGGGCCCACCCCGACGCCTCCCTCCAGGGCCACACCCGCACCGGCGGCAGCCGAACTGCCCAGAAAGGTCCTACGGTTCAACGGCATCCTTGACTCCTTGTTCGAGCGAACAACGCGCGTAGATTCTGGCCCAGCCGACCCTGGCCGCAACACCCCCAACAGGTTTCGATCTGGTGACCAGCCGCCACACCCCACCCCGCACACGCTCATCGGAGCGCCCTGCCGCACAATTCAACAGTTAGCAATAACCCTTCACCCAAAGGCTGTTGCACAGTCATACAGAGACAATTACCTACCCACAGGTAAGGTCTAGGCTCGAACCATGCGCCGAGCAAAAATCGTTTGTACCCTGGGACCCGCAACCGACACATACGAGCAGATCAAGGCACTCGTCGAAGCGGGAATGGACATCGCCCGCCTCAACCTCAGCCACGGCACCTACACCGAACACGAAGAGCGATACCGCCACGTACGCAAAGCATCCGAAGAAACCGGCCGCAGCGTAGGAATCCTCGCCGACCTTCAAGGCCCGAAGATCCGCCTCGGCCGCTTCGCCGAAGGACCCGTACTCCTTGAACGCGGCGACGACTTCACCATCACCGTCGAACCCAAGGAAGGCGACCGCACCACCTGCGGCACCACCTACGACGGCCTCGCCACAGACGTCACCGCCGGCGAACGCATCCTCATCGACGACGGCCGCGTCACCCTCGAAGTCACCGAAGTCGAAGGCCCCCGCGTCCACACCACCGTCATCGAAGGCGGCATGGTCTCCGACCACAAGGGACTCAACCTCCCCGGCGTCGCCGTCTCCGTCCCCGCACTCTCCGAAAAAGACATCGAAGACCTCCGCTGGGCCCTCCGCACCGGCACCGACATCATCGCCCTCTCCTTCGTACGCAGCGGACACGACATCGACGACGTCCACCGCATCATGGACGAGGAGAGCCGCCACCTCCCCGTCATCGCCAAGGTCGAGAAGCCCCAGGCCGTCGACAACATCGACGACATCGTCGCCGCCTTCGACGGCATCATGGTCGCCCGCGGCGACCTCGGCGTCGAAATGCCCCTGGAACAGGTCCCCATCGTCCAGAAGCGCGCCATCAAGCTCGCCAAGCGCAACGCCAAGCCGGTCATCGTCGCCACCCAGATGCTCGACTCGATGATCGACAACTCCCGCCCCACCCGCGCCGAAGCCTCCGACGTCGCCAACGCCGTCATCGACGGCACCGACGCCGTGATGCTCTCCGGCGAGACCAGCGTCGGCAAATACCCCGTCGAAACCGTCCGCACCATGGCACGCATCGTCGAAGCGGCCGAGGAGGACATCCTCGCCAAGGGCCTCCCGCCCCTCACCGACCGCAACAAGCCCCGCACCCAGGGCGGCGCGGTCGCCCGCGCGGCAGCCGAGATGGGCGACTTCCTCGGCGCCAAGTTCCTGGTGGCCTTCACACAGAGCGGCGACACGGTCAAGCGCCTCTCCCGCTACCGCTCCCCGATCCCGCTCCTCGCCTTCACCCCGGACACGGCCACCCGCGCCCAGCTGAACCTGACGTGGGGCGTCGAGACGTTCCTCGGGCCGCACGTGGAGTCGACGGACGCGATGGTGGCGCAGGTGGACGAGGAACTGCTGCGGATCGGCCGCTGCCAGAAGGGCGACACCGTGGTCATCACGGCCGGCTCCCCGCCCGGGGTCGCGGGCTCCACGAACCTGGTACGGGTGCACCACATCGGCGAGGACGACAGCCCGAAGTGAGGGTCGTCAGTACTTCGGCCCGACGTGAGCGTCCATGAGGGCGACGGACGCGCGTCGGGCTACGGAGATGTTGAACGGGTCGCTGCCACGAGCGAGGGTGGTCCACTCGACGCCTACGGCGGTGAGCGTGTCGCTGAAGAGCTTGCGGATGTCGTCCGACTTGTTGGTGAAGAAGTACCGGGGGTACTCGTAACGCTTGCGCTCGCCACGGACGAGGCGAGTGGTCCAGCTGGTGATGCGGCAGCCGTCGGAGTGGATGAGACCGCGGATGAAGTCCCAGGGGTGGGCGTTCACGATCTGTTGTTGCCACGGTTCGAGCGTGATCGCGCGGTTGTGCTTCTTGCCCGGCCCATGTTGAGGAAAGAAGCAGGGCCAGTGCTTGCTGAAGCTTGTGACGTACTGGCAGCCCTGACTCTGCACTCGACAGACTTTGTTGACGGGCCGCGTGATCTGTACGGCCCGGACGCAGGCGTCGATGAGCCCCGGCCACGCGTCGGCGCACGCGATGCGAAGGGAGTACACGCCCCGCTTGGCGGAGCTGACACATCCGTCGCCCAGGTAGAGGCCGAGCAGGTACGAGTACGCGGCAGGGTCATCCGGGAGTCTCGGGGTGTCACTGCACCGAGGGCACTCGGTGCCCCGGTTGTACCCGAGGGGCTCTATTCGCTTCAACCAGGAACGGATGGCAGCTCGAGAGATCCCCATCTGCTGGCTGACGGAGTTTTGGCTGAAGCCCTGAGCGACCAGTGCCAGGGCGCGCTTGCGAGTGTCGAGGTCGTACACGCTCTCGACTTTGACGCACAGTGCTGGAGCGGTGACACGAATCCGGGAAGGTGATCACCTGATCGCGTGAAGTCGCCGCAATGTGCTGTGGCTTTAGAATCGAAGGAAAAGTGCCCCAGGTGGGATTCGAACCCACACTGTCCGCTGTTTGAGAGCGGCCTCTCTAACCATTGGAGTACTGGGGCCTTAGAAAGGAAGGTGCATCGCTGCCCTGCGCGTCACTACCTTACAGGAGCTAGGTAGGCTCGTGGGAGCAGTATCTGCCCCATACCGAGGAGCCCCGTGACCACCCCCGAGTCGCCCCAGCCCGAAGACGCCGTCGACGACGACAAGTCGCACGTCCCGCCGCTGACGACCCGCGTCGTCATCGCCGAGGACGAGGCGCTCATCCGTCTCGACCTCAAAGAGATGCTGGAGGAAGAGGGCTACTCGGTCGTCGGCGAGGCCGGTGACGGGCAGCAGGCCATCGAGCTGGCGCGGGAGCACCGGCCCGACCTCGTGATCCTGGATGTGAAGATGCCGGTGCTCGACGGGATCTCCGCCGCCGAGAAGATCACCGAGGAGTCCATCGCCCCGGTCCTGATGCTGACGGCGTTCTCGCAGCGGGATCTGGTCGAGCGGGCCAGGGACGCCGGGGCGATGGCGTATCTGGTGAAGCCGTTCAGCAAGAGCGATGTGGTGCCGGCCATCGAGATGGCCGTGTCCAGGTTCGCGGAGCTGAAGGCGCTGGAGAGCGAGATCGCGGACCTCTCGCAGCGGCTGGAGACCCGGAAGCTGGTGGACCGGGCGAAGAGCATCCTGCAGACTGATTACGGGCTCTCCGAGCCGGCCGCGTTCCGCTGGATCCAGAAGACGTCGATGGACCGCCGGATGTCGATGCAGCAGCTGGCGGAGGCGTTGATCGAGGACGCCGAGGAGAAGAAGAAGTCGGCGGAGTAGTGGCGTAACGCGTATACGAAGAAGGGCCCGCCGCCGGAAGACATCCGGCGGCGGGCCCTTCCCGTGTGCGGGCTGTTCAGTCCTCGCCGAGGTAGGCCTTGCGGACCGACTCGTCGTGGAGGAGGTCGGCGCCGGTGCCTGAGAGGACGACCTTGCCGACCTCCATGACGTGGCCCTGGTCCGCGAGGGAGAGGGCTGCCTGGGCGTTCTGCTCGACGAGCAGGATCGTGGTGCCTGAGGCCTTGAGTTCCACGATGGTTTCCATGATCTTCTGCATCATGATCGGGGAGAGGCCCATGGAGGGCTCGTCGAGCATGAGCAGTTTGGGCTGGGACATGAGCGCGCGTCCCATGGCGAGCATCTGCTGTTCCCCGCCGGAGAGGGTTCCCGCGGCCTGCTTCCGGCGTTCTCCGAGGATGGGGAAGAGGTCGTAGGAGCGCTGGACGTCCTTCTCGATGCCTGCCTTGTCGTTGCGGAGGTAGGCGCCGAGGAGGAGGTTCTCGGCGATCGTCAGCCGGGGGAAGATGTGGCGTCCCTCGGGGGAGTGGGCGATGCCCAGGGAGACGATCTTGTGTGCGGGGATGCCGGTGAGGGGTTTGCCGTCGAAGAGGATGCGGCCGCCGGAGGGCTTGAGGAGCCCGGAGAGGGTGCGCAGGGTGGTGGTCTTGCCCGCGCCGTTGGTGCCGATGAGGGTGACGACCTGGCCGGCTTCGACGGTGAAGGAGATCCCCTTGACGGCTTCGATCTTGCCGTAGGCGACGTGGAGGTCTTCGACCTCGAGCAGTGCGGTCATCGGGTGTCCTCCTCCTCGGTGGCGGTTGCGGTTGCGGTGGCTTCGGCGGCTTCGACCTCGGCGGCTTCTTCGGCGCCGGGGGCGCCTTCGAAGGGGGTGCCGAGGTAGGCGGCGACGACGCGTTCGTCGCTCTGGACGACCGGGGCGGTGCCTTCGACGAGTTTTTCGCCTTGGACGAGGACGGCGACCCGGTCGCAGAGGTTGAAGATGAACCGCATGTCGTGCTCGATGACGAGTACGGCGGTGCCCTGGTCCCGGATGGCGAAGATGAGCTCTTCGGTGACGCGGGTTTCCTGGGGGTTCATGCCGGCGGTGGGTTCGTCCAGGAGGAGGAGGCCGGGGTCGCTGGCGAGGGCGCGGGCGATCTCCAGCTTGCGCTGGTCTCCGTAGGGGAGGTTGCGCGCGAGGTGGTCGGCCTTGTCGGCGAGGCCGATGAACTCGAGGAGTTCCATGCAGCGTTCGCGGCTGGCGTTCTCGGCCTTGTTGTAGCCGGGGAGGCGCAGGAGGGCGGACCAGAGGCCTTCTTTGGTCCTGGTGTGGCGTCCGACGAGGACGTTTTCCAGGACGGTCATGTTGGCGAAGAGCCGGATGTTCTGGAAGGTGCGGGCGATGCCTGCCTGGGTGACGAGGTGGGGCTTGGGCGGCAGGACGGTGCCCTTGTAGCTGACCTTGCCCTCGGTGGGGACGTAGAGGCCGGTGAGGCAGTTGAAGAAGGTGGTTTTGCCGGCGCCGTTGGGTCCGATGAGGCCGACGATTTCGCCGGCGTTGACGGTGAGGTCGACGCCTCGTACGGCGGTGAGGCCGCCGAAGCGCATGGTGACGCCGCTGGCGTCGAGGACCGTGGTGCCGGTGGGTGTGGCTGTGGTGGTCATGGTGGTCACGCCCCCGCCTTCGTGGTGCCGGCGGCTGTGTCGGTGAGTGGTGTGTCGGGTGGTACGTCGAGTTGGCCGGTCTCGTGGAATTCGAGCTGCTTCCTGCGGTCGGCGACGAGCCCTTCGGGGCGGAAGCGCATCAGGAGGATGAGTGCGAGTCCGAAGAGGAAGAGCTGGTAGTCCTGCATGAACTGCAGTTTGGCCGGGATGAGGTAGAGCAGTGCGGCGCCGACGAGGGGTCCGCTGAGGGTTCCCATGCCGCCGAGGATGACGGCGGCGAGGAGGAAGGCGGAGTTGGGTGGTACGGATCCGGCGAACTGGTACTGCTCGGGGGTGACGGTGTAGGAGACGTGTGCCTGCACGGTTCCGGCGAGGCCGGCGAGGGTGGCGCCGAGGGCGAAGGCGAGGAGCTTGAGCCGGAAGGCGTTGATGCCCATGGCGGTGGCCGCGGTCTCGTCCTCGCGGATGGCGACCCAGGCGCGGCCGATGCGGGATTCTCCGGAGCGTCGGAATACGAGGACGACGACGGCGGTGAAGACGAGCATCAGCAGGTAGTAGTTGGCCGACCTGCCGAGGGTGAAGCCGCCGATGTCGTGGCTGATTCCGAAGTCGAAGCCGAGGAGTTGGAGGTCGGGGATGCTGGGGATGCCTTGGGACCCGTTGGTGAGGTCGGGGCCGCTGACGCCGTTGAGGGCGTTGACGGTGAGGCGGAAGATCTCTCCGAATCCGAGGGTGACGATGGCGAGGTAGTCGCCGCGGAGGCGGAGTGTCGGGGCGCCGATGACGACGCCGAAGACGAGTGAGGCGGCGGCTCCGGTGAGGACGGCGGCCCAGAAGGGGAACTGGACGCCGATGGGGGAGAGGGGGCTGCCGGAGACGAGTGCGGCGGCGTAGGCGCCGACGCCGAGGAAGGCGACGTATCCGAGGTCAAGGAGGCCGGCGAGGCCGACGACGACGTTGAGGCCGAGTGCGACGGTCGCGAAGATGAGGATGTTGGCGCCGATGAGGGCGTATTCCTCGTTCTGCTGGGTGAAGGGGAAGCAGAAGGCGGCGACGAGTGCGGCGCACAGGGTGATGTTGCGGTGCTTGGCGGTGAGGGTGGTGACGCGGGCGATGATTCCGGCCCGGTTGAGCGCGGTGAAGCCGAAGGCGATGGCGATGACGTAGCCGATGAAGAGTTCGGCGTACTCGGTGTCGATGCCGTAGGCGAAGACGTAGAGCGCGATGCCGAAGGCCGCGGCGATGATGAGGATCTCGGCCCAGGAGGGGAGTGCCTTGGCGCGGGTGGGTGCCGGTGCGCGGAGGCTGCCTAGGAATCGCTTGAACACACCGGCGGTGTCGTCGTTCGGCTGGTCGTTGGGGAGGCCGAGGGCCGCGACGGTGGCGATGAGCGCGCCGACGAGGCTGATCCAGGCTCCGGGTTCGAGTTCGACCAGTCCGAGGAGGTTGCCGTTGTCGTCCTTGGTGAGGATGACGGCGATGACGGTGTAGGCGGTGGCGATGAAGGTGCCGATGGCGAGCAGCCGGGTGGGGCTGTTGGTGCCGCCGGGGGTGAGCCAGCGCAGGCCCTTGATGCCGTATCCGGAGAGGGCGTAGAGGAGGGTGAGTGCCGCGCTGATGAGGACGAGGACCTGGAGTCCGCCCGGGTATCCGGTGACGGTGAGGTTGCCGGGGAAGGTGCTGGTGTAGGTCCAGGCGAGGAAGGTGCCGATGAGGGCGAGTGCGGCGCCGGTGGTGGTGGCGGCGCGGGCTGCCGTGGTGGGCAGGGGGAGGAGGGCGCTGTGCGCGGCGGGGGTCGTGGTGGTCATGGGTATCACGCCCTGTCCGCGACGCGTTCGCCCAGCAGGCCTTGCGGGCGTATGAGGAGTACGAGGATGAGGAGTGCGAAGGCCCATACGTCCTTCCAGGCGCCGCCTCCGAAGAGTTCCATGCCGGGGATGTCGCCCATGTAGCCGGTGGCGAGTGCTTCTGCGACGCCGAGGACGATTCCGCCGAGCATGGCGCCGTAGATGTTGCCGATGCCGCCGAGTACGGCTGCGGTGAAGGCCTTGAGGCCCATGATGAAGCCCATGCGGAAGCCGATCTGGCCGTTCTTGAGCCCGTAGGCGACGGCTGCGACGGCTGCGAACGCGGCGCCGATGGCGAAGGCCATGACGATGATGCGGTCGGTGTTGATGCCCATGAGCTTGGCGGTGTCGGGGTCCTGGGAGGTCGCCTGCATGCCGCGGCCGGCGCGGGTCTTGGAGACGAAGAGGCCGAGGGCGAACATGCAGACGGGTGCGGCGATGAGGACGAAGATGTCGCCGCGCTGGATGTGGGCGCCGAAGATGTCGATCGCTTCGCCCTTGAACTGGGGGAAGGAGCGGTCCTTGGTGGCGTTGGGGTACCACATCCAGATGG
This sequence comes from Streptomyces sp. NPDC048565, assembly GCF_040650935.1. Lineage (NCBI taxonomy): Bacteria > Bacillati > Actinomycetota > Actinomycetes > Kitasatosporales > Streptomycetaceae > Streptomyces > Streptomyces sp. NPDC048565. The sequence goes on from NZ_JBEZIH010000003.1 coordinate 190,410, forward strand.
CCTGCTGGAGTGCGAGTGCGAGGCCGATGGCGGTGATGAGGGGGGCGAGGCGTGGTCCGCCGCGCAGGGGTCGGTAGGCGAAGCGTTCGGCTGCGACGCTGATGGCGACGGAGCAGACGACTCCTCCGACGATCATGAGGGGTATCGCGGCGAGCAGCGAGAATCCGGACGGAAGCCCGAGGTAGACCGTGAGGGCTCCGAAGCCCCCGATCATGAAGATCTCGCCGTGTGCGAAGTTGATGAGCTGGATGATTCCGTAGACCATCGTGTAACCGATCGCGATGAGACCGTACATCGCGCCGAGGATGAGTCCATTGGCCAGCTGTTGCGGCAGTTCGTGCACCGCAGGGCCTCCGTGGGGTGGTTCGGATATGGCACCGCGCGGGAGCGCTCGTAGCGCTCCCGCGCGGTGTTGTGTGCGTGCGCTGTGGCCGTGGGTCCTGGGGTGGACCTACTTGACGGCTTCGCTGAGCTTGGAGGCCCACTTGCCGCTGGTGACCTGGTAGGCGGTCATCATGGTGTTGGTGGTGTCGCCGTACTCGTCGAAGGAGACGGGGCCGGTGACGCCGTCGAACTTGACCTTGCTCATGGCGTCGAGGACCTTGGCGCGGGCGTCGTCGGGGAGCTTGCCGTCGTTCTCGGCGGCGACGGCCTTGACGGCTTCGATGATGGACCAGGTGGCGTCGTAGGTGCCGCCGCCGTAGGCCTCGTAGGCGTCCTTGTATCCGGCGGTCTTGTAGTCCGCGATGAACTTCTTGGCGGAGTCGAGCTCTTCGACGGGCTTGCCGACGGAGGTGGCGATGTCGCCTTCGGCCTTCTTGTTGAGGCTGATGAAGTCGGCGCTGTACATGCCGTCGCCGCCCATGAGGGGGATCTTCACGCTGTCCTTGAGCTGCTGGCTCAGGGGGGCGCCGGCGGGGTATTCGCCGCCGTAGTAGACGGCCTTGGCACCGGAGCTCTTGACCTTGGTGACGACGGAGTTGAAGTCGCGGTCATCGGGGTTGATGTGGTCGGTGCCGGCGATCTTGCCGCCGAGTTCGGTGAAGGTCGCCTTGAAGGAGGCGGCGAGGCCTGCTCCGTAGGGCTTCTGGTCGTCGATGAGGTAGACCTGCTTGACCTTGGCCTTGTCGAAGAGGTAGTTCGCGGCGAAGGCGCCCTGGATCGCGTCCGTGGTGGAGGTACGGAAGTAGGTCTTGTACGGGCGCTTCTTGTCGCCGGTCTTCCAGTCGTTGCCCTGGGTCAGCTCGGTGCCGGTGTTGGCGGGGGAGACCTGGGTGAGGCCGGCGTCGTTGAGCGGCTTCTGCATCGACTGGGCGACGCCGGAGTTCAGCGGGCCGACGACGCCGAGGACGTCCTTGTTGCCGATGAACTTGGTGGAGTTCTGCTGGCCGACGGAGGGCTGGGCCTGGTCGTCGAGTGCCTGGAGTTCGAATTTGATGCCGGGGGCCGTCTTGTCGGCGTTGGCGGTCTTGACGGCGAGGTCGGCGGAGTTCTTGATGCCGAGGCCGAGGGCGGAGAGGTCGCCGGTCAGGGGTGCGTCGACACCGATGACGACGGTCTGGGTGTCGCCGCCGCCGCTGCTCTGGCTGTCGTCGTCGCGCGAGCCGCAGGCGGTGAGCGTGAGAGCGCCTGTGGTGAGCACTGTGGTGAGTATGAGCAAAGAACGGTGTCGCACGAAAGGTCCTTTCCCTGGCGCGGCCTCCTCTGCTGAGGTGCCGTGACGATCGCCGGGCCCTACTGGTCGACACAGGTCCGTGCAGCAGACGCGCCCGGCGGCGCGGTGACTGGCCGTGACTCTATGGGCAGGTGGGGGGGTGCGGGATGGGTCCGGTGATGATGTGACTGTCTTGTTATGCCGTGGGGAAGGCTTGTTGGCCGCAGTGTGGAGATGTACGGCTTTTGCCCGGGCGGCGGGATGACCGCATGGTGAGAACCCGCAGCTCTGCTAAGGGGCTTGGGGTGATCTTGGTGCTGTCATGTGTGCCGGTGCGCGACGGGTGCGGGGGGAAGTCGGCGGGGCGCGCGGGGGGCGGGGGTGCGCCCTTTTTCGCGTATTGCATGGATGTTACGGAGTGTTACATCTGTGGGATGTGTTTGAGGTGCGGCTGGGGTGGGTGGCTGTTGAAGTGGGCCGTGGAACGCGTGTGGCGGTCAAGGGTGTTGACCGTGCGTGTCCGTCAACTTCCGGTACAAGATCCGGATATGACTCTGCCCGGTCCGGAATGCGGTGTGCATTTCGGACCGGGCAGGGGCGCTGAGGGGGAGAGGTCCTGGGTCAGCCGGCGGCCGGGCCGGGTGCGTCGCGGAGCAGGCAGGTGAGGCGGGCGGTGCAGACCCGCTTGTCGTGGTCGTCGGTGATGACGATCTCGTACGTGGCGGTGGAGCGGCCGCGGTGGACGGGGGTGGCGACGCCGGTCACGAGGCCGCTGCGGGCGCCGCGGTGGTGTGTGCAGTTCAGGTCGACGCCGACGGCGAGCTTGGTCGAGCCGCCGTGGAGCATGGAGCCGACGGAGCCGAGCGTCTCGGCGAGTACGGCGGAGGCGCCGCCGTGGAGCAGTCCGTAGGGCTGGGTGTTGCCCTCGACGGGCATCGTGCCCACGACGCGTTCGGCGGAGGCCTCGACGATCGTGACGCCCATGCGCTCGCCGAGGTGGCCGGCGGAGAAGAGGGCGGGGAGGTCGACGCCGAGTGCGGCGTACTCGTCGATGATCTCCTGGGGGAACGTGGGTGCGGTGTGCTCGCCCATGGGGTCCTGCTCCGATCGTGTGCGTCTCACGTTGCTGTGTGCACTGTTCTTATCAGACGGCTGAGCGTGCGCTTAGGGCCTGTCGTTCGGATCAGGCCCTAAGCGCGCGGTCGTCCGGCTGTCTCGAAGCGGATGACGACGGACTTGCTCGCCGGGGTGTTGCTGGTGTCGGCGGTGGAGCCGAGGGGGACGAGCACGTTGGTCTCGGGGTAGTACGCGGCGGCGCAGCCGCGGGCGGTGGGGTAGTGCACGACGCGGAAGCCGGGGGCGCGGCGTTCGACGCCGTCCTTCCATTCGCTGACGAGGTCGGTGTAGGCGCCGTCGGTGAGTCCGAGGGCGTGGGCGTCCTCGGGGTTGACCATGACGATGCGACGGCCGCCCTTGATGCCGCGGTAGCGGTCGTCGAGGCCGTAGATCGTGGTGTTGTACTGGTCGTGGGAGCGCAGGGTCTGGAGGAGCAGCCGGCCTTCGGGGATTTCGGGGTATTCGACGGGTGCCGCGGTGAAGTTGGCCTTGCCGGTGGCGGTGGGGAAGCGGCGTTCGTCGCGGGGGCCGTGCGGGAGGCTGAAGCCGCCGGGCCGGGCGACGCGGGTGTTGAAGTCCTCGAAGCCGGGGACCACGCGGGAGATGCGGTCGCGGATCGTGCCGTAGTCCTTCTCGAAGCCCTCCCAGGGGGTGGGGGAGGCGGCGCCGAGGACGGCGCGGGCGAGGCGGGCGATGATGGCGGGCTCGGAGAGCAGGTGGGGGCTCGCGGGGGTGAGGTTGCCGCGTGAGGCGTGGACCATGCCCATGGAGTCCTCGACGGTGACGATCTGCTTGCGGCCGGCCTGGATGTCCTTGTCGGTGCGGCCGAGGGTGGGCAGGATCAGGGCGCGGGTCCCGGTGACGGCGTGCGAGCGGTTGAGCTTGGTCGAGACGTGGACGGTGAGCCGGGCGCGGCGCATGGCGGCTTCGGTGACGGTGGTGTCGGGGGTGGCGGCTATGAAGTTGCCGCCCATCGCGAAGAAGACCTTGGCGTCGCCGTCGCGGAGTGCCTGGATGGCGCGTACGACGTCGTAGCCGTGGTGCCGGGGTGAGGTGATGCCGAATTCCTGGTCGAGGGCGTCGAGGAAGGCGGCGGACGGCCGTTCGAAGATGCCCATGGTGCGGTCGCCCTGGACGTTGGAGTGGCCGCGTACGGGGCAGACGCCGGCGCCCGGCCTGCCGATGTTGCCGCGCAGGAGGAGGAGGTTGACGACCTCGCGGATGGTCGGCACGGAGTGCTTGTGCTGGGTGAGGCCCATGGCCCAGCAGACGATGGTGCGTTCCGAGGCGAGGATCATGGCGAGCGCCTGCTCGATGGCGTCGCGGTCGAGGCCGGTGGCGGCAAGGGTCTCGTCCCAGTCGGCGGCGCCGGCGGCCCGGGTGAACTCTTCGTAGCCGTGGGTGTGTTCAGCGATGAAGTCGGTGTCGACCGCGCCGTCGGCCTCGATGATCATTTTGTTCAGGAGGCGGAAGAGCGCCTGGTCGCCGCCGATGCGGATCTGGAGGAAGAGATCGGTGAGGGCGGTGCCCTTGAGCATGCCGAGGGGGGTCTGGGGGTTCTTGAACCGTTCGAGGCCGGCCTCGGGCAGCGGGTTCACCGAGATGATCTTCGCGCCGGCGGCCTTGGCCTGTTCGAGGGCGGAGAGCATCCGGGGGTGGTTGGTGCCGGGGTTCTGTCCGGCCACGATGATCAGGTCGGCCTGGTGGAGGTCCTCCAGGCTGACGCTGCCCTTGCCGATCCCGATGGTCTCGGTGAGGGCGGAGCCGGACGACTCGTGGCACATGTTGGAGCAGTCGGGCAGGTTGTTGGTGCCGAATTCGCGCGCGAAGAGCTGGAGGAGGAACGCGGCCTCGTTGCTGGTGCGCCCCGAGGTGTAGAAGAGGGCCTCGTCGGGTGAGGAGAGCGCGGTCAGCTCCTCGGCGATGATCTCGAAGGCGCGCTCCCAGGTCACGGCCTCGTACCGGTCGCCGCCCTCGGGCAGATACACAGGCTGCGTGATGCGCCCCTGCTGGCCGAGCCAGTAGCCGCTGCGGGTGGCCAGGTCGGCGACGGGGTGGGCGGCGAGGAAGTCGGGGGTGACGCGGCGCAGGGTCGCTTCCTCGGCGACCGCCTTGGCGCCGTTCTCGCAGAATTCGGCGGTGTGGCGCTTGTCGCCCTCCGGCCAGGCGCACCCGGGGCAGTCGAAGCCGTCCTTCTGGTTGACCTTGAGGAGGGTCTGCGCGGTGCGCCGGACGCCCATCTGCTGCTGGGCGATGCGCAGGGTGTGGGCGATGGCGGGCAGCCCCGCTGCGGCGTGCTTGACCTCGTCGATCTGCGGGGCGTCCTGGACCGGGTCACCGGTCGGGGGCTTCGTGGCCATGGTGCTCCCCTTCGAGCCGTCGGTCGTCCTCTTACGTCTTGCCGGTTCTTCGATCCTGTCATGCACGCGCGCCGCGGTGCTCCTCGGGAAGCGGGCAGGCGCGGAGGGCGCCCGGGGGGCGTGGTGAAGGGGCGGGGGTGGAGCGCGGCCGGTGCCGGGGTGGAGCGCGGGCCCCGAGGCCGGCGGACGGTCCCGGATTGTCAGTGGTCCGTGGCAGGATCGGGGGCGTGGCTGAGACGGCATCGAAGAAGACGGCAGACAACCGACCGCGCCTGCTCCTGATGGACGGGCACTCCCTGGCGTACCGGGCGTTCTTCGCCCTGCCCGCGGAGAATTTCACGACGGCGACGGGGCAGCCGACGAATGCCGTGTACGGCTTCATGTCGATGCTGGCGAACACGCTGCGCGACGAGGCGCCCACGCATTTCGCGGTGGCGTTCGACGTGTCCCGCAAGACCTGGCGTGCGCAGGAGTTCCCTGAGTACAAGGCGAATCGTTCCAAGACCCCCGACGAGTTCAAGGGGCAGGTCGAGCTGATCGGCGAGCTTCTGGACGCGATGCACGCGGACCGGTTCGCGGTGGACGGCTTCGAGGCCGACGACGTCATCGCGACGCTGGCCACGCAGGCCGAGGCGGCGGGCTTCGAGGTGCTGATCGTCACGGGTGACCGGGACTCGTTCCAGCTGATCACGGACCGGGTGACGGTCCTCTATCCGACGAAGGGCGTCTCGGAGCTGACGCGTTTCACCCCGGAGAAGGTCCAGGAGAAGTACGGGCTCACGCCCGCCCAGTATCCGGACTTCGCCGCGCTGCGGGGCGACCCGTCGGACAACCTTCCGGGGATCCCCGGTGTGGGTGAGAAGACGGCGGCGAAGTGGATCAACCAGTTCGGTTCGTTCGACGAGCTGATCGGGCGGGCCGACGAGGTCAAGGGCAAGGCGGGCCAGAATTTCCGGGACCACCTGGACGCGGTGAAGATGAACCGTGTGCTGACCGAGATGGTCCGTGACGTGGAGCTGCCGAAGGTCCCGGCCGAGCTGGAGCGCGCCCCGTACGACCGCACGGCGGTCACGGGGGTGCTGGACATCCTGGAGATCCGTAACCCGAGCCTGCGCGAGCGGCTGCTGGCCGTCGATCCGGGTGCCGAGGAGGCCGGCCCGCCGGAGCCCGCGGCCGGTGTCGAGCTGGACGGCGCGGTGCTGGGCGCGGGCGAGGTCGCCCCCTGGCTGGAGGCCCACGGCGGACAGCCGCTCGGTGTGATGACCGTCGACACCTGGTCGCTGGGCGTCGGCACGGTCACGGAGATCGCGCTCGCCGCTGCCGGCGGTGCCGCCGCCTGGCTGGACCCTGCCGAGCTCGACGAGGCCGACGAGCGTGCACTCGCCGCATGGCTCGCGGACCCGGAGCGCCCCAAGGTCCTGCACAACGCCAAGAACGCCCTGCGGGTCCTGCCCGAGCAGGGCTGGCGTCTCGAGGGCATCACCATGGACACGGCGCTCGCCGCCTATCTCGTCAAGCCGGGCCGTCGTTCCTTCGCCCTGGACGCACTGGCCGTGGAGTATCTCGGCCGTGAGCTTGCCCCGGCCCCCGCGTCCGACGGACAGCTGGCCTTCGGCGCGGAGGACCGCGCGGAGGCCGACGCCCTGATGGCGCAGGCCCGTGCGGTGCTGGACCTCGGGGACGCGTTCACCGCGCGCCTGAAGGAGGTCGGCGCCACCGGGCTGCTGCACGACATGGAGCTGCCCACCTCGATCATGCTGGCCGGGCTGGAGCGGCACGGCATCGCCGCCGACCGGGCGCATCTGGAGAGCATGGAGCAGCAGTTCGCCGGAGCGGTGCAGCAGGCGGTGAAGGAGGCGCACGCCGCGGTGGGCCGTGAGTTCAACCTCGGCTCGCCCAAGCAGCTCCAGGAGGTGCTCTTCGGTGAGCTGGCGCTGCCGAAGACGAAGAAGACGAAGACGGGCTACACCACCGACGCGGACGCGCTGGCTTGGCTGGCGGCGCAGACCGAGCACGAGCTGCCGGTCATCATGCTGCGCCACCGGGAGCAGGCGAAGCTGCGGGTCACGGTGGAGGGACTGATCAAGACGATCGGTGCCGACGGCCGGATCCACACCACGTTCAACCAGACGGTCGCGGCGACGGGCCGGCTCTCCTCCACCGACCCCAATCTGCAGAACATCCCCGTCCGCACGGACGAGGGGCGGGCGATCCGCCGGGGGTTCGTCGTCGGCGAGGGCTTCGAGACGCTGATGACGGCCGACTACAGCCAGATCGAGCTGCGGGTGATGGCGCACCTCTCCGAGGACGCCGGTCTGATCGAGGCGTTCACCTCGGGGGAGGACCTGCACACGACGGTCGCCTCGCAGGTGTTCGGCGTCGAGAAGTCCGCCGTGGACGCGGAGATGCGCCGCAAGATCAAGGCCATGTCGTACGGCCTGGCCTACGGGCTGTCCGCGTTCGGCCTCTCCCAGCAGCTGAACATCGAGGCCGGCGAGGCGCGCGGGCTGATGGACACCTACTTCCTGCGGTTCGGCGGGGTGCGTGACTATCTCCACCGGGTCGTCGAGGAGGCCAGGTCCACCGGGTACACGGAGACGATCCTCGGCCGCCGCCGCTATCTCCCGGACCTGAACAGCGACAACCGGCAGAGGCGCGAGGCCGCCGAGCGGATGGCGCTCAACGCTCCGATCCAGGGGACGGCCGCCGACATCGTGAAGGTCGCGATGCTGCATGTGGACCGGGCGTTGAGGCAGGCGCGGCTGACGTCACGGATGCTGCTCCAGGTCCACGACGAAATCGTTCTGGAGATCGCCGAGGGCGAGCGGGAGCAGGTCGAGGAGATCCTGCGCCGGGAGATGTCCACGGCGGTCGAGCTCCGTGCGCCGCTGGACGTCTCGGTGGGTGTCGGTGCGGACTGGGAGACGGCCGCGCACTGAGGCCCCGCCCTTCAGGAGCGGGTCAGCCGGCGTCCCGGCCGGCCGGGCGGGTCCGTGCGGTGTCCGCACGGGGCCCTTCCGGCGGCCGGGGCCCCTCCGGCGCGGTGGGCCGAGGCTCTGACGGGTTACGCCGCAGCCGCATCCACGCCCCGTAGAGCACCAGGCCGGCCGCCAGGCCCGCGCCGGCGCCGAAGCACGCGGTCGGGATGATGTCGAGGGGCGTGTCGATGTGCCCGAAGTAGGCGTACCAACGGGCGCATCGGTGGACGACGCCCAGCAGCAGGCACAGCGCGAGGAGCGCACCGGCCCATCGGCGTCCGGCCCGTCCCAGCACCGGCACGGACTCCGGGACCGGGGCAGGCCCGGTGCGCCGCAGACCCGTGTACATGAACCACCCCATGACGACCAGGGCCACGGCCGACGTGCCGTACTGGGCGATCTGGAACACCGGGTGGCCACCGACGCTCCGGCCGAGGACGGGGATCAGCTCGGTGCCCCACCGGCCGTGGTGGGTGAAGGCGTCCCACACGACATGGGTTCCCGATCCGATGACGGCGGACAGGGCGAACCACGCCGTCTCGGAGAGGGCAAGGCCGCCCGGCTCACGGCGCCGGCCCCGTACGAAACTGTGCACACGCCCCTGCGCGGCCCACGGCAGCAATGCCACGAGGGGTTCGCGCAGCATCAGCCACAGTGCCACCAGGGCCCCGGTGATGAGGACATCCACGGTGAACACTCCCCACACGGCGTGTGTCACCTCGCCGAACTCCATGGCTCCCGGCACGACCGTGTCCGCGTAGTAGGTGGTGTCCGGTGCGAACGATCCGGCGACCAGCGCCGAGGCGATGAGCGGCCCACGGCCCGCACCGGACCTGCGGATTGCCGGGAGCACGGCTGCGGCGTGGCTGAGGGTGAACGGCATGGCGGCAAGTATGCGTGAGGCCGCGTCACCCGCCGTGGGCTCCTGATGGGGTGACAGCCGGGAAGCTGAGAAAGGCGTGAGAACCCGTCGGGGCCATGTCCGGGCGCCGGGAGTTGTCGTAGGGTCGCCTGAGTCCTCGCGCGGGGAGCGCGGACAGCCGTCGACGGGGAGGGACCAGATCGCATGGCAGCGCAATTCGGCCGCAGACTGCGCAGGGGGGCCACCACAACGGCGGTGGCAGCCGCTGCCGTAGCCGCACTCTCCGCCTCCCAGGCTCCCGCCACACCCCAGGCCGGCAGTGCCGCGGACGACCGGACGGCGGCCGGCGGGACCACGACCGACGACAGCGCGGCCACGGGCAACTCGCCGTACTACACGGACCTTCCGCCGCTCGACACCCCCGACAAGCCCGGCACGTCGGTGGATCTGCCGGTGACCGGCAGCGCCGAGGCGGGCATACCCGCCTCCGTCCTGGCCGCGTACAAGAAGGCCGAGCAGGACCTCGCGCGCACCGACGCCGCGTGCCGACTGCCGTGGCAACTCCTCGCGGCGATCGGCAAGGTCGAGTCCGGCCAGGCCCGCGGCGGGAAGGTCGACGCGAACGGCACGACCCTGACCCCGATCCTCGGCCCGGTGCTCAACGGCCAGGGCTTCGCCCTGATCAAGGACACCGACGGCGGGGCGTACGACGGCGACGCGACCCATGACCGCGCGGTCGGCCCGATGCAGTTCATCCCCTCCACCTGGGCGACCTGGGGCCAGGACGGCAACGGCGACGGGCGCAAGGACCCCAACAACGTCTACGACGCGTCGCTGGCCGCCGGGCGCTACCTCTGCGCCGGTGAGCGCGACCTGTCGCTCGCCACCGACCTCGACGGGGCGGTGCTGAGCTACAACCACTCGACGGAGTATCTGCGCACGGTGCGCTCCTGGTTCGACTACTACAAGCGCGGCACCCACGAGGTTCCGGACGGCACCGGCGTCCTCCCGGCCGGCACGGGCGGCACGGGCAGCGGCGGCACGTCCTCCCCGTCGCCCACCCCCAGCGGGACCCCCACGCCGGGCAGCTCGTCGTCGCCCACGCCGCCGGCGACCACCGAGCCGGCCACTCCGCCGTCCACGACGCCGCCGCCCACCGAGCCGACGACGCCGCCCACCACACCCCCGACCACGCCCGATCCCGCCGAGACCTTCGCCACCCTGGAGAACGCGGGCACCGGCACCCTCACTGCCACGGCCGGCGAGGCGTTCACCGAGCGCGTCACGGTCCGGGCGAAGAACACGCTCGGTGACCCGCTCGCCAAGACCCCCGTCACCTTCACCGTCGTAGGCGGGACGGACACCCGTTTCACCGGGGGCAAGAGCACCGTGACCCTCAGGACCGGAGCCGACGGGACCGTCACCGCCCCCGTCCTGACAGCCGGTGAGAAGACGGGCGACTTCAAGGTGACGGCCGTCGCCGGCACCACCGAGCCGCGCACCCTGACCTACGAGGCGAGCGTCACGGCCCGGGTGGCGGACACCATCGCCCGGACCGACGACAAGGACCTCACGGCCGTCCCCGGCGCCGAGTTCGCCGACCGGGTCGAGGTCAGGACGACGTACAAGGACGCGGGGGTGGCGGACACGGCCGTCACCGCCACGATGATCACCGATGCGGAGAAGCCCGCCGAGAACGACAAGGGCCCGTACTTCGAGGACGAGAACGGCGAGCCGGTCCGCACCCTGGACCTGACGACGGGCGACGACGGGCTCCTGAAGCTCCCGAAGATCTACGCCGATGACACGGAGGGCACCTACACGCTGCGTCTCACCACCGCGGGCGGAGCCACCCTGACCATCGAGCTGAAGATCCAGGCGCCCGAGGCCGAGTAGCCACCGACGGCCTCGGTCGCGGCAGTTACGGACGGCCTGGGTCGCGGCGCAGCCGCGCCGAGGTGAAGCGGGTCGCCCGCGTCGTCGTCGGGTCGTCGGGCCACGGGTGCTTCGGGTAGCGGCCGCGCAGTTCCGCGCGTACGCCCCGGTACCCGTCCCGCCAGAACGACGCCAGGTCCGCTGTCACCGCCGCCGGGCGCCCGGCGGGGGACAGCAGGTGGACCAGGACGGGCACCCCCGCGACCCGGGGCGTCTCGGTCAGCCCGAAGAGCTCCTGGAGCTTCACCGCGAGCACGGGCTGCTCGCCGCCGTAGTCCACCCGGACCCTCGACCCGCTCGGCACCTCGATCCGCTCCGGGGCGAGCTCGTCGAGCCGGGCCGCGTCGCCCGTCGCCCACGGCAGCAGCCGCCGCACCGCCTGCCCCGCGTCGATCCTGGCCAGATCCGCGCGGCGGCCGGCGCGTGACAGCTCGGGCTCCAGCCACTCGTCGGCGCGGGCCAGCAGCGCGTCGTCCGAGACGTCGGGCCACGGCGCCCCCAGCACCCGGTGCAGGAACGCGAGCCGCAGCCGCAGCTGTTCGCTGTCCCGGGTCCATCGCAGCAGCCCGGGCCCCTCGCGGCGCAGCCCTTCCAGCAACGCCCCGCGCACCAGCTCGGGGGCCGGCCGCCGCAGCGCGCGCACCGACAGCTCGACGGCCCCGAGGCGCTCCACGGAACGGGCCACCACATCGCCGCCGGCCCACCGGACCTCATCGCCGGAGAACGCCAGATGCCCGGCGGCCAGCCGTGCCGTGTCCTCGTCGACGACGGCCGCCAGCCGCACCCGGGCGGACGCGGCATGGGCGGGCCGGTCGGCGACCGCGACCGCGAGCCACGGCGCGCTGCGCAGCCGTGAGCCCTCCCGCAGCTCGGCGCCCGTGCCCGACACCATGAGGAACGCCCCCTCGCCCCTGGCCCGCGCCACCCGCTCAGGGAACGCCAGCGCCGCCACAAGCCCCACAGCCGCGTCGTCCGGGCCCGTGCCGCTGCCCGTGCCGCCGCCGTCCCTCGTGGAGCCGAGCGCCCGGGAGAGCCGCCGCACCTCCTGCCGCCAGCGCGCCGCGTAACCGTCACCGCCGCGCCGAGCCGTACGCAGCGCGTGCGCCAGGTCGTCGCCGTAATCCCGTGGCGGCTCCTCGCCGATCAGCGCCACCACCTCCGCGGCCCGCCGCCCGCCGACCTCGTCCGCGCCGTCCAGGAGGGCACGGGCCAGGCGGGGGTGCAGACCGAGCCGGGACATCCGTACGCCCCGGTCCGTCGCGCGCCCCGCCCCGTCCACCGCGCCGACCGCCGTCAGTACCTCCCGGGCCGCGCCCATGGCGCCGGCGGGCGGCGGGTCCAGGAGCGCGAGCCCCGAGGCGTCCGGATCGCCCCAGCACGCGGCCTGCAGCGCGAACGCCGCGAGGTCGGCCACCCTGATCTCGGGGGAGGGGAACGCGGCGAGGCGCCCGTCCTCGGCCTCCTCCCAGCAGCGGTACACCGCGCCCGGGGCCTCACGCCCCGCACGGCCCGCGCGCTGGCGCCCCGCAGCCCTCGACGCCCGTACGGTCGTCAGGGCGGCAAGACCGCGCGCGTGGTCGGTACGCGGCTCCCTGGCGAGGCCTGAATCCACCACGACCCGTACGCCGGGCACCGTCAGGGACGACTCCGCAACCGACGTCGCGAGCACCACCCGGCGCCCGCCCGACGCCCCGGCCAGCACCGCGTCCTGCACCGCGGCCGGTGCGCGCCCGTGCACCTGGAGCACCTCCGCGCCGATGCCCTGGAGCTGTCCGGCCACCCGGCCGATCTCGCCGACGCCGGGCAGGAAGCACAGGACGTCACCGTCGCGCTCGGCGAGCGCACGGCGCACCACCGCTGCCACATGCGTCAGCAGCGCCGGGTCCACCCTCATGCCGTGCGGCGGCCGGACAGGGCCTGCGGGCGGCGCCCACACGACCTCGACCGGATGCGAGACACCCTGCGCCTCGACCACCGGGGCATCGCCCAGCAGCCGCGCCCAGCCCGCCGCGTCCGTCGTCGCGGATGCCGCCACCAGCCGCAGATCGGGCCTGATCGTCCCCCGTACGTCCAGGAGGAAGGCGGCGGCGGTGTCCGCGTCCAGATGACGCTCGTGGCACTCGTCGATGATCACGACGTCGGTCCCGGCCAGCTCCTGGTCGCGCTGGAGCCGCTGGAGCAGCACCCCGGTGGTCACGACCTCCACCACCGTGTCGGGCCCCACCTCACGCTCGCCGCGCACCGTGAACCCGACCCGGCCACCGGTCCGCTCCCCGAGCAGCCACGCCATCCGCCGCGCGGCGGCGCGGGCCGCGATCCGGCGCGGCTCGGCGACGAGCACCCGGCGCGCCGGGCCGCCGCCGGTCAGCCCGGCGAGCACCAGAGGCACGAGGGTCGTCTTGCCGGTCCCGGGCGGCGCGCACAGCACCGCGGTACCGCGCTCGTCGAGTGCGCGCTCCAGGGCGGGCACAGCGGTGCGTACGGGCAACTGGTCCAGGGCGTCGGTACGGATCACGCCCTCAGTCTCGTACGGCCGGCGCCCGCACCCCGCACCGGCCGGTGCCGGGCGCCCGCACCCCGCACCGGCCGGTGCCTCAGTCCCGCTCGCAGACGAAGATCGCCGTCCCGGGGATCAGGTGGCCGCGCAGCGGGGACCAGCCTCCCCACTCCTGGCTGTTCCAGTCCGGCCACTCCGGCTCCACGAGGTCGACCAGCCGGAAGCCGCCCGCCACCACGTCCCGCACGCGGTCGCCCAGCGTCCTGTGATGCTCCACGTACACCGCGTCGCCGCCCTCGTCCTGTTCCACGTAGGGCACGCGGTCGAAGTAGGAGGCGGAGACGGAGAGGCCCTCGGGGCCCGGCTCGTCGGGGAACGCCCAGCGGATCGGGTGCGTCACCGAGAAGACCCAGCGGCCCCCGGGCCGCAGCACCCGGTGCACCTCGCGGAACACCTGGACCGGGTCGGCGACGAAGGGCACCGCGCCGTAGGCGGAACAGGCCAGGTCGAAGGAGCCGTCCCGGAAGGGGAGCCGCCCGGCGTCCGCCTCGACGAGGGGAACACCACCGCCGATCCGCAGGGCGTGCTGGAGCTGGCGGTGGGAGAGGTCGAGGGCCACCGGGCGTGCGCCCCGGGCGGCCAGCCAGCGCGAGCACTGCGCGGCGCCGGCCCCGATCTCCAGGACGTCCAGGCCCTTCAGGTCCTCCGCCGGGCCCAGCAGGGCGGCCCCGGCCTCGTCCAGCCCCTCCGGACCCCAGATGAAGCGGTCGTCCCCGAGGAACGCCCCGTGGTCGCTCTGGTACTCGTCGGCGTTTCGGTCCCACCAGCCGCGGCTCGCCCGGCTGCTCTCCGCCTCACCGGCCGCACGCCGGGTCGCTTCAGGTTCGGACTCGTAGGTCTCTTGGCTCATCGTGCCCGTCGTTGTAGTTTGCCTTCACCCGCTGCACGCGGGTGCCTCCCGGGCCGTACGGGTGAGTACGCCCGTGTGCGCGCGACACACCCATGTGGCCTCGGCGAACGTGAGTCGTGCCGGGATTGGGGCGTTGTGCCCCGGGTGTGCGCCTTCGCGCATTGACCCTGTCCGGCTGCCCCCGTATGCTACAAGTTGCGCTGCGAGCCTGCGCGCTTCAGACCTAGCAGGCCGCGCTCGCTCTGTTGCATGTCCCCTCGGTTGTCGAGGCGCCCCTCCGGATGACGGATCGGTGCTTTCCAGGCTGTCCGGCTTCTGCAGAGGCGATACGGGCTCTCGGCGTAGCAGTACCTACGACTCACTGTCCGTACCGGAGCCCTTTCCCACATGACGAGCAGCACCGAGACCACCGCCACCACTCCGCAGGTTGCGGTCAACGACATCGGCGACGCGGACGCGTTCCTCGCGGCGATCGACGAGACGATCAAGTACTTCAACGACGGCGACATCGTTGACGGCGTCATCGTCAAGGTTGACCGGGACGAGGTTCTCCTCGACATCGGTTACAAGACCGAAGGCGTCATCCCGAGCCGCGAGCTCTCGATCAAGCACGACGTCGACCCGAACGAGGTCGTCAAGGTCGGCGACGAGATCGAGGCCCTTGTTCTCCAGAAGGAGGACAAGGAAGGCCGCCTGATCCTCTCGAAGAAGCGCGCCCAGTACGAGCGTGCCTGGGGCACCATCGAGAAGATCAAGGAAGAAGACGGCATCGTCACGGGTACCGTCATCGAGGTCGTCAAGGGTGGTCTCATCCTCGACATCGGCCTCCGTGGCTTCCTCCCGGCGTCGCTCGTCGAGATGCGTCGTGTCCGCGACCTCCAGCCCTACGTGGGCAAGGAGCTCGAGGCCAAGATCATCGAGCTGGACAAGAACCGCAACAACGTGGTCCTGTCCCGCCGTGCCTGGCTCGAGCAGACGCAGTCCGAGGTCCGCCAGACGTTCCTCACGACCCTGCAGAAGGGTCAGGTCCGCTCCGGCGTCGTCTCCTCCATCGTCAACTTCGGTGCCTTCGTGGACCTGGGTGGCGTCGACGGTCTCGTGCACGTCTCCGAGCTCTCCTGGAAGCACATCGACCACCCCTCCGAGGTTGTCGAGGTCGGCCAGGAAGTCACCGTCGAGGTCCTCGACGTCGACATGGACCGCGAGCGCGTGTCGCTGTCGCTCAAGGCGACGCAGGAAGACCCGTGGCAGCAGTTCGCCCGTACGCACCAGATCGGGCAGGTCGTTCCCGGTAAGGTCACCAAGCTCGTTCCGTTCGGTGCGTTCGTGCGCGTCGACGAGGGCATCGAGGGCCTGGTCCACATCTCCGAGCTGGCCGAGCGCCACGTGGAGATCCCGGAGCAGGTCGTCCAGGTCAACGACGAGATCTTCGTCAAGGTCATCGACATCGACCTCGAGCGCCGTCGCATCAGCCTCTCGCTGAAGCAGGCCAACGAGGCGTTCGGTGGCGACCCGGCCTCGGTCGAGTTCGACCCGACGCTGTACGGCATGGCCGCGTCGTACGACGACCAGGGCAACTACATCTACCCCGAGGGCTTCGACCCCGAGACCAACGACTGGCTCGAGGGCTTCGAGGCTCAGCGCGAGGTCTGGGAGACGCAGTACGCCGAGGCGCAGCAGCGCTTCGAGCAGCACCAGGCTCAGGTCATCAAGTCCCGCGAGGCCGACGAGGCTGCCGCTGCCGAGGGCGCTGCTGCCCCGGCCGGCGCTGCTGCCCCGGCTGCCTCCGGCGGCAGTGGTGGCGGCGGCGGTTCGTACTCCTCGGAGTCGACGGACAACTCCGGCGCCCTGGCGTCGGACGAGGCCCTGGCCGCCCTGCGCGAGAAGCTGGCCGGTGGCCAGAGCTGACGCTCTGACCCCAGCCGCTCATCGACAGCGGTAGCTGTGGAGCTGTAGGTGAGGCCCGTCCCCTCCGGGGGGCGGGCCTCACCCATGTCCGGACACGGAAGCCCGGGGCATCGCCACCGGGCAGAGGAAACGTATGGCATACACGAGTGGCTGACGGCTCGTAACACCCGCTTGCCAGGATCGTCCTGGCACTCGCTGTACGGCGGGCCCGACGCCGCCGCCTCCGCGCCGCTCAACACCGCTGCCGGACATGCGTACTTCGCCGGCGACCATCTCAGCCACACCGACGCCTGGCAGCACGGGGCGTTCACCTCGGCGCGGAAGGCGGTCACGGCGCTGCACAGCCGCGTGCCGGCATGACCGGCGAGTGAATCAGGCGCGGGCGGGAATGCCGTGGCCGGGCGGGGCGTTCTTGTCCAGGAACACGAGGAGGAGCGGTAACCGTGCCTGATCCGCAGAGTTTGTACGAATGGGAGCCGAAGGGCCTGGCCGTCGTCGACATGGCGCTGGCCCAGGAGTCGGCCGGCCTGGTCATGCTCTACCACTTCGACGGATACATCGACGCGGGTGAGACCGGCGAGCAGATCGTCGACGGCCTGCTCGAGACACTGCCGCACCAGAGCGTGGTCCGCTTCGACCACGACCGGCTCGTCGACTACCGGGCGCGCCGCCCGCTGCTGACCTTCAGGCGCGACCGGTACACGGCGTTCGAGGCGCCGACCCTGGAGGTGAAGGTCGTCCAGGACGCCACGGGCGCCCCCTTCCTGCTCCTGTGCGGGCCGGAGCCCGACGTCGAGTGGGAGCGGTTCGCCGCGGCCGTGGAACAGATCGTGGAGCGGCTCGGCGTGCGTCTCGCGGTCAGCGTCCACGGCATTCCCATGGGCGTCCCGCACACCCGCCCCGTCGGCCTCACCCCGCACGGAAACCGCACCGACCTGATGCCCGGGCACCGCAGCCCCTTCGACGAGGCGCAGGTCCCCGGTTCCGCCGAGGCGCTCGTGGAGCACCGGCTGATGGAGGCCGGGCACGACGTCCTGGGCGTCGCAGCCCATGTACCGCACTACGTCGCCAGGTCCGCCTACCCCGACGCCGCGCTCACCGCCCTGGAGGCGGTCACAGCGGCGACCGGACTGGTCCTGCCGTCGGTCGCGCACACCCTGCGCACGGAGGCGCACCGCACCCAGACCGAGATCGACCGCCAGGTCGGCCAGGGCGACGAGGAGCTCGTCTCGCTGGTCGAAGGGCTGGAGCATCAGTACGACGCGGTGGCCGGGTCCGAGACCCGGGGCAACCTCGTCGCTGAGCCCGCCGACCTGCCGTCGGCGGACGAGATCGGCCGCGAATTCGAACGCTTCCTCGCGGAACGTGAGGGCGATTCCTGAGGCAGCCTCCGGCCGGAGGCTGTCCGGGCACTAGGCTCGGCGCATGCTGAAAGTGGGCCTGACCGGCGGGATCGGCGCCGGCAAGAGTGAAGTGTCACGGCTGCTCGCGGGGTACGGAGCCGTACTCGTCGATGCCGACCGGATCGCCCGCGAGGTCGTCGAGCCCGGCACCCCCGGGCTCACCGCCGTCGTCGAGGCCTTCGGTCCCGGAATCCTCCGCCCCGACGGCTCCCTGGACCGGCCGGCGCTCGGTTCGATCGTGTTCGCCGACCCCGCGCGCCTGGCCACCCTCAACGCCATCGTGCACCCGTTGGTCGGGGCCCGTTCCGCGGAGCTGGAGCGGGCCGCGGGGCCAGGCGCGGTCGTCGTCCACGATGTCCCGCTGCTCACGGAGAACGGCCTCGCCCCGCTCTACGACCTGGTCGTGGTCGTCGACGCGAAGCCCGACACCCAGCTCGACCGGCTCGTACGGCTGCGCGGGATGACGGAGTCCGACGCCCGCGCCCGCATGGCGGCCCAGGCCACCCGCGAGGAGCGGCTGGCCGTCGCCGATCTCGTCGTCGACAACGACGGCTCGCTGGAGGACCTGGAACCCCAGGTCCGCACGGTCTGGTCGGAGCTCACCGCGCGTGCCGCCGCCGGCTGACCCGGCGCCGGGGCGGAATACGCACACCGGGCCCGATGTTGAAGAGCGGCAGGCGAGGGGAAGGACAGGTCCGTGCCCGAGAACAACCCGGAAACGCATGTCATCGACTTCCGCGCGGCGGAGCAGCTGCTCGCGGCGCGTGACCCGAGGGGTGCGGTCAAGCTGCTCGACTCGGTGATAGCCGCCCACCCGGAGAACACCGCGGCCCGGCTGCTGCGCGCCAGGGCCTTCTTCGCCGGGGCCCAACTGCGCCCGGCCGAGCTTGAATTCGAGCTGGTCCTGGAGCGTGAGCCGGACAACGCCTTCGCGCACTTCGCCCTGGCCCGCACCTTCCAGCGCGCCAACCGCCCCGGACAGGCCACGCGTCACTTCAGGCTGGCCGCCGCGCTCGACCCGAATCCGGAGTACCTGCGGGCGGCCCGCTTCGACGAGCGCCCCTGACGGTGCGCGGCCCGGCTCAGCGCCGGCCCCGGCTCCGGCCGGGTTCGTACGGGGGGACGTCGCGGTCCGGCTGGTAGCGCGAGCCCTGCCGGATCCGGCGGACGACGAAGCAGAGGTCCGTGACCGCGACGACCAGCAGCACACCGCAGGCCGTCGCCCAGCCGGCACGCCCGGTGACCACGAAGGCCACCAGGCCGGCCACGGCCCAGACCATGCCCCACAGACTCAGCCAGAGTCGCATCCGCAGGGCGCTGCGGGCGGTGGACGGTTCACTTCCGGTACGCATCGGCATCGCCTCTCCCCTCCAGCATGACCCCGTGCCGGGTCGTAGGAAAACCGGCGTACGAGGTTTCGCGGGAACGCGGTGCGCGGGAACGCGGAGGGAACGCGGTGCCGGGGAACGCCGCCGCGCGACGGTCCGTTGTGGCGGGTATGAGCGGACAACTGGTACGTGAGGGACACACAGGGACGGGACCCGGTGCGATCACACCGGACGGCTGTGCGGTCGAGCTGTACGCCCGCCTGTCCGTCGGCAGCGAACCCGAGGTGATCGCCTCGGTCCTGCCACCGGGGGCGAGCGTCCTCGAACTGGGATGTGGGGCGGGCCGGGTGACGCATCCCCTGGTGGCGCTCGGCTTCGACGTGACCGCGGTGGACGAGTCGGCGCAGATGCTGGAGCGGGTCGGCGGCGCCCGCACGGTCCGAAGCCCCATCGAGGCGCTGGATCTCGGTGAGGAGCGGTTCGACGCCGTGGTGCTGGGGTCGTTCCTGGTGCACACGAGTGATCACCGGGTCAGGGAAGGACTGCTGGCGACCTGCCGTAGGCATGTGAAGGACGACGGGGTCGTCCTCATCCAGCGGGAGGGCGCCGACTACCACTCGAATCTGCCCCGGGAGAGGGAGGACACGGCCGCGGGCTGCGTCATCCGGATGCTCTCGGCGGAACCCGTCGGCGACGGCGTGGACGAGGTGCGCGCGGAGTACGTCTTCGATGACGCCCGCTGGACCCAGACCTTCCGGTCGCGGCAGCTGTCCGTGGAGCAGTTCGAGGCGTATCTGGGTGAAGCCGGGCTCGGCGTCGACCGCTACCTCACCCCGGACGGCATCTGGGCCCTGGCCCGCCCCGTGCGGACGTGAGTCGCGCCGGTCAGTGGACGAACCGGTAGCTGCGCCAGGGCAGGGCGCGCGGGGCGTTCGTGTCGGAGAACGTGGTCGCCACATAGGCGCTCGCGGGTCCGGTGCAGTCCTTGGTGGTGTAGAGGATCAGGTCGACCAGGGTCCGGTTGTCGATCTTGCCCGCGCCGGCGGGGTCCATCGTGTGGCAGCCCTTCACCGACGGGCTGTGCACGGTGACGACCTTGGCCTGGTCCTTCTCGGCGCTGTAGGACACCGGCCCCACGGCCGTGCGCCCGAGGCCGGAACATCCCGTGACGGTCAGGGTGAGCAGAGCCGCACCTGCGGCGATGCCGGCACGTCGGCGGAGAACGGTGGGGGGCACGGTGACGGCCATGGGCGGGTCCTCGTCTGCTCGTCCGGCTGCTCATCGGTACGTACGTCACAAAGACGCTGGCGCTGGCCACCCTGCCCCGTCCCCCGGGTGCCGGCATCCGGTGCTCGGCCGGCCGGGGCCACAGGCACCCGTACGGAGGTTCGAGGGTGGGTGAATCGGGCATATCGTGTTAAGAGGGCCTGATGAACGAGTGGGTGCGATGGCGCATCCCCGAGGCAGGGGGCCGTGATGGTCCAGGATCTGTTGATCGCATTGGTGGTGCTGCTCGCGGGCGGCCTGGTGTACACCATGGCCGCTGCCCGGGTGGTCAAGCAGTACGAACGGGGCGTGGTGCTCCGGCTCGGCCGGCTCCACGACGCGGTGCGACGGCCGGGCTTCACCATGGTCGTCCCGGGGGTCGACCGGCTCCGTAAGGTGAACATGCAGATCGTGACGATGCCTGTGCCCTCCCAGGACGGGATCACGCGGGACAACGTCACGGTGCGGGTGGACGCCGTCATCTACTTCAAGGTCGTGGACCCGACGAGCGCGGTCATCCAGGTGGAGGACTACCAGTTCGCGGTCTCCCAGATGGCGCAGACCTCTCTCAGGTCGATCATCGGTAAGAGCGATCTGGACGATCTGCTGTCCAACCGCGAGAAGCTGAACCAGGGACTGGAAGTCATGATCGACAGCCCCGCGGTGGGCTGGGGTGTGCAGATCGACCGGGTCGAGATCAAGGACGTATCGCTGCCGGAGACGATGAAGCGGTCGATGGCCCGGCAGGCCGAGGCCGACCGTGAGCGGCGTGCGCGGGTCATCAACGCCGACGCGGAGCTGCAGGCGTCGAAGAAGCTCGCACAGGCCGCGCAGCAGATGTCGACCCAGCCGGCGGCGCTGCAGCTGCGGCTGCTGCAGACGGTGGTCGCGGTCGCGGCCGAGAAGAACTCCACGCTGGTCCTGCCCTTCCCGGTGGAGCTGCTCCGCTTCCTGGAGCGCGCGCAGGGGCAGCAGCCGGCCCCGGAGCAGCCCACGCGGACGCCCGCGGCGGACCCCTCGGCCGGAGACCCGGGCGTCGTGGATCCGGCCGTCGTGGAGGCGGCGGGTGCGGATGTGTCCGGTGCGGACGTGCCCGGTGCGGCGGGTGCGGATCCGGTCGTGGAGCAGACCTTCACGGACCAGCCGCTCACGGACACCTCGCTCGAAAGCGCGGTGCCGGAGCCGGGCGTGGTGCCGGAGTCCGATCCGGACGTGCTCCCGGAGTTCGAGCCGGAGGAGTCGCAGGACGAGTCGTCGCAGGAGTCGTCCGACCGCCCCCGCGGTGGTCGCCTCAGCAGGGGTCGCCTCAGCCGTCACTGAGGTCGTGTCCGCGCCGGACGACGACGCCCCCGCCGGCCGTTGTTCCGTGGGTTCCGAAGGCGTCCACCGTGGTGGACGCCTTCGGAACGCATCCCGCCAGGCCACGCACATGATCATTTGAAGGCACCGCCTAGACTCGCGTGGAGCGGGAGGAAGCAGCACCGGCGGACCGAGGCGGGAGGGGGCGGTGGACATGGCGGGTCAGGACCAGGACGTCACCGAAGGCCGGCTGCTGCGGTGCGCCGCGGTCTTCCTGCCGGCCGCGCTGCCCCGCGAGGGCAGGATCGCCTTCTGGGACCCCGAAGGCGGCGCGGTGTTCCCCGCCGCAGGTGCGGACCACACCGTCACCGAGCTCACGGTCGTCGGCGCGCACGGCGGGGACGTCCGCACCCGCACCGTGCCCGCCGTGGTGCTCCCCGTCGAGGAGGCCGTGCCCCTGCTCGCGCGCGCCCGGCACCGTGCCACGGCCCACCCCGCCACCCGTGCCTGGGGTGCCGCCGCTCTGCACGCCCTGACCCTCGTGGCGCGCGGCAGGCTGCTTCCCGGGCTGACGGCCGACGATCACGACGCCTGGCGTGCGGGACCGCGTGACGCCGAGGACATCGCCCATCTGCGGGCCGTCGCCGCCTCCATGCCGCCCGAGGGGTACGCCGTCCCGCTGGAGGGCGCACCCCTGCGCGTTCCCGAACCCCGTGCCCTGCTCGGCGCGTTCCTCGACGCGGTCGCCGACACGCTGCCCCGCACGCCCGCCGCCGCCCACGCCATGGGCGCTCCGTTCGCGGCCCGCGAGGCACAGCATCTGCCCGACGCCCGGGCCTGGGCCGTCGATGTGGCCGCCGGACTCGACGCGGGGGTACGCATCTCGCTGCGGCTCGACCTCTCGGCGTACGACCTCTTCGACTCCGCCGCCACCGGGGAGGACGGCACGTCCGGCGCCGCGGCTGCGACGCGCCATGCCGCCGCCGCGATCACCCAGGTGCACAGCCTGGCCGATCCGACGTACGTCACCGACGCGGCCACACTGTGGAGCGGCGGTGCGGGTGAGCCCTTCGGGCCCAGGGCCCGGATCGACGCCGTCCTCGCGCTGCGCCGCGCGGCCCGTGTCTGGCCGCCGCTCGAGCAGCTGCTGGACCAGCCCGTGCCCGACGTGCTCGCCGTCACCGAGGACGAGCTCCACGAGCTGATCGGCGTGGCCGGAGCGCGGCTCGCCGAGGCCGGGGTGGCCCTCCACTGGCCCCGGGAGCTCGCCCGCTCGCTCAGCGCGGCGGCCGTCGTCCGTCCGGCGCCAGGGTCGGCCACCGACGGCACGTCCTTCTTCGACGCCGAGCAGCTCTTCGCGTTCGACTGGCAGCTCTCCCTGGGCGACGACCAGCTCACCGAGGCGGAGATGGACACCCTGGCCGAGGCGCACCGGCCGGTGGTGCGCCTGCGCGACCAGTGGGTCGTCGTGGACCCCGCGCTCGTCCGCAAGGCACGTAAGCGGGAGCTCGGGCTCCTGGACCCGGTGGACGCGCTCGCCGTCGCCCTCACCGGCAGCGCCGAGGTCGACGGCGAGCAGGTCGAAGCAGTGCCGGCCGGAACCCTCGCCGCACTCCGCGCGCGCATCCTGGACGAGGACGCCACCCTCCCGGCGCCGCCCGGTCTGGACGCCACCCTCCGCGACTACCAGCTTCGCGGCCTGGCCTGGCTGGACCGCATGACCTCGCTCGGCCTGGGCGGCTGCCTCGCCGACGACATGGGCCTCGGCAAGACGATCACCGTCATCGCGCTCCATCTGCACCGCGACCTCGCCGCACCCACCCTGGTGGTCTGCCCCGCGTCCCTCCTCGGCAACTGGCACCGGGAGATCAACCGCTTCGCACCCGGGGTCCCCGTGCGGCGCTTCCACGGCGCCGAACGCACCCTGGACGGCTCCGACGGCGGTTTCGTCCTCACCACCTACGGCACCATGCGCTCCAGCGCGGAGCAGCTCGCCGGGCACACCTGGGGACTGGTCGTCGCCGACGAGGCGCAGCACGTGAAGAATCCGCACTCATCGACGGCCAGGGCGTTGCGGACCATCCCCGCCCCGGCCCGTGTGGCGCTGACCGGCACCCCCGTCGAGAACAACCTCTCCGAGCTGTGGGCGCTGCTCGACTGGACCACACCCGGCCTGCTCGGCCCGCTCAAGGCGTTCCGCTCCCGGCACGCCAGGATCGTCGAGAACACCGGAACCGCCGCCGGCCTGGGCAACGAGGAGGCCGTCGAGCGGCTCTCCCGGCTGGTGCGCCCCTTCCTGCTGCGCCGCAAGAAGTCCGACCCGGGCATCGCGCCCGAGCTCCCGCCCAAGACCGAGACCGACCACCCGGTCTTCCTCACCCGGGAGCAGGCCACGCTCTACGAGGCGGCCGTCCGCGAGACGATGGCCTTCATCGAGCAGTCGGAGGGCATCGCGAGGCGCGGCCTGATCATGAAGCTGCTGGGCTCGCTCAAGCAGATCTGCAACCACCCCGCGCAGTATCTGAAGGAGCAGCCGACCCGGCTCGCGGGCCGCTCCGGCAAGCTCGCCCTGCTCGACGAGCTCCTCGACACCATCCTGTCCGAGGACGGCTCGGTCCTGATCTTCACCCAGTACGTGTCGATGGCCAGGCTCCTCGCCGCCCATCTCGCCTCCCGTGCGATCCCCTCCCAGCTGCTGCACGGTGGCACGCCGGTGCCCGAGCGCGAGCGGATGGTGGACGGCTTCCAGTCCGGCGAGGTCCCCGTCTTCCTGCTCTCCCTCAAGGCGGCCGGCACGGGGCTGAATCTCACCCGGGCCGCCCATGTCATCCACTACGACCGGTGGTGGAACCCGGCGGTCGAGGAGCAGGCCACCGACCGCGCGTACCGCATCGGCCAGACCCAGCCCGTGCAGGTGCACCGGCTGATCGCCGAGGGCACCGTCGAGGACCGGATCAGCGAGCTGCTCCAGTCCAAGCGTGCTCTCGCCGACGCGGTGCTCGGTACGGGCGAGACCGCCCTGACCGAGCTCAGCGACCGTGATCTGGCCGACCTCGTCTCGCTCCGGAGGACGTCATGAGCCCCGGTGGTAGCCCTGCGGCCCGCCCGGGCCCCGACGACCTGCGGCGCACCTTCGAAGCGGTGCCCGCCCGCGCGTCGGACGTCGGGGGGTCCTTCGCGGACAGCTGGTGGGGCCGGGCCTGGGTGGGCGCCCTGGAGTCCCTGTCGATGGACGAGGGCCGCCTCGCCCGCGGCCGTACGTACGCCGACGGCGGCCATGTCGCCGCGGTCACCGTCACCCCAGGACGGGTCATCGCCTACGTCCACGGCAGCCGCCCCCGTCCCTACCGCGCGGAGCTGCGCCTGCGTACGTTCTCGGCGTCCGACTGGGACACCTTCCTGGACGCCGTCGCCGCCAGGCCGGGGCATCTGTCCGCGCTCCTCGACAAGGAGATGCCGCACTCCCTGGTCGACACGGCGGGGGAGACCGGCATCCGGCTGCTGCCCTCCGCCGGTGACCTGGACCCGGACTGCTCGTGCCCGGACCGGGGCTGGCCCTGCAAACATGTGGCGGCGCTCTGCTTCCAGACGGCCAGGCTCCTGGACAGTGACCCGTTCGTCCTCCTGCTGATGCGCGGCCGGGGCGAGCGAGAGCTCCTCGACGAGCTGGGCCGCCGTAACGCCGAGCACTCCGCGCGCGAACGCCCCGAGACCCCGGCGATGCCCTCGCTCCCGGCCCAGGAGGCTCTCGCAGGCCGCTTCCTGCCACCGCTGCCCGCGCCGCTGCCCGTCCCGGCCCACCCCGGAGAGCCGCCGGCCTACCCCGAGCTCCCCGGCGCCCGCGACCCGCTCGGCCTCGACCACCTCGCCACGGACGCGGCGGCCCGCGCCCATGCGATGCTCACCACGGGCGACGACCCGCTCGGCGGGCTCAGTGCCTGGCAGGACGCCGTCCGGATCGCCGCGTCCCGGCCCACCGCAGGGCTCACCGCCACGACCCGGGCGCTCTACCGCGAGCTGGCCTTCGCCACCGGCCGCAGTACGACGGAGCTGGCCCGTGCCGTCGCCGCCTGGCGGCAGGGCGGCGCCGAGGGACTGGCGGTCCTGGAGACGCCTTGGGATCCGCCGGCCGGCCCGTTCGACCGGGCGAGGCCCGCCCTCGCCGCGGCCGACCACCCGCGCTTCCAGCCCTGGCGCAACCACCTGACCAACGCCGCGGGCACCCTCCAGCTCCGCTTCGGCCACGACAGCCGCTGGTACGGCTACGAATCCGACCCGGGCGAGGACGACTGGTGGCCCCGTGCCACACCGGACCCCGACCCGGTCACCGCGCTCACGTCGCTGCGGGGCTGACCTCCGGCGCGTACGTCAGCCTGCCAAGAACAACACCAGCAGGGCGATGACCAGGACCGCGCACAGTGGGAGCGCCACCCGACGCCCCTTACGGAGGGACCCGCTCTCCTGTGCGGCCCGTCCACGGGAGGCGTCGTGGGACTCGGTCAGATGCTCCCAGGCCATGGGGTCGAGCCTCCGCATGGTCAGCAGGGACGGAGACCACAGCCCCTTCTCGGGACCGTCCTGGCCGGGTTCGGGCTGCACGGAGCGGTTCACCTCGCCCAGTCAGCGGCGTACCGCGGCTGCACCCCGGGTGTCGTCACCGCCCCGCTGGTCGTCATCCCGTACCAGGCCTGGGCCGTTCGGCGGCTTGCGGCGCTACGGGCCTGTTGCCGTGGAGCCGGGGAGGGAGACCCCACGGCCCGCGAAGAAGCGCTCGAAGACCGGCAGCGGAACGCAGGCCGCACGGGTCGCGGCCGTCGTCCCCGACGGGTTGTGGAAGTGGACACCGGCTCCGTCCGCCGTCCGGGAGGTCAGCAGCACCAGATGGCCACCGCGCCCCGGAGGGGGCACTTCCGGGTGCCGGATCCCGTAGTGCACGGAGGCCATCACCGTGCGGCCCTCGTCCAGCAGGTCCAGGATCCCGGTGGGCGAGAGGTGCCGGTGGACGACCGCGTCGAGGCCGTGGACCTCGGAGACGTACCGGGCGAAGGGGGCGTAGACCAGCCCCTTGATCACCCCGTCGGCGTCCTCCGTGTACGCGTCGTACTTCAACGCACCGTCCCGCAGGGCGAACAGGGACGGCGCCCCGGTGCCGAGCGCCATGCGCAGGCAGGTCATACCGCACAGATGACCTGCCCAGCGCGCGTACTCGGCGGGCGATGACGCACCCGAGTCCGCCCAGCCCGGGTCCTCGGCCGGATCGAGCCCTCCTTCCACGATCGCTCCCACCAGGCCGGGCGAGGCGAACTGTGTGAGCACAGGGGTCCGGCAGGTCCGGCAGGTCGTCACTGGCGGTATCCGTTCAGGAAGCGGCCGATGCGGCTGATCGCCGCGTCCAGGTCGTCGGCGTGCGGGAGGGTGAGGATGCGGAAGTGGTCAGGGCGCGGCCAGTTGAAGCCGGTGCCCTGCACCACCTGGATCTTCTCCCGTAGCAGCAGGTCGAGGACGAACCGCTCGTCGTCGACGATGGGGTGGACCTTCGGGTCGATGCGCGGGAAGGCGTAGAGCGCGCCCTTCGGCTTCACGCAGGACACCCCCGGGATCTCGTTCAGCCGCTCCCAGGCCCGGTCGCGCTGCTCGTGGAGCCTGCCGCCAGGGGCGACCAGCTCCCGGATCGACTGCCGGCCGCCGAGCGCCGCCTGGATCGCGTACTGCGCGGGGGCGTTGGGACACAGCCTCATGGAGGCGAGCATGGTGAGCCCCTCCAGATAGCTGCGGGCGTGCTGCTGCGGGCCCGACACCACCATCCAGCCCGAGCGGAATCCCGCGACGCGGTACGTCTTGGACAGTCCGCTGAAGGTGAGGCAGAGCAGGTCGGGAGCCAGCACCGCCACGCTGTGGTGCTCGGCGCCGTCGTACAGGATCTGGTCGTAGATCTCGTCGGCGAACACCATCAGCCCGTGCCTGCGCGCCAGGTCGAGCATCCCGTCGAGGACCTCGCGGGAGTAGACGGCGCCCGTCGGGTTGTTCGGGTTGATGATCACCATGGCCCGGGTGCGGTCGGTGATCTTGGAGGCCATGTCGGCCAGGTCGGGGTTCCAGTCCGCGCCCTCGTCGCAGGTGTAGTGCACGGCCTTCCCGCCCGCGAGCGTGGTGACGGCGGTCCACAGCGGATAGTCGGGGGACGGGATCAGGATCTCGTCGCCGTCCTCCAGAAGCCCCTGCACGGCCATCGAGATCAGCTCGGACACCCCGTTGCCGAGGAAGATGTCGTCCACGTCGACATCGGCGAGTCCCATCGCCTGGTAGCGCTGCGCGACGGCGCGGCGGGCGGACAGGATGCCGCGCGAGTCGGTGTAGCCGTGTGCCTGAGGGAGCATCCGGATCATGTCCTGGACGATCTCCTCCGGCGCCTCGAAGCCGAAGAGCGCCGGATTGCCCGTGTTGAGACGGAGCACACTGTGGCCCGCCTCCTCCAGGGCGTTGGCCTGCTCGATGACCGGGCCCCGGATCTCGTAACAGACCTCGTTGAGCTTGCTGGACTGCCGGAACTCCATGCGGTGCCTCCCCGACCCGAATTGCGTTACTTGGTTTTACCAAGCTCGGGCTTGGAAAGTCCAACAACATGTCTAGACTGCGTCGCATGCCACGTCAGCAGCAGCCCGCACGCCCCACCCGCCGCCGGAGCTACGACCAGTTCTGCGCCACTGCCCGTGCTCTCGACTCCGTCGGTGACCGGTGGACGCTGCTGATCGTCCGTGAACTGCTGGCCGGCCCCCGCAGGTACACGGATCTGCACGCCGATCTGCCCGGCGTCAGCACGGATGTGCTGGCCTCCCGGCTCAAGGACATGGAGCACGGCGGCCTGGTGGAGCGCCGTCGCCTGCCGCCCCCCGCCGCCGCCGCGGTCTACGAACTGACCGAGCACGGCCGGGGGCTGCTCCCGGTCCTCACCGCGCTCGCCCGGTGGGGCGGGCCCGCGCTCGGTGTGCGCCGCCCCACGGACGCGGTCAGGGCCCACTGGTTCGCCCTGCCGCTGCTGCGGGCCCTGGACGGCCTCAGCCACGGCGGGGTCGTCGAAGTCAGGCTCGCCGAGGGCGAGTTCCACATCCGTACCGGCATGGAGGCGGCGACAGGCGATCCGTACGGATACGGACCCGCCGAACACCCGGACGCGTGCCTCGTGCTGGACGCGGAGGCCGTCCTCGCGCTCGGGCGCGGTGAGTGCACCCTCGCGCAGGCCGTGGAGGAGGGCAGGGCGGAGGTGCTCGGCGAAGGGCCGCTGGCCGACGAACTGCGCGGGTCCGATACCCGCGCCCTCGGCGCGTCCCGACCAACTCGCCGGTAGCGTAGGCATCTTCACGGGGCGCTCACTGGACGGATGCTGAGGAGTCGGTCATGGGGTTCGGCGGCGTGGTCGGTGCGAAGAGTGCGAAGAGCGCGAAGAGCGCCGAGATTGAGCACGGCCCGGGGCGTGCGGGCGGCGTGAAACGGCGGGGGGCGGTGCGCAAGGCTCTGCTCGTGGGCGTCGGCGTGGCAGCCCTTGGCCTCCTGCCGGCGGCAGCCGTCGCCACCCCCGGCAGCGGAGTGACCGGCACGGTCGTCGCCGAGGGCACCTCCGAGGGCAAGCTTGAGGTCAAGACCCCTCCAGGGCGTACGGACGTCACCTTCCGGAAGATCACCGTGGAGCCCGGCGGTTCCACCGGCTGGCACACCCACGAAGGGCAGCTGATCGCCGTCGTCAAGGCCGGGACGCTCACCCGGACCCTCGACGACTGCACGGTCGAGGTGTCACCCGCCGGCACGACGTTCATCGAGCCGTCAGGGGCCGACCACCGGCACATCGGCCGCAATCTGGGCACCGGGCCCGTGGTGCTGTGGGTGACCTATCTGCTTCCCGAGGGAAGTGAACTCTCCGACGACGCCGACGCGGTGGAGTGTCCGGCGGCCGGATGAGGGACGGCGGGGGCGTCCGGCCTGCGATGGTCGCCCCCGCGTACGCCCGACGCTGGTCGCCCGAGCGCGCCCCGGGCGTGCGTCAGACGGCGGCCGTCTCCCCGTACGCCCCGAAGCCGGAGGCGACCAGCCCGTCGCGGAAGGTCAGCACCTCGTACACCCGGCCGCCGATCTGGTTGCGGTAGTCGATGACCAGCGCGTCGACGCCCGCCCGCACATCCATCACCTCGAACTCCAGGTCGGGGATCTTCTCCAGCCCGGCGGCCCAGTACGCGCGGAGCGCCGCCTTGCCGTGCAACGTCCCGGCAGGGGAGCCCGTCAGCCGGGCGATCATCGGCGAACTGAAGGTCACGTCCTCGTGGTAGTGGGCGAGGATGCGGTCCAGGTCGTGGGAGTTCCAGTCGTCCTGCCACCGGGACGCGAACCGGCGGGCGCATGCGAGATCCATAGGGAGCATGATGCGCCAGGGCCCGGCCGTACGGGTGATCCGGGTCAGGCCGAGGTGATTCCCGGTCAGAAGGCCGCGCTCGCCACCGCCGCCCCCGCGAACGAGAGCCCGAGCCCCGCACCGACGCTGAGCAGCAG
The DNA here is from genome assembly GCF_040650935.1 of Streptomyces sp. NPDC048565. NCBI lineage: Bacteria > Bacillati > Actinomycetota > Actinomycetes > Kitasatosporales > Streptomycetaceae > Streptomyces > Streptomyces sp. NPDC048565. The sequence goes on from NZ_JBEZIH010000003.1 coordinate 220,464, forward strand.
ATAGCCACCGGCCACCACGAGCCTCCGGGCGGAGGTGAGCGTCAGGAGCTCGTAGGAGAAGGTCGACCACGTCGACAGTGCGCCGCAGAAGCCGGTGGCCAGCAGCATCTGGAGCCGTGTCCCCAGAGCGCCGTCCGTGACCCCCTGGGCGACGAAACCCAGTACCAGGCAGGCCGCCGCGTTGGCCGCGAGCGTGCCCCAGGGGAAGGAGCCGCCGAGACGGTACTTGGCGTCGATCCCGAGCAGATAGCGCACCGGCGCCCCGACGAGTGCCCCGGCGAGCACGAGCAGCCAGTCGATCATCGGGCACCTCCCTCGGTGCGGTAGTCGCCGCCGAACACCGCGTGGGCGAGCAGGGCGCCCGCCGTCACTCCGGCGAGAGCCGCCGCCACCGTCAGCAGGAGGCTGCCCGTCGCGTAGCCGGGCCGGTTCGCGTCGAAGAGCTGACGCACCCCGTCCGTGTAGTGCGAGAACGAGGTGAAGCCGCCGAGAACCCCGGTGCCGAGCATCGGGCTGACGAGCCGGGGTGCCGAGGGGAAGCGCAGCTTGAGCGTCACCATGAGGACGCCCATCAGGAAGCAGCCAACCGCGTTGACCAGCAGGATCGTCCAGGGGAAGTCCGTCGGGCCGGTCGGCCAGAGCCGCTCGGCACCGTAACGGGCCGCGGCTCCGGCGGCTCCGCCGACCGCGACGGCAGCCACGACGGAACGTTGGACGCCGGGGTGGTGGTCCGGGTGGGTGCGGGTGTGCAACGCCATCTTCTGGAGCATGCCGTTACGTTATGGGAGGGGATCGGGTGAATTGCGTACGGCGCGGGCGGTGCATGGCGCGAAGCCCGAACGGCTCATCTGAAGTCGTCCGCGTCACGGAAGTGGCATCTCCTTGGCAATGACGCCCCCGGCGCACGCAGATTTCTGTGGAGCCACGGGCCCGACCTGTCCGTGCTCTTCCGAAGGCTGGAGTCCCCCGTGCCCGTCGCCGAACCGGAGATCGTCGGAAGGCTGCAGCGCAGAGAGCCCTCCGGCTTCCTCCTGGCCTCGATCCGCGGAGTCGGCCAGGTCGATCTCCAGCCCCTGCTGTGGACCGGCATCATCATCCTCGCCGCGCTGTGGAGCGCGGGCTGGCAGATCGGTCTCTTCGCGACCCTGGGCACCCTGATCTCCACGGCCACCGCCTACGTGCTGGGCGTGGACCGGTCGAACATCGCCCTCGGCCTCCAGGGGTACTGCGGCTGCCTCACCGGAATCGCCCTGGTCACCTACCTCGGCCACCACCCGGCCACCTATGTGCTGGCCGTCGTCGGTGCGATCATCTGCACCCTCCTCACCGCGACGCTGACCACGCTGCTCGCCTCGTACGGCCTGACCGCGCTCACCGCGCCGTTCTGTCTGGTCTCCGGCGTCATGGTGCTCGGCGCCCCCTCCTTCGCCCGGATCTGGCACGGAGCTCCCAAGGAGGTCTCCAGTCCCACGTCCGGGGACACCGGGATCTCCTGGAGCGATCTGTGGCACGCCTTCTTCACCAACGTGTCGCAGATCTTCCTGGTCGACGAGTGGTACGTCGGGCTCATCATGCTCGTCGGTCTGGCCTTCGCCGGAGTGCGCGTCTTCCTGTTCGCGGTGGCGGGGAGCATCGTGGGCATCGTGGCCGCCTGGGCGCTCGGCGCCCCGACGGCGCAGATCGCCCAGGGCATCTACGGGTACAACGCCGTCCTGGTCGCCATCGCCGTCGGCGCCGTCTTCCTCACCGCCACGGTCCCCAACGGCATCTACGCGCTCTTCGGAGCCGCCGCCACCACCGGCCTCACGGCGTCACTGACCTCCCTGTTCAAACCCTTCGGCGGCCACACCTTCACCTGGCCGTTCATCCTCACCACCTGGGCGCTCATGGCCGCCGTCCCTCTGCTGACGCGCCTTCGCCGGAGCACCTGAACCGCTCGTTGCCCACGCCACACATCCTGAGGAAGGTACCGACGATGAACCTCGCCCCTCGCGAGATCGACAAGCTGTTGGTGTACGTGGTCGCCGACCTGGCCCGCAAACGCCAGGGCCGTGGACTCAAGCTCAACTACAGCGAGTCCGTCGCGCTGATCACCGAGGCCATTCTGGAAGCGGCCCGTGACGGCAGGTCCGTCGCCGACTGCATGGAACTCGGCCGGCAGATCGTCGGCGAGGACGACACCATGCCGGGCGTACGCGAGATGCTCGGGCTGCTGCAGGTCGAGGCGTCCTTCGTGGACGGCACCAAACTCGTCTCCTGCCACGACCCCATCGGGGGCTGAGCCGTGGCCGACCGCCACCGCGTCGTCGCCGTGTACGGCCATGAGGCCGGGGACGGCGAAGCCCTGCGCGACCTCGTGGGTCCTGAGGCGCTCGTCGTCCGGGGCGGGCGCGAACTGATCCGCGCCCTGGCCGGCCTGAGGCGCTCCGGTGACATGGCATGCGTCGTCCCGATGACCCTGGGCAGGGACCCCGAACTCGTCGCGGACACCGCGCGTACGCTGCGCGCGCTGCCCGCAGGGCAGACCACCGGGACCCTGCTCGCGGAGCCCTTCGGCACCGGCGGGCATCTCGTCGCGCGGCTCAGGGCGGCGGCCAACCGCACGCCGGGGACCTCGGCACTGCTGGTCACCGCCCCCACCGGCGGGCTGTTCGACGACGCCGAGCTCTACCGGATCGCACGGCTCGTCCACGGCTACGGCACCCACCGGCTGGTCGAGGTCGCCCTGACCGGCGGTGACCCGGATCCCGCCGAGGGCGTACGGCGCTGCGGACTGCTCGGCGCCTCCCGGGTGACGTTGCTGCCCGCGGCGTTCGCCCTCACGGAGGTCCCGGCTCCCGGCGTGCCGGGCGTCACGGTCACGTCCGCGGGGCCGGTGGTGTCCCGCGCGGCACTGGCCCGGGTCCTCGCCGAGCGGGTGACCGACGCCCGGCTGCGCTGGAACCGGAGCCAGGACGACGGCATCGCGACCGGGCTGACCGCCGCCGACGACCACGGCCACTCCCACACGCACCCGCCGGGCGAGGGACACGGCCACGGCCACTCCCACTCCCACACGCACCCGCCGGGCGAGGAACACGGCCACGGACACGATCACGGACATTCCCACCCGCACCCGCATGCCCACACGCATGTCCGTGGCGCGGGCCACCTCACCAGGAGCACCGCATGACATTCCGCCAGCAGTATCTGTACGGCGATGAACCGGTCGAGATCAACGCCGGCCGCCGCACCACCCGGCTCACCGTCGAGAACACCGGGGACCGGGCGATCCAGGTCGGGTCGCACTACCACTTCTTCGAGGTCAACTCCGCGCTGTCGTTCGACCGGCAGAAGGCGCTGGGCATGCACCTCAACATCCCCGCGGGCACCTCCGTACGCGTCGAACCGGGCGGCACGCGCGAGGTGGAGCTGTGCGAGTACGCCGGCACCGGGCGGCTGGTGGGCTTCAGCGGGCTGCTCAACGGCAGCCTCGTCTCGCACCCCGCCCGGGTCGAGGCCGTACGCAAGGCGATCGAGCGGGGCTTCGCCGGCGCGCAGAGCGCCACGGAAGGCCGGCCGGCCGCGGGGGAGAGCGGCGGGGAGAGCAAGGCCACGCCCAAGAAGCAGAACGACTCGTCCAAGCAGAAGGACTCCAAGCAGAAGAAGGGTTCGCGCTGATGCCCATCCTGCCGCGCAAGCAGTACACCGACATGTTCGGTCCGACGGTCGGCGACCGTTTCCACCTCGGTGACACCAACCTCGTCGTCGAGGTCGAGAAGGACTACAGCGAGGGCCAGTACGGGGACGAGGTCCTCTACGGCGGTGGCAAGACCATGCGCGACGGCATGGCCTCCGACCCGCAGGCCACCAGCGCCCAGGGCGCCCTCGACACCGTCATCACCAATGTCGTGGTCATCGACCCGGTCGTCGGCGTCGTGAAGTGCGACATCGGGATCAAGGACGGCTTCATCGTCGACATCGGCAAGTCCGGCAACCCGCAGACGCAGGACAAGGTCCACGCGGGCCTGATCATCGGTCCGGGTACCGAGGCCATCGCCGGCGAGCACCTCATCGCCACGGCCGGCGCCATCGACACCCACGTCCACCTGATCGCGCCCCAGCAGGCCGAGCAGGCACTCACCAACGGCATCACCACGCTCATCGGCGGCGGCACAGGACCGACCGACGGCTCCAACGGCACCACGTGCACACCCGGCCCGTACAACATCGGCAAGCTGCTCCAGGCCGCCGAAGGCATCCCGGTCAACGTCGGGATCATGGGCAAGGGCAACGGCAGCCTTCCCGAGGCGCTGAACGAGCAGGTCGTCGCCGGAGCCTGCGCCCTGAAGGTCCACGAGGACTGGGGCGCCACCCCCGCGGTGATCGACAACGCCCTGAACGTCGCCGACGCGCACGACGTCCAGGTCGCCATCCACACCGACAGCCTCAACGAGGGCGGATTCTTCGAGGACACCCGCTCGGCCATCGACGGACGCACCATCCACACCTTCCACAGCGAGGGCGCGGGCGGCGGTCACGCCCCGGACATCATGCGGGTGGCGGGCGAGCCGAACGTGCTGCCCTCCTCGACCAACCCGACGCTGCCCTACACGAAGAACTCCGTGGACGAGCTGCTGGACATGGTCATGGTCTGTCACCACCTCAGCCACGACATCCCCGAGGACGTCTCCTTCGCCGACAGCCGCGTCCGCGCCGAGACCATCGCCGCCGAGACGGTGCTGCACGACCTCGGTGTGATCAGCATGTTCTCCTCCGACTCGCAGGCCATGGGCCGGGTCGGTGAATCCGTCACCCGTGCCTTCCAGACCGCCCACCACTGCAAGGACAAGCTCGGCCCGCTGGAGGGCGACTCCGAGCGCAACGACAACCAGCGGGTCCTGCGCTACCTCGCCAAGGTCACCATCAACCCGGCGATCGCCACCGGTATCTCGGACCACGTGGGCTCGATCGAGAAGGGCAAGCTCGCGGACATCGTGCTCTGGCCCATCCACTCCTTCGGGGCCAAGCCGAAGATGGTGATCAAGGGCGGCATCGTGTCCTGGGCGCAGATGGGCGACCCGAACGCCTCGCTGCCGACCCCGCAGCCCGTGATCTACCGCCCGATGTTCGGCCAGTACGGCAAGGCGCAGCAGAACACCCATGTGACGTTCATGTCGCAGGCCGGCATCGCCGCGGGCGTCCCCGCCGAACTCGGCCTGGACCGGACCGTCCTGCCGGTCCTGCGCACCCGGACCATCGGCAAGCACAACATGGTCCGCAACGACGCGCTGCCGGACATCAAGGTCGACCCGGAGACGTTCAAGGTCACCCTCAACGGCAAGGTCGCCACCATCGACCCGGCCGAGAGCCTCCCCCTCAACCACCTGTTCTTCCTGGTCTAGGCAGATGTACCAGGAAGAGAGCGACATCACGGGCGTCGCCCCGGCCCCCGGGGCGGGCTCCGTCCCGGGGGCCGGGGCCATGGCGCCCGGGCTCGGTCAGCTGCTGGTCAGCCTCCAGCTGACCGACTCGGCCTTCCCGAGCGGCTTCTACACGCTGTCGCACAGCCTGGAGGGCTTCGCCCACGCCAAGGCGGTCGACGCCGACACGCTGCCCCGGCTGCTGGAGTCCCTGGTGCTGCACGGCGTCGGCCCGGCCGACGCCACGGCGCTGGCGCTCGCGCACCGTGCCTGCCGGGCGGGGGACCCCGAGGCCGTGGCCGCCGTCGACGAACACCTCTTCGCCACCAAGCTGGGACGGGAGATGCGCCAGGCCGCCACCCGGACCGGACGCCAGCTCCTCGACCTCGCCGGCGAGGTCTTCGACCGGCCGGAGATCGTCGACTACCTCGCCCGTGTCGTACGCCGCGAGGCGCCCGGGACCCAGGCGGTGGCCGCCGGGGTCATCTACGCGGCGACCGGGGTGCCGGTCCGTCAGGCCGTCGCCTCGGACCTCTTCGCCTTCTGCGCGAGCTTCGCGGGAGCCGCGCTCCGGCTGCGGCTGACGGACCACCGCAAGGCGCAGACCCTGCTCCACGGAGCAGCCCCCGTCATCGAGGAAGCCGTCGACGCGGCACTGCGCCGGGAGCTGCCCGACGTCGGTGCCACCGTCTTCGCCTCGGACATCATGTCGGGCCGTCACGAACGGGCCGAGGCCCGGCTCTTCGCCAGCTGATCACATCCCCCCACACACGAGCCAGGGAGCACCATGGACGACAACGTACTGCGGGTCGGTATCGGCGGACCCGTCGGATCGGGCAAGACCGCGCTCATCGAGGCGCTGGTGCCACTGCTGATCAAGGGCGGCAACCGCCCCTCGGTCATCACCAACGACATCTACACACAGGAGGACGCCCAGCACATCCGGCGCACCCTCGACGGCGTACTCGAACCGGAGCGCGTCGTCGGCGTCGAGACGGGAGCCTGTCCGCACACCGCGGTGCGCGACGACCCCACGATGAACCTCGCGGCCGGCGCCGAGATGCTGGAGCGCTTCCCCGACACGGACACGCTCTTCTACGAGTCCGGCGGCGACAACCTCACACTCACGTTCAGTCCGGCCCTCGTCGACGTGTTCGTCTTCGTCCTGGACACCGCCGAGGGCGAGAAGATGCCCCGCAAGCGCGGACCTGGCATCACCGACTCGGACCTGCTCGTCATCAACAAGATCGACATCGCGAAGTACGTACGCACCGACATCGGCGTCATGGAATCCGACGCCCACCGGGTCCGCGAGGACCGTCCGGTGGTCCTGACGGACTGCCTGACCGGAGTAGGTGTCGACGATGTCCTCGGCTTCATCGAATCACGCCGCAAGGTGCTGATCTGACGTGCCGCCCACCCCGATCCGCACCGGAACCGACCGTCTGGACCCCGGTTACTACAGCGCAGTCCGCCTCCCTCCCGAGGTGGCGGCCCTGGCCTCCGTACCGGACACGCTCGCCGCCGGCTCCCCGGCCAAGGTGGGCATCCTCGACCTGACCTTCGCGGTACGGGGTGGGCGCACCGAACTCGTCGAGCGCTACCAGAAGTCGCCCCTGCAGATCATGCGGCCGCTGTGGACCGACCCCGCCATGCCCGGCATGACCTACGTCTGTCTGATGGCGACCGGTGGCGGCGTCGCCCAGGCGGACCGCTACCGGATGGACTTCCGGTGCGGCCCCGGCAGCGAGGTCCACCTCACCACCCAGGCAGCCACCAAGGTCTTCCGGATGGAGCACGACTACGCGAGCCAGCGCGTGCACATCACGGCGGAGGAAGGCTCCTACGTCGAGTACCTCCCGGACCCCGTGATCCCGTTCAAGGACGCGCGGTTCCACCAGCGCACCGAGGTCACGGTCGCCCCCGGCGCCACGGTCCTCGTCGGGGACACCGTCACTGCCGGGCGCCTCGCCCGGGGCGAACGCCACGACTACCGGGTCCTCGCGGCGGATCTGCGCATCGCACGGCCCGACGGCACGCTCCTGGCCATCGACACCCTGCGTCTGGACACGGGCGCGGCGACGAAGGGCCCCGGGGTCACGGGCCCCGGGGTGTTCGCCGGCCACGACCATGTCTCCTCGCTCTTCGTCGTCAGCGACCGGGCCCCGGCCTCCGAGATCGCCGACACCCTGCACACCGCACTGGCAGGACACGGCGTCCTGTACGGGGTGAGCGTGCTGCCGCGCGACTGCGGCGCCTGGCTCCGGCTCCTGGACGACAGCCCCGTACGGGTCGCCGCCGCGCACACCGCCGCCTGGCACGCCGTGCACCGGCTGCTCACCGGCCGGCCGGCGCCGCCCACCCGCAAGCCGTAGCGCGCGCCTCCCCGACCCGACGACACCCACGAGGTACCGCAGATGAACACCGCTCCCGCGCCGATGCCACCCGCGTACGACTCCGGGGACACCGCCTGGCTGCTCGCCTCCACCGCCATGGTGCTGCTGATGACGCCGGGACTGGCGTTCTTCTACGGCGGCATGGTGCGCACCAGGCACGTCCTGATGATGATCAAGATGAGCTTCGCCGCGCTCGCGTTCGGCACGCTCCTGTGGTGGGTGATCGGCTACACGCTGGCGTTCGGCCCCGATGTCGGAGGCGCGGGACTCATCGGCAACCTCGACCACGTGTTCATGCACGACGTCGGTCTGACCTCGCTGACCGGGCACATCCCCACGTACATCTACAGCACGTTCCAGATGGGCTTCGCCATCATCACCGTCGCGCTGATCAGCGGCTCGATCGCCGACCGCGCCACGATGAAGGGCTGGCTCGTCTTCGTCGTGCTGTGGCTGCTGATCGTCTACGTACCGCTCGCGCACTGGGTGTTCGACCAGGACGGCTGGATCGTCAAGCACCTCGGCGCGCTGGACTTCGCGGGCGGTCTGCCTGTGGAGCTCAACTCCGGAGTGGCCGGCCTGGCCGTGGCGCTCGTCCTGCGGGCACCGCGCGACTTCGCCCGCCGCGAGGAGCGGCCCAACAACATCCCGCTCGTCGTGATCGGTGCCGGGCTGCTCTGGTTCGGCTGGTTCGGCTTCAACTCCGGGTCCGCGCTGAGCGACCAGGGCACCGCGGCCGCCGCGTTCATCAACACACAACTGGGCGCGGCGGGCGCCATGGTCACCTGGCCGCTGGTCGAGAAGTGGCGCACCGGCAGGGTGACCACCCTGGGCGTCGTCTCGTCCGCCGTCGCGGGCATGGTCGCCATCACGCCCGCCTGCGGTGAGATCAACACCCTGGGCGCCGTCGTCACCGGGCTCGTCGTGGGCGCGGTCTGCGCCTTCGCGATCACGCTCAAGTACCGCTTCGGGGTGGACGACACGCTCGACGTGGTCGGTGTGCACGGTGTCGGCGGGTTCATCGGACTGATCATGGTCGGCCTCTTCGCCACCGCGCGGATCAGCGGCAAGAAGGGGCTCTTCGAGGGCGGCGGCTGGGCCCTGCTCGGCAAACAGCTCGTCGCGATCGTGTCCGTCATCGCGTTCTCCTTCATCCTGACCTGGATCATCGCGAAGGTCGTCGACATGACCGTCGGCTTCCGCGCGAAGGACGCCTACGACAAGGTGCCCGGCGACGAGCAGGAACGGGCCTACGACTTCCGGACCGCCGACGAGGTCGACGCACTCGTGTCGGGCACCCCGGCGGCCGGTACGTCCGTGAAGAACGACGAGGAAGTCCTCCGGAAGATCACCGAGCTGCTGCGGGCCAGGGGCACACGGCGCTGACCGTACTCGGGGCCGACCGTACGCGGGGTGATGATGGACGGGTGCGATTCGAACCGATCACCTGGGAACGGCTGGCCGAAGCCCTGGCCGAGCACGCCGACGGAACGGCACCGGCCGACGGCGGGCCGTGGCTCAGGATCGGCATCGACGGCGCTCCGGCCGCCCGGCCCGAAGATCCGGCCGGGCACCTCGCCGAGGAGTTGCGGGCCCGCGGGCGCCCGGTGCTCACCGTCTCCACGGGCGGTTTCCTGCGCCCGGCCAGCCTGCGCTACGAATACGGCAAGGAGGACCCGGACTCCTACGCCGACAGCTGGTTCGACACCGGCGCGCTGTGGCGGGAGGTGTTCCGCCCGCTGGAACCCGGCGGCAACGGCCGGGTCCTGCCCGATCTCTGGAACCCCGTGACGGACCGGGCGACCCGAAGCCCGTACCAGGTGCTGCCCGAGGGCGGCGTGCTCATCCTGCACGGTCCGCTGCTCCTCGGGCAGTGGTTCCCGTTCGACCTCGGAGTGCATCTGAGCCTCTCGCCGGGCGCTCTGCGGCGGCGTACGGCGGAGAGCGAGCGGTGGACGCTGCCCGCCTTCGCGCGGTACGAGGACGAGGTCACCCCGGCCGAACGCGCGGACGCGGTCGTACGGGCCGACGACCCTCACCACCCGGCCTGGACCGGGCTCCGCGGCCGGACCGGTCAGGGCACCCAGGGCAGCTAGTGCCAACGCGCCCTAGGGGCGTGTCGCGAAAGTCTGCTTTTCTCTCGGCAGCGCGTTGTCCAGGAGGATCTCCGCCGCTGTCCGCGCATGCCGGCCGTAGTCCGAGTCGCCCAGCACCATGGCGCGGCTGGCGGCACCGTCCGCGAGGGTCACCAGCTGCTCGGCGAGGACCGAGGGCTCGCGACAGCCCAGTTCCGCCACCAGCTCGGCAACCAGCCGCACCATCAGCAGTTTGCTTTCGCGGGCATAGGAGTGAACCGCGTTCTGCGGGTCGGGAAACTCCACGGCGGCATCGATGAACGGGCATCCGCGCACCGGATCCGTGCCGGCCGGGGGCGGGTCGAACAGTGTGAGGATTCGCTCCCTGAGAGGGATGTCCTTCTGCGTCAGCGCGCCTTCCAGCGTGCGCCCCGTCGAGGCGAGGTCCTTGAGGTGGGCGAGGACCAGCTCGTCCTTGGTCCGGAAGTGCGCGTAGAGGGTGCGCTTGGACACCGGCGCCCGCGCCGCGATCTGCTCCATGCCGGTCGCGTTGATCCCCTGAACTGCGAACAGTCCAGCAGCGGCGGCCAGGATGCGCTCCCGTCCTCCGCGCCCCTGCCGTCGAGACGCCGTCGTCACAGTGGTCATGACGTAAGTATACGTTCTCGTTTACTTCGGAGGGGGCCTGGCTGTAGTGTGATTCCAGGTAAACGGTTCCGTTTACTTTGATGAATCCAGGGAGAGTTCCATGAGCGGACCGGTTTTCACTCGGACGCGCACGAACGAGGCGCCGGCCACCGGCGGAACACGGACGGGCGGGACACGGACGTGGGAGTACGCCGAGCAGCTGATACGAGGGCGCCACGCGACCCGCGCCTTCCGCCCCGACCCGGTACCCCAGGAGACTCTGCGCAGGATCTTCTCCCTGGCCGGCGCCGCGCCGTCCAACTCCAACGCGCAGCCGTGGCGGGTCGAGGTCGTCGGCGGCGCGCGGCGAGACCGACTGGCCGACGCCCTGCGAACGGCCCACGCCGAGCGACGCGTCACGGCCGACTACCCGTACTCCGAGGACATGTACGCCCCCGTCCACCAGGAACGGCGGGCCGCCTTCGGCGCCGACCTGTACGGAGCGCTGGGCATCGGCCCCGACGACCACACGGCCCGCGCGGCGTACGACGCGGAGAGTCTGGGCTTCTACGGGGCGCCCCACGCCGCGTTCCTGTTCGTCGCCGGCGATGGCGGGCCGCGACTGGCCGCCGACGCCGGCGCCTACCTGCAGACGCTGCTGCTGGCCATGACCGCCTACGGCGTGGCCAGTTGCCCGCAGGGCCTGCTCAGCTTCCACGCCGACACCGTCCGCGATCAACTCGGAGTGGACCAGGGGAAGCTGCTCGTGGGGGTCTCCTTCGGCTACGCCGACGAGAACGCGCCGGTAAACCGGGTCGCGACCGGCCGGGCGGCTCTGGAGGCAACCACCACATTCCACATCTAGGCTGGTCGCGAAAGTGTCGGTCACAGCCACTCGTTGAGGCCCGCAACCAGCACGGTCGCCTCGTATCGGACGGCGAGTTTGTCGCATCTCGTGGCCACTGCGCGGTGTCGTTTCAGCCGGATGATCCCGCACTCCACCGCGTGGCGTTCCTTGTGGCCGTCCTTGCCGGAGGCCTGTGGCCGACCGCCCCGGGACCCGAGCTTCTCGCGGTCGCGGACCTGGTCGGCCTTCTCCGGGACGGTGCACCCGATCCTGCGCCTGCGCAGGTGTGAGCGGTCCGAACGGGATCCATGGGCTTTGTCGGCTAGAACAGCGGCTGCGGGAGTATCCCCTCGATCGCCAGCAGCTGCCGCTTCGTCTCAAGACCGCCGCCGAACCCGCCCAGCTCTCCGTCGCTCTCCACCACCCGGTGGCACGGGACCACCACCGGCAGCGGGTTGGAGCCCATGGCAGCCCCCACGGCCTGGGCGCCGCCCGGCCTGCCGACCCGGCTCGCCAGGTCCCCGTAGCCCACGACCGTCCCGTACGGCACGCCGGAGGCCAGCTCGCGCAGCACCTCACGGTGGAAGCCGGAGCTCAGCGACCAGTCGAGAGCGAGCGAGAAGTCCCGCAGCTCGCCGGCGAAATACGCGGCGAGCTGACGTATCGGCTCGGCCAGCAGCGCGGAGTCCGGGGCCTCCACCGGCTCCGCGCCGAGCCGCGTCCGCAGCTGCCCGAGCACCTTGTCCCGGACCGCCGGGCGGGCGTGGAAGGCCACGGTCACCAGGCCGGTCCGGGTCGCGGCCAGCAGGAGCGGGCCGATGCCGCTCGGCACGACGGACCACTCCAGAACCTGCTCACTGCTCTCCATGTGGCCCACCGTACGGCCGGCCACTGACAACGCCGGGCGGTCAGCCGCTCAGCGGGTGGCGTCCCTGACGACATCGGGGTTGTTGGTGATGATGCCGTCCACACCGAAGCCGGCCACCTCCACGGCCTTGGCCGCGTCGTTCACCGTCCAGGTGTTCACCTGGAGCGGCTTGCCGTGGGCGCCCTTGAGCTTCTGGACCGCCGCGACGTAGTCCGCGCCGATGTCGGCGTACGCCGGATTGATCTGGTCGGTGAACGCCGCGTACGACGGAAGATCGGCCACCGCCGGGGTGCCGAGGAAGCCTGTCACGACGTCAGGACGCTGCGCGTGGACAGTTTTCACACTCTCTGCACCGAAGCTCTGGACGATCAGCCTGTCCTTGACGTGACCACGATCGAGCCACCCCTGCTGGCGCAGGACGCGCAGGGTCTCCTTCTCGATGCCGGGGTAGATCTCGGGGCTCTTGATCTCCAGGAGCAGGTTCTGGTGGTTGCGCTCGATGCGGCGCAGGTACTCCTTGAACGTCGGCACCCGGGCGCCCGCGAAGTCCTCGCCGAACCAGCTGCCCGCGTCCAGCTTCGCGATCTCCGCCGCGGTGAAGTCCTTGACCGCCCAGGGCGCACGGTCGGGGAAGACCTCCTCGGCGTCGGTGGTCCTGCTGAGACTGGTGTCGTGCACGACGACCAGCACTCCGTCCTTGGTGAGCTGGACGTCGTTCTCCACCCAGTCGATGCCCAGGTCGTCGGCCGCGTCCACGGCGGCCAGGGTGTTCTCCGGGGCGTAGGCCGAGGCGCCCCGGTGGGCGTAGACGACCGGGCTGTCCTGGGCGTCCGATGCCTGGGCCTGGGTGGCGGGCAGCAGGACGCAGGTTCCGAGCAGAGCGGCGACGGCGCCGGAGGTGGTTGCTGTGCGTACGGACACGTGTACTCCTCGCGTCGGGATGCGGACAGCCAGAGAATCGCATCCGATACCCAACGGACGGGAGGGGGATGATGGCCATGTTGTGAACGCCGTGGTGGAAGGCGGATCGCCGGACCGCCCAGAGGCGGATAAAATGCCGCTCTTATGTTTGCTTGCCGGGCCTTGCCCTTTAGGGTCACCCCGAACCCGGGCACACCGCGAAGGGCATACCAGCATGCAGGGCACAGTCGACGGATTCACCTACGGCCTCGTGACGCCCGTCACGGCATTCCTCATGGCGTGCCTCGGCGCCGCGCTCGGTCTTCGGTGCACCACGCGCTCCCTGCGCACACGAGGCGCTTCCAGAGCCGGCTGGCTGGCCCTCGGGGCGACCTCCATCGGGTCGGGTATCTGGACGATGCACTTCATCGCGATGCTGGGCTTCTCCGTCAGGGAGGCGCCGATGAGCTACGACCGGCCCTTGACCTTCGCCAGCCTCGCCGTGGCCATCGTGATGGTCGGGGTCGGCATATTCCTCGTCGGCTACCGGGGCGCCACCCCGATGGCGCTGGTCACCGGCGGGACGATCACCGGCCTCGGGGTGGCCTCCATGCACTACCTCGGCATGGCCGGAGTGAACTTCGCGGGACTGTTCGAATATCAGACGCTCACCGTCGCGCTCTCCGTCGTCATCGCCGTGGTGGCCTCCATCGTGGCGCTGTGGGCGGCCGTCAACATCCACGGCTTCCTCCCCAGCCTGGGCGCGAGTGTGGTCATGGGCGTGGCCGTGAGCGGGATGCACTACACGGGCATGGCCGCGCTCCAGGTGCACCTGCACCCCGACGCGGCACCGGCGGGGCCGGGGGAGGCCCCCACCTCGCTGCTCCTGCCGATGATGATCGGACCCGGCTGCTTCCTGCTGCTCGCCGCGGTGATCGTGATGGTCGACCCCCTGGTGGTGACCGGTGCGCCCCGGGGGACCGGCCCGCTGCCGGGTACCGCGGCCCGGTGCGGTGGGGCGATGAGCTCGATCCCCGCCCAGCGGCGCCCCGCCAGGCCCTACGAGACGGCCTCGCGCAGGGCGTACCGTCAGCCGCGGAGCCGCTGATCCACCGCCGTTGTCAGTGGGGCGCCGTACGGTGGTTGTATGCGGCCAGTCTCGAAGATCGAACGTTCGGTGGCGCCTTTCGAGGTCGTCAGTCCCTACCAGCCCAGCGGTGACCAGCCGGCGGCCATCGCCGAGCTGGAGCGGCGTGTCCGCGCAGGTGAGAAGGATGTCGTCCTGCTCGGCGCGACCGGCACGGGCAAGTCGGCGACGACCGCCTGGATGATCGAGAAGCTGCAGCGGCCCACCCTGGTGATGGCGCCGAACAAGACGCTGGCGGCCCAGCTGGCCAACGAGTTCCGCGAGCTCCTCCCGAACAACGCCGTGGAGTACTTCGTCTCGTACTACGACTACTACCAGCCCGAGGCGTACGTCCCGCAGTCGGACACCTACATCGAGAAGGACTCCTCGATCAACGAGGAGGTCGAGCGGCTGCGGCACTCCGCCACGAATTCGCTGCTCACCCGGCGCGATGTCGTCGTCGTCGCGTCCGTCTCCTGCATCTACGGCCTGGGCACCCCGCAGGAGTACGTGGACCGCATGGTCCAGCTCAAGGTCGGCGACGAGATCGACCGGGACCAGCTGCTGCGCCGCTTCGTGGAGATCCAGTACACCCGCAACGACCTCGCGTTCACCCGCGGCACCTTCCGGGTGCGCGGCGACACCATCGAGATCTTCCCGGTGTACGAGGAGCTCGCCGTCCGCATCGAGATGTTCGGCGACGAGATCGAGGCACTCTCGACCCTCCACCCGCTCACCGGCGAGGTCATCAGCGAGGACACCTCGGTCCACGTCTTCCCGGCCAGCCACTACGTGGCGGGTCCCGAGCGCATGGAGAAGGCGATCGGCGGCATCGAGCAGGAGCTGGAGCAGCGCCTCGCCGAGATGGAGAAGCAGGGCAAGATGCTGGAGGCCCAGCGCCTGCGCATGCGCACCACGTACGACATCGAGATGCTCCGGCAGATCGGCACCTGCTCCGGCGTCGAGAACTACTCCATGCACTTCGACGGCCGCTCGCCCGGTACCGCCCCCAACACCCTCCTCGACTACTTCCCCGAGGACTTCCTCCTCGTCCTGGACGAGTCGCACGTCACCGTCCCGCAGATCGGCGCGATGTACGAGGGCGACGCCTCCCGCAAGCGGACCCTCGTCGACCACGGCTTCAGGCTGCCGTCCGCCCTGGACAACCGCCCGCTGAAGTGGGAGGAGTTCCTGGGTCGTATCGATCAGACGGTCTACCTCTCCGCGACCCCGGGGAAGTACGAGATGTCCCGGGGCGACGGGTACGTCGAGCAGATCATCCGGCCCACCGGGCTCGTCGACCCCGAGGTCGTCGTCAAGCCCACCGAGGGCCAGATCGACGACCTGGTCCACGAGATCCGCAAGCGGACCGAGAAGGACGAGCGCGTCCTGGTCACCACCCTCACCAAGAAGATGTCCGAGGACCTCACGGACTACTTCCTGGAGCTGGGCATCCAGGTCCGCTACCTCCACAGCGACGTCGACACGCTGCGCCGCATCGAGCTGCTGCGCGAGCTGCGCTCCGGTGAGTACGACGTCCTGGTCGGCATCAACCTCCTGCGTGAGGGGCTCGACCTGCCCGAGGTGTCGCTCGTGGCCATCCTTGACGCGGACAAGCAGGGCTTCCTGCGCTCCGGCACGTCGCTGATCCAGACCATCGGACGTGCCGCCCGCAACGTCTCGGGGCAGGTCCATATGTACGCCGACAAGATCACCCCGGCGATGGCGCAGGCCATCGACGAGACCAACCGCCGCCGCGAGAAGCAGATCGCCTACAACACCGAGCGTGGGGTCGACCCGCAGCCGCTCCGTAAGAAGATCAACGACATCGTCGCCTCCATCGCCCGCGAGGAGGTCGACACCGAGCAGCTGCTCGGTACGGGCTACCGGCAGGCCAAGGAGACCAAGACCGCGGTTCCCTCACTGGGCGGCAAGGCGGGCGCCGGAGGCAAGGCGAAGAAGGACGGCGCTGTGGTCACCGACCGGCCGGCGTCGGAGCTCGCGGGGATCATCGAGGAGATGACCGACCGCATGCGGGCCGCCGCCGCCGACCTGCAGTTCGAGGTGGCCGCCCGGCTGCGCGACGAGGTGGGGGAGCTGAAGAAGGAGCTGCGTCAGATGAGGGAGGCGGGGCTGGCCTGACCCCGTGGGGCCCCGGTGTTCCCGGGGACCCCGCAGTGTTGCAGGACCGACACAAAAACGGCCCATGACTCCTTTCCGCCTCCCGGGACTGCGTAGGGTTCGGGGAAACCGCAGACCGACGGCTGCGGGGCAAGCGGAGAGGGGACAGCGCGTGACGGTCAACATGACCAAGGGCCAGGCCATCAGCCTGCAGAAGAGCGACGGGGGGACCCTGACCGCGGTACGGATGGGGCTCGGCTGGCAGGCGGCCCCGCGCCGCGGGCTGTTCGGCTCGCGCACCCGGGAGATCGACCTGGACGCCTCGGCGGTGCTCTTCGCCGACAAGCAGCCCGTGGACGTCGTGTTCTTCCGCCACCTCGTCAGCGACGACGGCTCGGTCACGCACACCGGCGACAACCTGGTCGGCGGCGCGGGCTCCGGAGGCGACGACGAGGCGATCCTGGTCGATCTGCAGCGTGTCCCGGTCCACATCGACCAGATCGTCTTCACGGTGAACTCGTTCACCGGCCAGACGTTCCAGGAGGTGCAGAATGCCTTCTGTCGCATCGTCGACGAGACCAACGGTCAGGAGCTCGCCCGCTACACGCTGGACGGCGGCGGCCAGTACACGGCGCAGATCATGGCCAAGGTGCACCGCGCGGGCGCCGGATGGCAGATGACCGCCCTCGGCAACCCGGCCAACGGCCGCACGTTCCAGGACCTGATGCCGGCGATCCTGCCGCATCTGTAGACACCGCGGGGGGCCGCACCCGGCCCGCGATCCGTACGAGCAGCTCCCGGAGGCACCCGCCGCCGGGAGCTGCGCCCATGGCAGGGCACTCCACCGAACGTCGAGGGGACAGGGCGATGACGGCCGAGCTGGTCCGGGGGCAGAACCACGCCTTGCCCCAGACCCGTCTGGAGATCAGGGTGTCGGCGGGCTCACCCGTCGTGGCCGGGGCCACGCTCGGGGACGAGCGGGGCGTCGTCCGGGGCGCGGAGTGGGTGGCCCACCCCGCGGCGCACCGGGTGTCAGGACTTGAGGTGTCCCGGCAGGCGGCGGCCGACCACCGGCTGGCCGTGGACCTGGACGCCCTGCCCGACGCGGTGCACCGCGTGACCGTGCTCCTCGCCCTTCCCGCGGGGGCCGGGCAGCCGGGCAGATTCGGCGCGGTGGCCGCCCCCTTCGTCGCCGTCACCGGGCTCGACGGCACCGAGATCGCCACGTTCACCCTCACCGGCCTCGACACCGAGTCCGCCGTCTCGGCCCTCGAGCTCTACCGCCGCCAGGGCGCCTGGAAGGTCCGCGCCGTCGGCCAGGGCTATGCCACGGGGCTCGCGGGGATGCTCGCCGACCAGGGGGTGGCCGAGGCGGCGCAGCTGGCCGACTCCATCCAGGAGGCTGTCGCCTCCGGGCTGGCCCGGTCCGTGCCGCCGCCCCGTACCCCCGACGGCGAGCGGGTGCGCCACCCCACAGGTCCCGCGCCCTCCGGAGGCAGCGGGGCGCCGCCTGCCTCAGCGCCGCCCACCTCAGCGCCGCCTGCCTCAGCGCCGGCCGCCACGCCGTCCGGAGAACCCGCGCCCCCGCACCCGGACTCCCCGGGCGGACGCGTCGACTACGCGCATCCGCGCCGGCAGGCCTCGGCGCCGCCCTCTCCTCCGCCGACGGCCCCGCCCGCATCCCCGGGACAGCCCGCGCAGCCCGTCGCGGGTGACGCCACCGGCTGGTCCATGGACGAGCGGCTCCACAACCAGATCTGGGGCATGTTCGAGGACCTGGCCCGCGCGGTCGCCGCCTACCGGAGCGCCGTCGACTTCGCCGGGTCCCGGATGGACCGGGAGCTCGACCAGGCCCTCTCCGACCCGCGCGCCCGCATCGGCGGTGCGGGCGAACGCGCCCGTGACGCGGCCAGGGCCAAGCACGACGAACTCACCGGCCGGGCACGTGAGGCGCTCGACCGTGGTCTCGCCCAGCTCGCCGCCGAGTCCGCCGTCGTGGAACCGGCCCTCCCCGCCGCGTACGCCGGCTGGGACAACCCTGTCTGGCACGGCTACCGCGTCCCGATGGAGAACCCGATGGCCCTGCGCATCGGCGACCTCCGGCTGCCGGAGGACCCGGGCCTGCGCATCCCGCTGCTGGTACGGCTGCCCCTGGAGCGAGGGATCTGGGTCGACAGCGGGCGTACGGCCTCCGACGCGGCCGCCGAGACGGCCGGGGACGAGCTGCGCACCCTGGCCATGGAGACCGCGGTCACCCTGGCCGCGCGGCTGCTCGCCGTCCACCCGGCGAACGAATTCTCCGTGCACGTCATCGACCCCGCCGGTTCAGCCGCGGGTCCGCTCGCGCCCCTGACCGACTCCGGGGTGCTCGCCGGTCCGCCCGCGGCCGGGGCGGAAGGCGTGTCCTCGGTGCTCGCCCACCTCACCCGGCGGGTCGATCTGCTGCAGATGGCGATCAGGGCCGGCGCCGCGGACGCGCTGCCCCCGGACCTCGACGCGGGGGAGCAGCTGCTGATCGTCAACGACTTCCCGCACGGCTTCGACGACAGGACCGTCAACCAGCTGCGCTATCTGGCCGACGAGGGCCCCTCGGTGGGCGTGCATCTGCTGATGGTGGCCGACCGCGAGGACACCCGCGCCTACGGCCCGGTCCTCGACCCCCTGTGGCGGTCCCTGCTGCGGATCACGCCGGTGGCCGATGACCATCTCGCCGACCCCTGGGTGGGCCACGCGTGGACGTACGAGCCGCTGAGGACTCCGCAGGGCAGTCGCGTCCTGGAGCAGGTGCTCGCGCTGGTGGCCGCTGCTCGGCGCGCAACCTACTGACCTGCGCCGACCTGCCCTGACCCACCCTGAACTGGGCTTTTGATCTTTTCTTGGTGGAGACTTTACCTTTTCTTGGTACTTCATGTACTGTTCTTGGTGCGGAGGGGAGTACTCCCGTCGCGGCGTTCCCGTCAATACGGACTGTGGCGGTCCCGGGGCGCCGGCCCGGCGCGCATCCCGCGCTCCCGGGTGGAAGAGACCTCCGGCAGCGACGACGCTGATCCATAGCCCGTAGCGAACTGCCGGAGGCGCAGTGGACGTTTCATGGACCCTCTGGGCGCTGACCATTCTTGGTCTGTGCGCCCTCATCGCCGTCGACTTCTTCATCGGGCGCAAGCCCCATGACGTGTCGACCAAGGAAGCCGGGATCTGGACGGTCGTCTGGATCGCCCTCGCCGTGCTCTTCGGGCTCGGCCTGCTGGTCTTCGGTGAGAGCCGGGCCTCGGGCGAGTTCTTCGCGGGCTTCATCACCGAGAAGTCGCTCAGCGTCGACAACCTCTTCGTCTTCGTCCTGATCATGGCGAAGTTCTCGGTGCCCTCCCACCTCCAGCAGCGAGTCCTGCTCTTCGGTGTGCTGATAGCGCTGGTGCTCCGTGCGATCTTCATCGCGGCCGGGGCCGCGGTCATCGCCAACTTCTCGTGGGTCTTCTACATCTTCGGCGCGTTCCTGATCTACACCGCCTGGAAGCTGATCCAGGAGGCACGGGCCGACGAGGAGGAGGACGAGTTCGAGGAGAACCGTCTGCTGAAGTCGATCGAGCACCGCTTCGGGGTCGCCGACAAGTACCACGGGACCAAGCTCTTCATCCGGAACAACGGCAAGCGCGTCCTGACCCCCCTGATGGTGGTCATGCTCGCCATCGGCACCACCGATGTGCTGTTCGCGCTGGACTCCATCCCGGCGATCTTCGGCCTGACCCAGGACCCGTACATCGTCTTCACCGCCAACGCCTTCGCCCTGATGGGCCTGCGCCAGCTGTACTTCCTCATCGGCGGTCTGCTGAAGAAGCTGGTCCACCTCAGCTACGGGCTCTCGGTGATCCTAGGGTTCATCGGCGTCAAGCTGGTGCTGCACGCCCTGCACGAGTCAGGGGTGCACGTCCCGGAGATCTCCATCCCCTTCTCCCTCACCGTGATCTGCGGCGTCCTGGTGATCACGACGATCACCAGCCTGATCGCCACCAGGAGGCAGGACGCGGCGAAGGGCGAGCGGAAGGACGACAGCGAGAACGTAGGCGCGGAGAAGTAGCGCCGGCGGGACTGTCGGGACTGTGCGGACACACCGACGGCCGGGGCCCACGAGGGGCACCCGGCCGTCGGGCGTTCACCGGTTCACCAGCCGCGCTCGCGCCATGCGGGCAGCTGCGGGCGCTCCGCGCCGAGTGTGGTGTCGTGCCCATGGCCCGGGTAGACCCAGGTCTCGTCCGGCAGCTGGTCGAAGAGCTTGGTCTCCACATCGTGGAGCAGGCTCGCGAACGCCTCCGGGTCCTGGTGCGTGTTGCCCACGCCGCCCGGGAAGAGGCAGTCGCCGGTGAACACGTGCGGGGCGCCGTGCGGGTCGTCGTAGACCAAGGCGATGGACCCGGGGGTGTGGCCGGTCAGATGCCTCGCGGTGAGCGAGACCTCGCCCACCCGGATCGTGCCGTTGTCCTCGACGGGTTCGTCGGTCGGGACGGGGATGCCCTCGGCGTCGTACCGCCCGGCGTACGTCCGCGCGCCGGTGGCGGCCACCACCTCGCCGAGCGCCTGCCAGTGGTCACCGTGCCGGTGCGTCGTGACGACGGACGCGATGCCGTCCTCGCCGATCAGCCGCAGCAGGGTCTCCGCCTCGGCTGCCGCGTCGATCAGCAGCTGCTCGCCGGTAGCCCGGCAGCGCAGCAGATACGCGTTGTTGTTCATCGGCCCGACGGCGACCTTGGAGATCATCAGATCCGTCAGCTCGTGCACATCCGCAGGTCCGCCGACCTTGACCGCTCCGCTGTACGTCATGAGACGCAGCCTATAGCGGGGGCAGCGTGGGAAGACCGCCGCCTTCCACGGTCAGCGCGGAGCCGTCACGGCGTCCGCAGAGCCAGCCGAGGATGCCGACGGCAGTGCCCCGGACGGTCACCGGGGCTCCGTCGGAGCCGCCGCCCGTGGTCCAGCGCCGGCCGTCCGGGGCGACCGCCGTCGTGAGGACGACAGCGGGGTGCCCGGCGAACCGGTCCGCCAGGAAGTCGTTCTCCCGGGTCACGAACTCCTCGGGCAGGTCCTCCAGCTCGTATCCCACCCCCAGGTCGACGTGGTGCAGCTCGACCTCGATCCAGCGGCGGAAGGGGATGCGGGAGGCCGAGTCCGTCACACCGTTGCGCATCGTGACCGTGCGTGACCAGTCGGCGGGTGCGTCGGCCACGGCCAGGAAGGCCGCTCCGCTCGTGCGCAGATCGGCGGTCTGGGCGGCCAGGGGGCGAGGTGCGTCACGTTCGATGTCGGCGTCCCGGGTTTCGCTGTTCGCGTACATCGGGCGCCCCCGGAGAACATTTACGAGCGCGTCGGCGTTACGTGACAGGTGGGCAAGAACATGGCCGCGGCTCCAGCCCGGCAGACGCGACGGCTCGGCAACGATGCCGTCGTCCATGGTGCCCATGGCGCTGAGCAGTCGATCGGTCGCTTCACGTACAGCTTCCAGGTCGCGCGCATGATCAGTCATGGACCGAGCGTAGACCTCACCACTCATTCGGGTGATGGAGTCCTCACTCGACCGTAAATCGAATGCGCGTGCTATACGCTCGGAGTCGAAAGCTTCGTACATCGCTGTGGCGCCCCCCATACCCTGGGAGAGGGGCTCAGTTCCCCCATTTCTCTCCAGAAAGGTGCGGACCGGCGTGGCCGACCGTCTCATCGTCCGTGGCGCGCGCGAGCACAACCTGAAGAACGTCTCGCTCGATCTCCCCCGTGACTCCCTCATCGTCTTCACCGGGCTCTCCGGATCGGGCAAGTCGTCGCTCGCGTTCGACACGATCTTCGCCGAGGGCCAGCGGCGCTACGTGGAGTCGCTCTCCTCGTACGCCCGGCAGTTCCTCGGCCAGATGGACAAGCCGGACGTGGACTTCATCGAAGGCCTCTCGCCCGCCGTCTCCATCGACCAGAAGTCGACCTCGCGCAACCCGCGCTCGACGGTCGGCACCATCACCGAGGTCTACGACTACCTCAGGCTGCTCTTCGCCAGGATCGGCAAGCCGCACTGCCCCGAGTGCGGGCGCCCCATCGCGCGCCAGTCGCCGCAGGCCATCGTCGACAAGGTGCTGGGACTGCCCGAGGGCAGCCGCTTCCAGGTGCTCTCCCCGCTGGTGCGCGAGCGCAAGGGGGAGTTCGTCGACCTCTTCTCCGATCTCCAGACCAAGGGCTACAGCAGGGCCCGGGTCGACGGCGAGACGATCCAGCTGTCCGAGCCGCCCGCGCTGAAGAAGCAGGAGAAGCACACCATCGAGGTGGTCATCGACCGGCTCACGGTGAAGGACAGCGCCAAGCGCCGGCTGACCGACTCCGTCGAGACGGCGCTCGGCCTGTCCGGCGGCATGGTCGTGCTCGACTTCGTCGACCTCGACGAGGACGACCCCGAGCGTGAGCGGATGTACTCCGAGCACCTCTACTGCCCGTACGACGACCTCTCCTTCGAGGAGCTGGAGCCCCGCTCCTTCTCCTTCAACTCCCCCTTCGGTGCCTGCCCCGAATGCACGGGCATCGGCACGCGGATGGAGGTCGACCCGGAGCTGATCGTCCCGGACGAGGACAAGTCCCTGGACGAGGGCGCGATCCACCCCTGGTCGCACGGGCACACCAAGGAGTACTTCGGGCGCCAGATCAGCGCGCTGGCCGACGCCCTCGGATTCCGTACGGACATCCCCTGGGCCGGACTGCCGCAGCGCGCCAAGAAGGCCCTGCTCCACGGCCACAAGATCCAGACCGAGGTCCGCTACCGCAACAGGTACGGACGCGAGCGCGCCTACACCACGCCCCGCTTCGAGGGCGCGGTCCAGTTCGTCAAGCGGCGTCACTCCGAGGCCGAGAGTGACTCCAGCCGTGAGCGCTTCGAGGGCTACATGCGCGAGGTGGCCTGTGCGGCCTGTGAGGGGACCCGGCTCAAGCCGCTGGTCCTCGCCGTGACGGTGATGGAGAAGTCCATCGCCGCGGTCGCCGCGATGTCGATCAGCGAGTGCGCCGAATTCCTCGGCCGGCTCAAGCTGAACGCCCGCGACAAGAAGATCGCCGAGCGGGTGCTCAAGGAGGTCAACGAGCGGCTGAGGTTCCTCGTCGACGTCGGCCTCGACTACCTCTCGCTGAACCGCGCCGCGGGCACCCTGTCCGGCGGCGAGGCCCAGCGCATCCGCCTCGCCACCCAGATCGGCTCCGGACTCGTCGGCGTGCTGTACGTGCTGGACGAGCCGTCCATCGGCTTGCACCAGCGCGACAACCACCGGCTGATCGAGACCCTGGTGCGGCTCCGGGACATGGGCAACACGCTCATCGTCGTCGAGCACGACGAGGACACCATCAAGGTCGCCGACTGGGTCGTCGACATCGGCCCCGGTGCGGGCGAGCACGGCGGCAAGGTGGTCCACTCCGGCTCGCTCGACGAGCTGCTGACCAACAAGGAGTCGATCACCGGCCAGTACCTCGCCGGCAAGAGGGTGATCGAGATGCCGGACATCCGGCGTCCCGTCGACCCCGGGCGCCGGCTCACGGTGCACGGCGCCCGGGAGAACAACCTCCAGGACATCGACGTCTCCTTCCCGCTCGGTGTGCTCACGGCGGTCACCGGTGTCTCGGGCTCGGGGAAGTCGACCCTGGTCAACGACATCCTCTACACCCACCTCGCGCGTGAGCTCAACGGCGCCAAGTCGGTCCCCGGGCGGCACACCAGGGTCGACGGCGACGACCTCGTCGACAAGGTGGTCCACGTCGACCAGTCGCCGATCGGTCGTACGCCCCGCTCCAACCCGGCCACGTACACCGGAGTCTTCGACCATGTCCGCAGGCTGTTCGCCGAGACGATGGAGGCGAAGGTGCGCGGCTACATGCCGGGCCGCTTCTCCTTCAACGTCAAGGGCGGCCGCTGCGAGAACTGCTCGGGTGACGGCACGATCAAGATCGAGATGAACTTCCTGCCCGACGTGTACGTCCCGTGCGAGGTCTGCCACGGTGCGCGCTACAACCGGGAGACCCTGGAGGTCCACTACAAGGGCAAGTCCATCGCCGAGGTGCTGGACATGCCGATCGAGGAGGGCCTGGAGTTCTTCGAGGCCGTCCCCACGATCGCCCGCCACCTGCGCACGCTCAACGAGGTCGGCCTCGGATACGTCCGGCTCGGCCAGTCCGCGCCGACGCTCTCCGGCGGTGAGGCGCAGCGGGTGAAGCTGGCGAGCGAGCTGCAGAAGCGCTCCACGGGCCGCACGGTGTACGTCCTGGACGAGCCGACGACCGGTCTGCACTTCGAGGACATCAGCAAGCTCATCTCGGTCCTCTCGGGCCTGGTCGACAAGGGCAACACGGTGATCGTCATCGAGCACAACCTCGATGTCATCAAGACCGCCGACTGGGTCGTCGACATGGGTCCCGAGGGCGGTAACGGCGGTGGTCTCGTGGTCGCCGAGGGCACCCCGGAGGAGGTCGCCGCGGTGCCGGCCAGCCACACCGGGAAGTTCCTCCAGGATGTCCTGGGCGCCGACCGGGTCGGCCAGGCCGCGGTGCCCCAGGCCCGCAAGGCCCGCAAGGCGCCGGCGAAGAAGGCCGTCGCCGCGAAGGCACCTGGGGCCCGCAGGACCGCCACGGCGCGGACGGCAGGGAAGGCCGCGGCCGAGAAGCCCGCGCCGAAGAAGGCCACCCGCGCGCGGAAGGCCTGACGCCGTCCGGGCGGAGCGGCACCCTCACTCAGGGAGCCGCTCCGCCCGGCCCCGGCCGTCCGCGGTGTCCGGGGCCGGGCGAAGGGCCGTCACCTTCCGCCGGTATGGTCGGGTCTGTCGCTCATGCCTTCAGGTGCGGCCCGTGCCCGGGATCCCCGGCACCCGGTGCCCCGGACGGTGACGGCGGCTCTCTGTCCCCCCGACCAGTGGAGACCGCATGCCCGGCCTGCCCGCCGCCCGCCGTACCGTCCTGAAGGGCGCCGCTCTCGCCGGTGCCGCCGGTCTGGGAGCGGCAGCCTGTTCGACCGAGTCGAAGCTCGGCCACGCGGAGACCCCCACGCCCACCGCGCCCGTGGAGCTCGGCGCTCCGGAGGAGGTCCCGGTCGGCGGGGCGAAGCTCTACCGCGAGCAGCGGGTCGTCGTGAGCTGCCCGGCCGCCGGGCAGTACAAGGCCTTCAGCGCACAGTGCACCCACGCCGGCTGTCTCCTGGACAAGGTCGAGGACAACGAGGGCAACTGCCCCTGCCACGGCAGCCGCTTCGACGTGACCACGGGCAAGGCGGTGCACGGTCCCGCGACCGTGCCGCTGCCCTCCGTCCCGGTCAAGATCGAGGGCGGAAAGCTGATCGCGGGCCCCGGAGCCTGACCCGGCGGTTCTCCCCGTCCTCCTGGACCCCGGATATGCCGCTCTGTCACTGCCCGCAAGTAGGGTGTGAGACATGGCAGACCCCTCCAGCTACCGCCCCAAGCCGGGACAGATCCCCGACTCCCCGGGGGTCTACAAATTCCGCGACGAGCACCGCCGGGTGATCTACGTCGGGAAGGCGAAGAACCTGCGTCAGCGCCTGGCCAACTACTTCCAGGACCTGGCCGGTCTTCACCCGCGTACCCGCACCATGGTCACCACGGCTGCCTCCGTGGAATGGACCGTGGTCTCCACCGAGGTCGAAGCGCTTCAGCTGGAGTACTCCTGGATCAAGGAGTTCGACCCCCGGTTCAACGTCAAGTACCGCGACGACAAGAGCTATCCCTACCTCGCGGTCACGCTCAACGAGGAGTTCCCGCGCGTCCAGGTCATGCGTGGCGCCAAGAAGAAGGGCGTGCGCTACTTCGGCCCGTACGGCCACGCCTGGGCGATCCGCGAGACCGTCGACCTGATGCTCAGGGTCTTCCCCGTGCGCACCTGCTCCGCCGGTGTCTTCAAGAACGCCGAGCGGACCGGCCGCCCGTGCCTCCTCGGCTACATCGGCAAGTGCTCCGCGCCCTGCGTCGGGCGGGTCACCCCCGAGGAACACCGGGATCTGGCCGAGGACTTCTGCGACTTCATGGCAGGCCGCACCGGGACGTACATCCGCCGTCTGGAGAAGGACATGACGGACGCGGCCGAGGAGATGGAGTACGAGCGCGCGGCCAGGCTGCGGGACGACGCGGAGGCGCTGAAGCGGGCCATGGAGAAGAGCGCCGTGGTCCTCGCCGACGCCACCGACGCCGACCTGATCGCCGTCGCCGAGGACGAGCTCGAAGCGGCGGTCCAGATCTTCCACGTCCGTGGCGGAAGGGTGCGGGGTCAGCGCGGCTGGGTCACCGACAAGGTCGAGGCCGTCGACACCTCGGGCCTGGTCGAGCACGCGCTCCAGCAGCTCTACGGGGAGGAGTCCGGTGACTCCGTCCCCAAGGAGGTGCTGGTCCCGGCACTCCCCGAGGACCCCGACTCGGTGTCCCAGTGGCTCGCGGACCGCAGGGGATCCCAGGTCAGCCTGCGTATCCCGCAGCGGGGCGACAAGAAGGACCTGATGGGCACGGTCCAGCGCAATGCCCAGCAGGCGCTGGGGCTGCACAAGACGAAGCGCGCCTCCGACCTCACGACGCGTTCCCGTGCCCTGGAGGAGATCGCCGAGGCACTCGGTCTCGGGACGGCTCCGCTGCGCGTCGAGTGCTTCGACATCTCGCACCTCCAGGGTGACGACGTGGTCGCGTCCATGGTGGTCTTCGAGGACGGCCTCGCACGCAAGAGCGAATACCGCCGGTTCCAGATCAAGGGCTTCGAGGGCCAGGACGACGTCCGCTCGATGCACGAGGTCATCGGCCGCCGCTTCAAGCGCTACCTCCAGGAGAAGGAGCGGACGGGGGAGTGGGAGGAGACCCCCGCGTCCACAGGGCCCGCACCCGCCGGCCCCGCACCCACAGGCGCCCCGCACACCGTCCCCGCACCCGCCGGCCCCGCGCCCATCGGCCCCGCGCCCACCGGGCCCGTACCCGCGGTGCCGGAGGACGTCCCCGGCCGGGAGGAGCCCCGCGAGGACGACGGCCGCCCCAAGCGCTTCGCCTACCCGCCCCAGCTCCTCGTCGTCGACGGCGGGCAGCCCCAGGTCGCCGCCGCCAAGCGCGCCCTGGACGAGCTGGGCATCGACGACATCGCCGTCTGCGGTCTCGCGAAGCGTCTCGAAGAGGTCTGGCTGCCCGATGACGACGACCCGGTGGTCCTGCCCCGCTCCAGCGAGGGCCTCTATCTCCTCCAGCGCATCCGGGACGAGGCCCACCGCTTCGCCATCACCTACCAGCGGGCCAAGCGGGCCAAGCGCATCCGCAGCAGCCCCCTGGACGACGTCCCCGGTCTCGGCGAGACCCGCAAGCAGGCGCTGATCAAGCATTTCGGCTCCGTCAAGAAGCTGCGGCAGGCGACGATCGACCAGATCTGCGAGGTGCCGGGCATAGGGCGCAGGACCGCGGAATCGGTGGCCGCCGCCTTCGCCACGGCCGCCCCGGCCGCGCCCGCCGTGAACACCGCCACCGGAGAGATCATCGAAGAGGACGACGGGGGAAGCAGCACATGACCGAGCACGCGAATGAACACCAGGACGAACGCGGCCGAACAGACGGAGCAGCAGACATGAGTACGGGAAGCACCACGGAGAAGGCCGAGGCCACCGCGCCCGCCATCCCCGAGCTGGTGATCATCTCCGGAATGTCGGGCGCCGGGCGCAGCACCGCCGCCAAGTGTCTGGAGGACCTCGGCTGGTTCGTCGTCGACAACCTGCCGCCCGCGCTGATCCCCACGATGGTGGAGCTCGGCGCCCGGTCCCAGGGCAATGTCGCGCGCATCGCCGTCGTCGTCGACGTGCGGGGCCGGCGGTTCTTCGACAACCTCCGGGAGTCGCTCGCCGACCTGGAGGCCAAGCACGTCACCCGGCGCATCGTCTTCCTGGAGTCGTCGGACGACGCCCTCGTGCGCAGGTTCGAATCGGTCCGCCGTCCGCACCCGCTCCAGGGCGACGGCCGCATCGTCGACGGCATCGCGGCCGAGCGTGACCTGCTGCGTGAGCTGCGCGGCGACGCCGACCTCGTCATCGACACCTCCAGCCTCAACGTGCACGAGCTGCGGGCCAAGATGGACGCCCAGTTCGCCGGCGACGAGGAGCCGGAGCTGCGGGCGACGGTGATGTCGTTCGGCTTCAAGTACGGCCTGCCGGTCGACGCCGACCTCGTCGTCGACTGCCGCTTCCTGCCGAATCCGCACTGGGTCCCGGAGCTCCGCCCCTTCACCGGGCTCAACGAGGAGGTGTCCGACTACGTCTTCGACCAGCCGGGCGCCAAGGAGTTCCTCAACCAGTACACGGAGCTGCTGCAGCTCATCGCCGCCGGATACCGCCGTGAGGGCAAGCGTTACGTCACCATCGCCGTCGGGTGTACGGGCGGCAAGCACCGTTCCGTGGCCATGTCGGAGAAGCTGGCCTCCCGGCTGGCCACGGAGGGGATCGAGACCGTCCTCGTCCACCGGGACATGGGGCGAGAGTGAGCAGTCGCCATCTGCGCCAGCGCCGGCTGAGCAGGGCCACGGCCGCGCTCTCCGGCCGTAAGCGCGGCGCGCAGCCCAAGGTCGTCGCTCTCGGCGGCGGCATGGGGCTGTCGGCCTCGCTCACGGCGCTGCGCCGGATCACCGGCGACCTCACGGCCGTGGTGACCGTCGCCGACGACGGCGGCTCCAGCGGCCGGCTCCGCGAGGAGCTCGGTGTCCTCCCGCCGGGCGACCTGCGCAAAGCGCTCGCCGCGCTCTGCGGCGACGACGAGTGGGGCCAGACCTGGGCCCAGGTCATCCAGCACCGCTTCGAGTCCAAGGGCGACCTCCACGAGCACGCGGTGGGCAATCTGCTCATCGTCGCCCTCTGGGAACAGCTGGGCGACCACGTCCAGGCACTCGACCTGGTCGGCAAGCTGCTCGGCGCGCACGGCAGGGTGCTGCCGATGTCCGCCGTCCCCCTGGAGCTCCAGGCGCTCGTCCGGGGCCATGACCAGGACCGACCCGAGGACATCGTCACCGTGCGCGGGCAGGCGACGGTGGCGCTGACCCCCGGCGAGGTGCAGTCCGTCCATGTCGTGCCCGTCGACCCGCCGGCGGTCCCCGAAGCGGTGGCCGCGGTGCTCGACGCCGACTGGGTGGTGCTCGGCCCGGGCTCCTGGTTCTCGTCGGTGATTCCGCATCTGCTGGTGCCCGAACTGCTCGACGCACTGGTCACCACGAAGGCCCGTAAGGTCCTCTCACTGAACCTCGCACCACAGCCCGGTGAAACAGAAGGCTTCTCACCGCAGCGTCATTTGGAGGTTTTGGGACGACACGCCCCTAAACTCGCCATGGACGTGGTGTTGGCCGACGAGGCCGCCGTGCCCGACCGCGAGTCCCTCGCCGACGCCGCAGAGCGGCTCGGAGCCGCGGTCGAGCTGGCCCCCGTGGCCTCACCCGACGGCGTTCCGATTCACGATCCGGAGCTGTTGGCCGCCGCGTACGACCGTATTTTTCGGATGCATGGAAGGATCGGCCCATGGCGATGACGCCAGCGGTGAAGGACGAAGTCTCTCGGCTTCCCGTGACCCGGACCTGCTGCAGAAAGGCAGAGGTTTCGGCGATTCTTCGGTTCGCGGGCGGGCTGCACCTGGTGAGCGGCCGGATTGTGATCGAGGCCGAGCTGGACACGGCCATGGCGGCCCGCCGGCTCAAGCGGGACATCCTCGAGATCTTCGGGCACAGCTCGGAGCTGATCGTGATGGCTCCCGGCGGACTGCGCAGGGGCTCCCGCTACGTCGTACGGGTGGTGGCGGGCGGCGATCAGCTGGCCCGCCAGACCGGCCTGGTGGACGGCCGCGGCCGTCCCATCCGCGGCCTGCCCCCGCAGGTGGTCTCGGGGGCCACCTGTGACGCGGAGGCGGCCTGGCGCGGCGCTTTCCTGTCGCACGGCTCGCTCACCGAGCCGGGACGCTCCTCGTCGCTCGAGGTGACCTGCCCAGGTCCGGAGGCCGCGCTCGCCCTGGTCGGCGCGGCCCGCAGGCTCTCCATCGCGGCCAAGGCGCGGGAGGTGCGCGGGGTCGACCGAGTCGTCGTCCGTGACGGTGACGCGATCGGTGCCCTGCTGACCCGCCTCGGCGCCCATGAGTCGGTGCTGGCCTGGGAGGAGCGCCGGATGCGGCGCGAGGTCCGCGCCACGGCCAACCGGCTCGCCAACTTCGACGACGCCAACCTCCGCCGCTCCGCCCGCGCGGCGGTCGCCGCCGGCGCCCGGGTGGGACGCGCGCTGGAGATCCTCGGCGAGGAGGTCCCTGAGCACCTCGCGGCGGCCGGACGGCTGCGCATGGAGCACAAGCAGGCCTCTCTGGAGGAGCTGGGAGCGCTCGCCGACCCGCCGCTGACCAAGGACGCGGTCGCCGGACGGATCAGGCGCCTGCTGGCGATGGCCGACAAGCGGGCCCAGGACCTCGGTATCCCGGGCACGGAATCGACCCTCAGCGAGGAGCTGGCCGACGGCCTCGTGAGCTGAGGGCGGCAGGAGAGCCCGGCCGTCCCGGGGCTCGGCGCCCCCGGGGAGCCGGCCTCGCGGGCCGGGCCCCCGGGAGACGGAAGCCGTGCGGTATTCACCTGCCGGGTGCGGAGCCATTCCACGGTCGGCGGGGCGAGGAGTATTTCCGGATGATTTCGAGCGCCACCCCGCACAATTGAGCGGGCGATCTCCGGGGTTCCCTCGATCGTGCGCCCCGAAAGGGTGTACTCGCCTGGCGATTCCATCGAACGAGTGCAAGTCCGCGCAATTGAGCGCGTTCGCTCGGGGTTGACCGCTGCGCACTTCGCCGAATGGGCTGAGGGGGTGGCCGCGGCCGTTTCCCGTGGGTGGAACGCAGGTGGCCGGCCCCGCGTCGGTGACGCCCGGTGATGTTGCCCTGTCGGCCGCCCTCGCGCCGCAAGGCCCCCCGCCCCGGCGGGTGTTGACGCTTGGTGACCGTGCCGTGGACGGTGGTCGCCCCGGTGGTCCACCCGACCGGAATCCCTTACTCCTACTGGGGAGTAAGGGGATCCCTTTTCGCGCCTCCGCTCTCGATGTCACTCCGGGGCCTTCGGAGAGGTAGGGTCGGAGGCGGTCGGGGACATCCCTAATAAAACTCGCCGGCATCGAAACCGGCGTTCCTAACGAGGAGATCGGTTCGTGACGATCCGCGTAGGCATCAACGGCTTTGGCCGCATCGGTCGTAACTACTTCCGCGCGCTGCTGGAGCAGGGTGCGGACATCGAGATCGTGGCTGTCAACGACCTGGGTGACACTGCGACCACGGCTCACCTGCTGAAGTACGACACCATTCTGGGTCGTCTCAAGGCCGAGGTCAGCCACACCGCCGACACCATCACCGTCGACGGTCACACCATCAAGGTGCTCTCGGAGCGCAACCCGGCCGACATCCCCTGGGGTGAGCTGGGCGTCGACGTCGTCATCGAGTCGACCGGCATCTTCACCAAGAAGGCCGACGCCGAGAAGCACATCGCCGGTGGCGCCAAGAAGGTCCTCATCTCGGCTCCGGCCAAGGACGAGGACATCACCATCGTGATGGGCGTCAACCAGGACAAGTACGACGCGGCCAACCACCACGTCATCTCCAACGCCTCCTGCACCACCAACTGTGTGGCGCCGATGGCCAAGGTTCTCGACGAGAACTTCGGCATCGTCAAGGGCCTGATGACGACGGTCCACGCGTACACGAACGACCAGCGCATCCTGGACTTCCCGCACTCGGACCTGCGTCGCGCCCGCGCCGCCGCCGAGAACATCATTCCGACCACGACGGGCGCCGCCAAGGCGACCGCCCTGGTCCTCCCGCAGCTCAAGGGCAAGCTCGACGGCATCGCGATGCGCGTCCCGGTCCCGACCGGTTCCGCCACCGACCTGGTCGTCACGCTGCAGCGCGAGGTCACCAAGGACGAGGTCAACGCCGCGTTCAAGAAGGCCGCGGACGACGGCGACCTCAAGGGCTTCCTGACGTACACCGAGGACCCGATCGTGTCCTCGGACATCGTCGGCGACCCGTCCTCCTGCACCTTCGACTCCTCCCTGACCATGGTCCAGGAGGGCAACTCGGTGAAGATCCTCGGCTGGTACGACAACGAGTGGGGTTACTCCAACCGCCTCGTCGACCTGACCGTCTTCGTCGGCGGCCAGCTCTGATCCTAGGATCGGCAGGCATCCAGGTGTGATGTGAGGGGCTCGGACGGCGCGACGCGGCGCCGTCCGAGCCCCCTCGCATGCTCATCCGTCCTTCCAAGGAGTATGGGAACAGAGATGAAGACGATCGACGAACTTCTCGCCGAAGGGGTCGCGGGTAAGCGGGTATTCGTCCGCGCCGACCTCAACGTGCCGCTTGACGGCACCACGATCACCGACGACGGCCGCATCCGCGCCGTCCAGCCGACGGTCGCCCGGCTCGCCGCAGCCGGTGCGCGGGTCATCGTCGCCTCGCACCTCGGCCGCCCCAAGGGAGCCCCGGACCCGGCCTTCTCGCTGGCCCCCGCCGCCGCGCGCCTCGGTGAACTGCTCGGCACGGAGGTCGCCTTCGCGACCGACACCGTCGGCGAGTCCGCCCGCGCCACGGTCGCCGCCCTCACCGACGGCCAGGTCGCCGTCATCGAGAACCTCCGCTTCAACGCCGGTGAGACCTCGAAGGACGACGCCGAGCGCGGCGCCTTCGCCGACCGTCTCGCCGAGCTGGCCGATGTGTACGTGGGTGACGGCTTCGGCGCCGTCCACCGCAAGCACGCCTCGGTCTACGACCTCCCGGCCCGGCTGCCGCACGCGGCCGGCGGTCTGATCGCCACCGAGGTCGGCGTCCTCAAGAAGCTCACCGAGGACGTCACGCGCCCCTATGTCGTGGTCCTCGGAGGCTCCAAGGTCTCCGACAAGCTCGGCGTGATCGACCACCTGCTGGAGAAGGCCGACCGCATCCTCATCGGCGGCGGAATGGCCTACACCTTCCTCAAGGCCCAGGGTCACGAGGTCGGCAGCTCCCTCCTCCAGGAGGACCAGATCCCGGCGGTGCTCGGATACCTCGAGCGCGCGAAGGAGAGGGGCGTGGAGTTCGTGCTTCCCGTCGACGTCGTCGTCTCGGAGCAGTTCCCCGACCTCAAGGCCAAGACCCCGGGCCACCCCGCCACCGTCGCCGCCGACGCCATTCCGGCCGGTGTGATGGGCCTGGACAACGGCCCGGAGACCAACAAGCTCTACGCATCGAAGCTCGCCGACGCGGCCACCGTCTTCTGGAACGGCCCGATGGGCGTCTTCGAGCACCCCGACTACGCCGAGGGCACCAGGGCGGTCGCCCAGGCCCTCATCGACTCCGATGCCTTCACCGTCGTCGGCGGCGGTGACTCCGCGGCCGCCGTCCGCATCCTGGGCTTCGACGAGAACGCATTCGGCCACATCTCGACCGGTGGCGGCGCCAGCCTCGAATACCTCGAGGGCAAGACGCTTCCCGGCCTCGCCGCACTGGAGGACTGACCTTTCATGACTGCTACCGCACAAGGCCGTACCCCGCTCATGGCGGGCAACTGGAAGATGAACCTCAACCACCTCGAGGCCATCGCCCACGTCCAGAAGCTCGCCTTCGCCCTGGCCGACAAGGACTACGAGGCCGTCGAGGTCGCGGTCCTGCCGCCCTTCACCGACCTGCGCTCCGTGCAGACACTGGTCGACGGCGACAAGCTGAAGATCAAGTACGGCGCCCAGGACATCTCGGCCCAGGACTCCGGCGCGTACACCGGTGAGATCTCCGGCCCGATGCTCGCCAAGCTGAAGTGCGCCTACGTGGCCGTCGGCCACAGCGAGCGCCGCCAGTACCACGGCGAGAGCGACGAGCTCTGCAACGCCAAGGTGAAGGCCGCCTACAAGCACGGCCTGACCCCGATCCTCTGCGTCGGCGAGGGCCTGGACATCCGCAAGGCCGGTGACCAGGTCTCCTACACGCTGGCGCAGCTCGACGGCGCGCTGAAGGACATCCCGGCCGAGCAGGCCGAGTCCATCGTGATCGCCTACGAGCCGGTCTGGGCCATCGGCACAGGCGAGGTCGCCACCCCCGAGGACGCCCAGGAGGTGTGCGGCGCGATCCGCGGCAGGCTCGCCGAGCTGTACTCGCAGGAGCTGGCCGACGCGGTCCGTATCCAGTACGGCGGCTCGGTGAAGTCCGGCAACGTCGCGGCCATCATGGCGCAGCCCGACGTGGACGGCGCCCTCATCGGCGGCGCCGCGCTCGACGCCGACGAGTTCGTCAAGATCGTCCGCTTCCGCGACCAGTGAGTATGCGGTAGCGCGGATCCGTCGTACCCTTGCGGGGGCCGAGGGGGGTCTACCCCCGGGCCCCCGCTGTTCGTACATGCAGTCCAAGGAATTCCGGAAAGTAGGGACCAGCCGTGGTTTTGGCGTTCGAGATCGCCCTGATCGTCTTCAGCCTGCTGCTGATGCTGCTGGTGCTGATGCACAAGGGAAAGGGTGGCGGCCTTTCCGACATGTTCGGTGGTGGAATGCAGTCCTCCGTGGGCGGCTCGTCGGTCGCCGAGCGGAACCTCGACCGCATCACCGTCGTGGTCGGTCTGGCCTGGTTCGCGTGCATTGTCGTCCTTGCTCTGCTCATCAAGCTGGACAGCTGACCGGACGTTCGCGATTCCCGGTGACGGTGTAACTCCTTTCACTGGACGCGCGTTGGGCCTTACGTAGACTGGGGCATCTTCGAGCACCATCACGCAGGGAGTTACGACCGTGGCAAGTGGCAACGCGATCCGGGGAAGCCGGGTCGGAGCGGGGCCGATGGGGGAGGCCGAGCGAGGCGAATCCGCGCCGCGCGCCCGCATCTCCTTCTGGTGCTCGAACGGGCACGAGACGCAGCCGAGCTTCGCCCATGACGCGCAGGTACCGGAGACCTGGGACTGCCCGCGCTGCGGCTTCCCGGCCGGACAGGACAGGGACAGCCCGCCGGCACCGCCGCGCACCGAGCCGTACAAGACGCACCTGGCGTACGTGCGCGAGCGGCGCAGCGACGCGGACGGCGAGGCGATCCTCGCCGAGGCCCTCGCGAAACTCCGTGGCGAGATCTAGGGCCTTTCGTTCGGACGAACGAAAGGCCCTAGGACCCCCGACCTCCCTGACTTTTCACCGGCCGGCCACCCCCTGGGTGCCCGGCCGGAATCCGTATGCCGTCCACCAGCTCGCCGGTGCCCCGCCGTACCCCCCGGATCAATTAGGTTGGAGGGGCAGCGGGGAAGGTTGCAGGTACGAGAGAAGTGGACGATTTCCGGGATGAACGCACAAAGCCGAACCAAGCTCAACCAATTGCCCGAGTGGACGGCCCTCGGCAAGCACCGTGAGGAGTTCGGCGAGACGCGTCTGCGGCAGCTGTTCGCGGATGCGCCGGAGCGTGGGGAGCGCTACACCCTGCGGGTCGGCGACCTCCACATCGACTACTCCAAGCACCTCGTCACCGACGAGACGCTGCGCCTGCTGCGCGAGCTGGCCGCCGCCACGGACGTGGCCGGGCTGCGGGACGCGATGTTCCGCGGCGAGAAGATCAACACCACCGAGGACCGCGCCGTCCTGCACACCGCGCTCCGTGCCCCGCGCGGCGCCGTGATCGAGACCGACGGCGAGAACGTGGTGCCGGCCGTGCACGCCGTCCTCGACAGGATGGCCGCCTTCTCCGACCGGATCCGGTCGGGCGGATGGACCGGGCACACAGGCAAGCCGATCAAGAACATCGTCAACATCGGTATCGGCGGCTCCGACCTCGGACCCGCCATGGCGTACGAGGTGCTGCGCTCCTTCACGGACCGCTCGCTCACCGTCCGCTTCGTGTCGAACGTCGACGGCGCCGACCTCCACGAGGCGGTTCAGGGCCTCGACCCGGCCGAGACGCTCTTCATCGTCGCGTCCAAGACCTTCACCACGATCGAGACCATCACCAACGCCACCTCCGCCCGCGACTGGCTGCTCACCGAGCTGAGGGCCGGTCAGGAGGCCGTCGCCAAGCACTTCGTGGCGCTGTCGACGAACGCGGAGAAGGTCGCGGACTTCGGAATCGACACGGCCAACATGTTCGAGTTCTGGGACTGGGTCGGAGGCCGGTACTCCTTCGACTCGGCGATCGGCCTGTCGCTGATGATCGCCATCGGCCCCGAGCGGTTCCGCGAGATGCTCGACGGCTTCCACCTCGTCGACGAGCACTTCCGCACCGCCCCCGCCGAGGAGAACGCCCCGCTGCTGCTGGGTCTCCTGGGCGTCTGGTACGGCCAGTTCTTCGACGCCCAGTCGCACGCGGTGCTGCCCTACAGCCACTATCTGTCCAAGTTCACCGCGTATCTGCAGCAGCTGGACATGGAGTCCAACGGCAAGTCCGTCGACCGGGACGGCAATCCGGTGGAGTGGGAGACCGGCCCGGTCGTCTGGGGCACCCCCGGTACCAACGGGCAGCACGCCTACTACCAGCTGATCCACCAGGGCACGAAGATCATCCCGGCCGACTTCATCGGCTTCGCCGCACCGGTCCACGACCTGCTGCCCGGGCTGATCGCCCAGCACGACCTGCTGATGGCCAACTTCTTCGCCCAGACCCAGGCCCTGGCCTTCGGCAGGACGCCCGACGAGGTCCGCGCCGAGGGCGTGCCCGAGGAGCTCGTGCCGCACAAGACGTTCCGCGGCAACCACCCGACGACCACGATCCTCGCGGACCGTCTCACCCCGTCGGTGCTCGGCCAGCTGATCGCGCTCTACGAGCACAAGGTCTTCGTCCAGGGCGCCGTCTGGAACATCGACTCCTTCGATCAGTGGGGCGTCGAGCTCGGCAAGGTACTCGCGAAGAAGATCGAGCCGGTCCTCACCGAGGGCACCGGAGGCGAACAGCTCGACAGCTCCACCGCCGCGCTCGTCTCGACGTACCGCTCGCTGCGTGGCCGCTGAGCGATGACCACGGGGGAGGGGGCGGTACGGCTCAGGCCACCGCGCCACCAGCCGGCCCGCAGGGCTGTCGGCTGGTGGCGGGCCCGGTGGGCGCTGCGGACGGCCGCCCCGGTGGCGGTCCTGGGCATCATCGGCGCGTTCGTCGCCCCGGCCAGATTCTGGCTGTGGACGCCCGCCGCCGTGCTCGCGGTCATCGGGCTGTCGTGGGCCGTCCTCTTCCCCCTCTGGTGGTTCCGTACCCACCGCTGGGAGGTCACCGACGAGGCGGTCTACGTACGCACCGGGGTCTTCCTTCGGGAGTGGCGGATCGCGCCGATGTCCCGTATCCAGACCGTGGACACCGTGCGCGGCCCGCTGGAACAGCTCTTCGGGCTGGCCACGGTCACCGTCACCACCGCCTCGGCCAAGGGCGCCGTGAAGATCGAGGGCCTCGGGCACGAGACGGCCGCCGACCTCGTCGAGCGGCTTACCCGGATCACCCAGGACACCCCCGGTGACGCGACATGAGCACCGCCGCCGAAGCGACGGGACCCGGGTGGCTGCGGATCGACCCGCGTACGGTCCTCGTCACCGCCCTCGTCACGGCGGGGGTGGCCTTCGGCGCCGCGGTGCCGGCCGTCGCGGGGCTGTCCGGGCGGCTGGGGTACCCGGCGGCCATCGGCTGGGCCCTGGCCGGAGCCGCGCTGCTCATCGGCTGTGCGGCCGCCGGTGACTACGTGCGCTGGCGGCGCACCCGCTACCGCGTCGGTGGCGAACGGGTCGAGCTGCACACCGGTCTCCTGCTGGTCAAACGGCGTTCGCTGGCCCGCGAGCGGATCCGCAGCGTCGACCTGACGGCCGATCCGCTCCAACGGATGCTCGGTCTTGTCGCGGTACGGATCGGCACAGGCGAGCAGACCGGCGGCGAGTCCACACTGGAGCTCGACCCCGTCACCCGCGCCGAGGGGGAGCGGCTGCGCCGCGAACTCCTCGACCGGATCGCCGACGCGTCCCCGGGCACACACCGCGAGGGCGAGCTGGCCAGGCTCGACCCCCGCTGGATCCGCTACGCACCGGTCTCCTTCGTCGCGCCCATGCTCGGTGGCGCGGCCGCCGGCGGTGTGATGCAGATCAGCGACTGGGTCGGCGCACAGGGGGAGGTGATCGACTGGGTCGCCGACCGCTTCCGCGAGACCCCGCTGGTCTGGGCGATCATCGCCCTGGTCGCGGCGGCACTGGTCGCCGGTGTCGTCGGTGCGCTCGGCCTGTGGATCGAGATGTGGTGGAACTACCGCCTGGAGCGGGAGCCGGGCGGCACCCTGCGGGTGCGGCGCGGGCTGCTGACCGCGCGCTCGCTGTCCGTCGAGGAGCGGCGGCTGCGCGGGGTGGACCTCGTGGAACCCCTGGGCGTGCGGCTGGCGGGCGCCGCCCGGGTGGACGCCATCACCACGGGCCTGGCGAAGGACGAGGAGAGCCAGGGAACCGATCACAACACCCTGCTGCCCGCCACACCGCGCCCCTTCGCCGACGCGATCGCAGCGGAGGTCCTGCGCGAGCCCGTCCCACCGACCGGCGCCCCGCTCACCCCGCACCCTTCGGCCGCCCGTGGCCGGCGGCTGCGATGGAGCGTCGCAGGGGTCCTCGCCCCCGTGGTCGTCCTGGCGGTACTGGGCGTCCTGCTGACACCGGTGCTGCTGTGGATCGCGCTCGGCTGCGCGGTCGTGGGCGCCCCGCTCGCGGTGGCGGGCGCACTCGACGCGTACCGGTCCCTGGGGCACACGCTGAGCGGCACGTACCTCGTCACCCGCTCCGGTTCGCTCCGCCGCTCCACGGCGGCCCTCCAGCGCGAGGGCGTGATCGGCTGGACCGTGAGGCAGTCCTGCTTCCAGCGCAGGGCCGGGCTGCTGAGCGTCACCGCCACGACGGCCGCCGGTGCGGGCGCCTACACGGCGTACGACACGGACGCGTCCGAGGGCCTGGTCTTCGCGGCGGAGGCCGTGCCCGGACTGCTGGAGCCCTTCCTCGACCGGTCCTGACACACGGGGCCGCGCATGGAAACGAGGCCCGGTCCGCCCCCGGGGGGAGCGGACCGGACCTCGTTCCGTACGTGCCTACGCCGAGGCGGGCGGATACAGCGCGCGCGGTAGCCGGGAGGCCGCCGGAGCGTCCAGCAGCCACAGCGTGCGGCTGCGGCCGTAGGCCCCCGCCGCCGGCGCCTGGATCTCCCCGGCACCGGACAGCGCGATCTCGGCCGCCTCCGCCTTGTCCTCACCCGCGGCCAGCAGCCACACCTCGCGCGCCGCCCGGATGGCGGGCAGCGTGAGCGAGACACGGGTGGGCGGCGGCTTGGGAGCGCCGTGCACACCGACGACGGTGCGCTCGGTCTCCCGCACCGCGGGCAGCTCGGGGAAGAGCGAAGCGACATGGGTGTCGGGTCCCACGCCCAGCATCAGCACGTCGAACGCCGGCACGGGTCCGTGGTCCTCGGGGCGGGCAGCCGCGGCGAGTTCCGCCGCGTACCCCGCCGCCGCCGAGTCGGCGTCGCCGCCGTACGGTCCGTCGGACGCGGGCATCGCGTGGACCCGGGTGGGGTCGAGATCCACCATGTCCAGCAGGGCCTCGCGGGCCTGCGTGACATTGCGCTCCGGATCGCCCTCGGGCAGGAACCGCTCGTCGCCCCACCACAGATCGAGCCGCGACCAGTCGATCGCGTCCCGGGCGGGCGAGCCGGCGAGCGCGGCCAGCAGGCCGTTGCCGTTGCGCCCGCCGGTGAGGACCACCGAGGCGGAACCGCGAGCGGCCTGGGCGTCCACGACCTTCGTGATCAGCCTGGCCGCCGCGGCCTGAGCCATCAGCTCCTTGTCGCGGTGCACGACGAGCTGCGGAGCAGTCACTTCGACGCCGCCTTCTTGGCCGCCGCCTTCTTCGCGGCAGGAGCGGCGGAGCCCGCGGGCTCCTGCCTCTTCTGCCCCGTACCGACGGCCGAAGCCTCCGTGGGTCCGCCGAGGCGCTCCACGCCGAACTTCACCGTGGCCTCGTAGATGTTGTCCGGGTCCAGGCGCCGCAGCTCCTCCGCGAGGAGCTCGGCGGTCTCCCGCCGCTTGAGCGCCACCGCGCGGTCCGGCTGCCC
This sequence comes from Streptomyces sp. NPDC048565, assembly GCF_040650935.1. NCBI lineage: Bacteria > Bacillati > Actinomycetota > Actinomycetes > Kitasatosporales > Streptomycetaceae > Streptomyces > Streptomyces sp. NPDC048565. The sequence continues at coordinate 260,891 of NZ_JBEZIH010000003.1, forward strand.
GGCCATGCAGAGCGTCGCCAGCGAGCCGTCGGGCCGGTCGAGGACGATCGTGCCGTTCTTGGTCTCCATACGTACGGCCGTCAGACCGGGTCCGCCGGAGAGCGTGCGCTCCACCGGGATCCCGAGCCGGTCCGCGAGCCACATGGCCAGCAGCTCGCAGCTCGGGTTGTCGGACTCGCCCTCGACCGTCGCCGAGACGATCCGCTCGGGCTGCTGGTCGAGCGCCGCCGCCAGCATGGAGCGCCACGGCGTGATGCGCGTCCACGCCAGGTCGGTGTCGCCCGGCCGGTACGTCGCCGCCCGCACCGACAGCTCGTCGAGCGGGTGCTCGGCGGAGTAGGTGTCGGTGATACGACGCTGGGCGAGCGCGCCGAGCGGGTCCTTGGCCGGGTCCGCCGGGGCGTCCTCGGGCCACCACACCACGACCGGGGCGTCCGGCAGCAGCAGCGGCAGGACGACCGACTGGGCGTGGTTGGCCAGCTCACCGTGGAGCCGCAGCACGACGGTCTCGCCCGAGCCCGAGTCGGAACCGACCCGGATCTCGGCGTCGAGCCGTGCGTCGCGCCGGGCGCGCGGGGACTTGCTGACCCGCTTGATCACCGCGATGATCCGCGACGGGTGCTCCCGGGAGGAGTCGCTCGCCGCCCGCATCGCGTCGTAGGCGTTCTCCTCGTCGGTGACGATGACGAGGGTGAGCACCATGCCGACGGCGGGCGAGCCGATGGAACGGCGCGCCGAGACCAGTGACTGGTTGATCTTGCTGGACGTGGTTTCCGTGAGGTCGATCTTCATGGCCGGCGCCAGCTCCGTCCGTCTCGTGCGAGCATCTCGTCGGCCTCGGTCGGTCCCCACGTGCCGGCCGGGTACTGGGCGGGCTTGCCGTGCTTGTCCCAGTACTCCTCGATCGGGTCGAGGATGTTCCAGGAGAGCTCGACCTCCTGGTGGCGCGGGAAGAGGTTGGCGTCGCCGAGCAGCACATCGAGGATGAGCCGCTCGTACGCCTCGGGGCTGGACTCCGTGAAGGACTCGCCGTAGGCGAAGTCCATCGTGACGTCCCGCACCTCCATGGATGTGCCGGGCACCTTGGAGCCGAACCTGACCGTGACCCCCTCGTCGGGCTGCACCCGGATGACCAGGGCGTTGCCGCCGAGCTCCTCCGTCGCGCCGGACTCGAAGGGCAGATAGGGGGCGCGCTTGAAGACGACCGCGATCTCGGTGACCCGGCGGCCGAGGCGCTTGCCGGTACGGAGATAGAACGGCACACCCGCCCAGCGGCGGTTGTTGATCGTCAGCTTGATCGCGGCGAAGGTGTCGGTCTTCGACTTGGGGTCGATACCGTCCTCCTCCAGATAGCCGAGCGCTTCCTCGCCGCCCTGCCAGGCGTGCGCGTACTGACCGCGCACCGTGTGCTTGCCCAGGTCGTCGGGCAGCTCCACCGCCGTGAGCACCTTGAGCTTCTCGGCGACCAGGGCCTTGGGGTGGAAGGAGCCGGGCTCCTCCATCGCCGTCAGCGCCAGCAGCTGGAGCAGGTGGTTCTGGATGACGTCACGGGCGGCGCCGATGCCGTCGTAGTAACCGGCCCGGCCTCCGATGCCGATGTCCTCGGCCATCGTGATCTGGACGTGGTCGACGTAGGACCTGTTCCAGATCGGCTCCCACATCGTGTTGGCGAAGCGCAGCGCCAGGATGTTCTGGACCGTCTCCTTGCCGAGGTAGTGGTCGATACGGAAGACCTCGTTCGGCGGGAAGACGTCGTGCACGAGCTGGTTCAGCTCCTGCGCGCTCTCCAGGTCGTGTCCGAACGGCTTCTCGATGACGGCCCGGCGCCAGCTGCCTTCCTTCTGGTCGGCCAGCCCGTGCTTCTTGAGCTGCTGGACGACCTTGGGGAAGAACTTCGGCGGTACGGAGAGGTAGAAGGCGAAGTTGCCGCCCGTGCCCTGGGCCTTGTCGAGCTCCTCGATCGTGGCGCGGAGGGTCTCGAACGCCACGTCGTCGTCGAAGTTGCCCTGGACGAAACGCATGCCCTGGCTGAGCTGCTGCCAGACCTCTTCGCGGAAGGGGGTGCGGGCATGCTCCTTGACGGCATCGTGGACGACCTGGGCGAAGTCCTCGTCCTCCCAGTCGCGGCGCGCGAAGCCGATGAGCGAGAAGCCCGGTGGCAGCAGGCCGCGGTTGGCCAGGTCATAGACGGCGGGCATCAGCTTTTTACGGGACAAATCGCCCGTGACGCCAAAGATCACCAGGCCCGACGGCCCCGCGATACGCGGGAGCCGTCGGTCCTGGGCGTCACGGAGCGGGTTGGCTCCGGGAACACCAGACAACGTGGTCAGCCCTCCGAAGGGGCGAGGCGCTTGAGCTCCGCCTCGGTCGATTTGAGCAGGTCGGTCCAGGCGGCTTCGAACTTCTCGACGCCCTCGTCCTCCAGTACCTGGACGACATCGTCGTAGCTGACCCCGAGCTTCTTGATCGCGTCGAGGTCGGCACGTGCCTGGTCGTAACCACCGGCCACGGTGTTGCCGGTGATGTCACCATGGTCGGCCACGGCGTCCAGCGTCGCCTCCGGCATGGTGTTGACGGTGTTCGGCGCGACGAGGTCGTCGACGTACAGGGTGTCCTTGAGGGACGGGTCCTTGACGCCGGTGGAGGCCCACAGCGGACGCTGCTTGTTGGCGTGCGCCTTGTCCAGGGCGGCCCAGCGGTCACCCGCGAAGACCTCCTCGTACGCCTCGTAGGCCAGACGGGCGTTGGCGAGGGCGGACTTGCCCTTCGCGGCCTTCGCCGCGTCGCTGCCGACCGCGTCCAGGCGCTTGTCGATCTCGGTGTCCACACGCGACACGAAGAAGGACGCCACGGAGTGGATCAGCGAGAGGTCCAGACCCGCGGTCTTCGCCTTCTCCAGGCCCGCCAGGTAGGCGTCCATGACCTCGCGGTAGCGCTCCAGCGAGAAGATCAGCGTGACGTTGACGCTGATGCCACGCCCGATGGTCTCGGTGATGGCGGGCAGGCCCGCCTTCGTCGCCGGGATCTTGATGAGCGTGTTCGGCCGGTCCACCAGCCACGCGAGCTGCTTCGCCTCGGCGACGGTGGCCCGCGTGTTGTGGGCCAGGCGCGGGTCGACCTCGATGGAGACCCGGCCGTCCTGGCCGCCTGTGGCGTCGAAGACGGGGCGCAGGATGTCGGCCGCGTCGCGTACGTCCGCGGTCGTGATCATGCGGATCGCTTCTTCGACGGTCACCTTGCGGGCGGCGAGATCGGTGAGCTGCTGGTCGTAACCGTCGCCCTGGGAAATCGCCTTCTGGAAGATCGACGGGTTGGTCGTCACACCGACGACATGGCTCTGGTCGATGAGCTCGGCGAGGTTGCCGGAGGTGATCCGCTTGCGCGAGAGGTCGTCCAGCCAGATCGCCACGCCCTCGTCGGAGAGGCGCCTGAGTGCGTCTGTCATGAGAATTGCATCTCCTACTAGTCGTATATCCGCGTCAGCGCGCGGCGGCGGCGAGAGATTCCCGGGCGGCTTCCGCGACGTGCGCGGCGGTGAAGCCGAACTCGCGGAAGAGGACCTTGGCGTCCGCCGACGCACCGAAGTGCTCCAGCGAGACGATCCGGCCCGCGTCGCCCACGTACCGGTACCAGGTGAGGCCGATGCCCGCCTCGACGGCGACCCGGGCCTTCACGGACGGCGGCAGCACGCTGTCCTTGTACGCCTGGTCCTGCTCCTCGAACCACTCGACACACGGCATGGAGACCACACGGGTCGGCACACCCGCCGCCTGGAGCTCGTCGCGGGCCTCGACGGCCAGCTGGACCTCGGAGCCCGTGGCGATCAGAACGGCCTGCGCCTCGCCGTCCTCGGCGTCGAAGAGGACGTAGCCGCCCTTGGCCGCGTTCTCGTTCGCCGGGTAGGTCGGCAGGCCCTGGCGGCTCAGCGCCAGACCGTGCGGGGCGCTCCTGCCGAAGTCCTTCTTGCCGCGCCTGAGGATCTCGCGCCAGGCGATGGCCGTCTCGTTGGCGTCGCCCGGACGGACGACGTTGAGGCCCGGGATCGCGCGCAGCGAGGCGATGTGCTCGACGGGCTGGTGCGTGGGGCCGTCCTCGCCGAGACCGATCGAGTCGTGCGTCCACACGTAGGTCACCGGCAGGTGCATCAGTGCGGAGAGGCGCACGGCGTTGCGCATGTAGTCGGAGAACACCAGGAAGGTGCCGCCGTAGATGCGGGTGTTGCCGTGCAGCGCGATGCCGTTCATGGCGCCGGCCATGGCGTGCTCGCGGATGCCGAAGTGGATCGTCCGGCCGTACGGGTCGGCCTCGGGCAGCGGGTTGCCCGCCGGGAGGAACGACGACGTCTTGTCGATCGTGGTGTTGTTCGATCCCGCGAGGTCGGCGGAGCCGCCCCACAGCTCGGGGATGACACCGCCGAGCGCCTGCAGGACCTTGCCGGACGCGGCACGCGTGGCGATTCCGTGGCCGGCCTCGAAGACGGGGAGCTCGTCCTCCCAGCCCGCGGGCAGCTCGCCCGCGGCGATCCGGTCGAACTCGGCGGCGCGCTCCGGGCTGGCGGTGCGCCAGGCGGCGAAGGACTTCTCCCACTCGGCCTTGGCCTCGCGGCCGCGGTCCAGTGCCTCACGGGTGTGCGCGATGACCTCGTCGGAGACCTCGAAGGTCTTCTCCGGGTCGAAGCCGAGCACCCGCTTCGTGGCCGCGATCTCGTCGTCACCGAGCGCCGAGCCGTGCGCGGCCTCGGTGTTCTGGGCGTTCGGCGCGGGCCAGGCGATGATCGAGCGGGCCGCGATGAAGGACGGGCGCTCCGTCTCGGCCTTGGCGGCCAGCAGCGCGCGGTGCAGACCCTCGGGGTCCAGGTCGCCGCTGGGCAGCTGGTCCACCCGCTGGACGTGCCAGCCGTAGGACTCGTAACGCTTCAGGGTGTCCTCGGAGACCGCGGTCTCCGTGTCACCCTCGATCGAGATGTGGTTGTCGTCCCACAGGAGCACCAGGTTGCCGAGCTTCTGGTGGCCGGCCAGCGAGGACGCCTCGGCCGAGATGCCCTCCTGGAGGCAGCCGTCACCGGCGACGACCCAGACGGTGTGGTCGAACGGGGAGGTGCCGGGGGCCGCCTGCGGGTCGAAGAGACCGCGCTCGTAGCGGGCGGCCATCGCCATGCCCACGGCGTTGGCGACGCCCTGGCCCAGCGGGCCGGTCGTGGTCTCGACACCGGTGGTGTGGCCGTACTCCGGGTGGCCCGGGGTCTTGGAGCCCCAGGTGCGGAACGACTTGAGGTCGTCCAGCTCCAGGCCGTATCCGGCGAGGTAGAGCTGGATGTACAACGTCAGGCTGGAGTGCCCCGCGGACAGTACGAACCGGTCGCGTCCGGTCCAGTCCGCGTCCGCCGGGTCGTGGCGCATCACCTTCTGGAAGAGGGTGTATGCGGCAGGAGCGAGGCTCATCGCCGTGCCCGGGTGGCCGTTTCCGACTTTCTGTACGGCATCCGCGGCGAGGACGCGGACAGTGTCCACGGCCCGCTGGTCCAATTCGGTCCACTGGAGGTCTGTGGTGGTCGGCTTGGTGCTCACCCTGAGTCAGGGCTCCTCTCCACTGTTGTAAACCGGTGACTGGATACCGCACCGGGCATTGCCGAGCCTACCCCCGTCGCACCGCCGTACTTTCGCCCTTTCCGCAGTGCGGGCGACCTGCGGAGTTCGCCTCCCGTATGAGCGCCCGCGTTCACTTCTGCGCCACCTCAACACGACCCCACCCCCGCGAAGAGCGGTGTGTGCCCAACGTCTACAGTGGTCTGGTTCGCGCAAGTCTTTACCGGGCCCTCATGCCTGGAGCTTGCTGGGATTTCTCTGTCAGGGGTGTGCGTGACGGCCGTCGAGTCCCGACCCGCAGGGGTCGCCTTGACTCCGAGCCCAGTGGGCCATCGCCCGTTCGGGGCCCGCATCAAGGCATTCGTGGCTCTTACCAAGCCGCGCATCATCGAGCTGTTGTTGATCACCACCGTTCCGGTGATGTTCCTCGCCGCTCAGGGCGTGCCCGATCTATGGCTCGTAGTGACCACCACCATCGGCGGATATCTCTCCGCCGGCGGTGCCAATGCGCTCAACATGTATATCGACCGTGACATCGACGCGCTGATGGACCGTACGTCCCAGCGTCCGCTGGTCACCGGCATGGTGAGCCCCAGGGAGTGCCTTGCCTTCGGAATCGCCCTCGCGGTGATTTCCACGGTCTGGTTCGGATTCTTCGTCAACTGGCTCTCGTCGGCCCTCGCACTCGCCGCACTTCTGTTCTACGTCGTCATCTACACGATGGTGCTCAAGCGCCGTACCTCGCAGAACATCGTCTGGGGCGGAATCGCCGGCTGCATGCCCGTGCTCATCGGCTGGTCCGCCGTGACCAATTCGATGTCCTGGGCCGCGGTCATTCTTTTCGCCGTCATCTTCTTCTGGACGCCGCCGCACTACTGGCCGCTGTCGATGAAGGTGAAGGAGGACTACGCCCGGGTCGGTGTCCCGATGCTTCCGGTCGTCGCCTCCAACAGGGTGGTCGCCCGCCAGATCGTCATCTACAGCTGGGTGATGGTGGCCGTCTCGCTGCTCCTGACCCCGCTGGGCTACACCGGCTGGTTCTACACGGCGGTGGCGCTGCTGACCGGCGGCTTCTGGCTCTGGGAGGCGCACGGCCTGCAGAACCGGGCGAAGGCCGGCGTGACAGGGGGCAAGCTCAAGGAGATGCGGCTGTTCCACTGGTCCATCACCTATGTCTCGCTCCTCTTCGTCGCCGTCGCGGTCGACCCCTTCCTGAGGTAGCCGCGCTTCTGGGGCGCCCCGCTTCCTGGGCGTCCCCGCACGCACCTGATCTCCGCCGACGGGCGGGGGACGTGGCCGATGCCACGCCCCCCGCCCGTCGCCAGTTGATCTACCCGTCGGTAGCATCCTGTTCATGGCAGAGACGGCAGAGCACCGGACCCAGCAGACGGACGACAGCAAGCAGGCGGCCCGCGCGGAGCGCAAGGCCGCCAGGCTCGCCAAGCAGATCGGTTCCTTCGCCAAGGCGCACGGCGGAGCCGAGGGGCAGCTCGCCCACCTCGGCCAGATGGGCACCCGCATCGTGCTGGTCGGCGAGGACGGCGGCTGGGGCGACCTGGTCGCGCCCTCCTACGCCGTGGCCGAGAGCGCCACGCGGAAGGCGGGCATCACGGTTCATGAGGACTTCGACGGCGACTTCGCGGCCAAGGTCAGGACCGGACCGTACGAATGGTCCCGGATGGCCGGCATCCAGGTCGGCGGGCCGTCCGGCCACAAGCGCTGAGGCACCACGCAGACGGCCCCCGTCCGGAGGGGGCCGTCTGCGTGGTGCGGGCCGTTCAGTGCGCCGCGGCGTGCTCAGGGAGGTCCCCGGCGGCCGGGGCGGGAATGCCCGGGCCGCCCACCGGGCGCTCGCGCAGCGACAGCAGCAGGCGCAGCACCGCGATCCACAGCAGGGCCGAGCCGAGCATGTGGAGTCCGACGAGGAGCTCGGGCACGTCGTTGAAGTACTGCACGTACCCGATGCCGCCCTGGGCCACCAGCACGATCAGCAGGTCACGGGCGCGGGCCCGGGTGTCCGTGGGGGCGTCGACGACGCGCAGGGCGAACCACATCACGACGGCCAGGACGCAGACGACCCAGGCGGCGATGGCGTGGGTGTGCGCGGCGGCGCTCCAGTCCCACGGCATGCGCGGTACGTCGCTGCTGTCGCCGGCGTGCTTGCCGGAGCCGGTCACACTGGTGCCGAGCACTATCAGGACGACGGTCGTGGCGACGATGGCCCAGGAGAGCTGACGCACCGGACGCGGGGCGCGCGGGCGCGTCGCGCCGTCGCCCTCGCCGATCCGGACCCAGGTGATCACGGTCACCGTGAGCAGGCAGTTGGCGAGCAGGAAGTGCCCGGCCACCGACCACGGGTTGAGGCCCGCCCAGACCGTGATCCCTCCGATGACGGCGTTACCCATCACCAGCCAGAACTGCGACCACGCCAGGCGGGTGAGGCCGCGCCTGCGGGGCTTCAGGGAGCGCGCCGCGATGATCGCCCAGCCGACCGCGGCCGACAGGACGTAGGTGAGCATCCGGTTGCCGAACTCGATCGCGCCGTGCAGTCCCTGCTCGGGCGTCGCGAAGAGGCTGTCGTCGGTGCACTTGGGCCAGGTGTCGCAGCCCAGACCGGAACCGGTCAGCCGGACCGCGCCGCCGGTGATGATGATGAACACGCTCATCACCACCGCGGAGAGCGCGGCGCGCTTGGCCGTCCTCACCGACGGTGTCCAGCGCTTGGCGATGTAGGAGATGGGGGTTTCCACGCGCACCATCGTAAGGAACGGCTTGTGCATGTTTTCACGAGGGGTGGGCATTACCGGCTGAGCCCGGACATCTCCGATGCCCCCGGCAGCTCACCCCGGCCGTCGCCCGTCACTCCCAGCGGAAGAACCGCGCCGCCGCGCCCAGCCCCACGACCGACCAGACGGCCAGGATCGCGGCGTCGCCCCAGGGCATCGCCGCGCCGTGCTGAAGGACGTCCCTGAGTCCGTCGGAGAGCGCCGCGATCGGCAGCAGGCCCAGCACCGACTGCGCCGCGTCCGGGAACTTGTCCAGCGGCACGATGACCCCACCGCCGACCAGCAGCAGCAGGAAGACCAGGTTGGCCGCGGCCAGCGTCGCCTCGGCCTTCAGCGTCCCCGCCATCAGCAGCCCCAGCCCGGAGAAGGCCACGGTGCCCAGCACCAGGAGCAGCAGCACCGCGAAGGGGTTGCCCTCGGGCGACCAGCCCAGGGCGAAGGCGATCACCGTCAGCAGGACGATCTGCAGCACCTCCGTGACCAGCACCGAGAGGGTCTTCGCCGTCATCAGGCCCCAGCGCGGCAGGGGCGAGGCTCCCAGCCGCTTGAGCACCCCGTAGCGGCGCTCGAAGCCGGTCGCGATGGCCTGGCCGGTGAAGGCCGTGGACATCACCGCGAGGGCCAGGACGCCGGGCGCCAGGAAGTCGACCGGCTCGGCCGCACCTGTGTCGACGATGTCGACCGCGCTGAACAGCACGAGCAGCAGGGTCGGGATGACCACGGTGAGCAGCAGCTGTTCGCCGTTGCGCAGCAGCATCCGCGTCTCCAGCGCGGCCTGCGCGGCGATCATGCGGGGCAGGGGGGCGGCGCCGGGGCGCGGGGTGTACGTACCGGCACTCATGCGCGCAGCTCCTTGCCGGTCAGTTCCAGGAAGACGTCCTCGAGGGTGTGCCGTTCCACCGCGATGCCGTCCGGCATCACGCCGTGCTGGGCGCACCAGGAGGTGACGGTCGCCAGCAGCTCCGGGTCGATCTGCCCGGTGATGCGGTAGGCGCCGGTGGTGAGCTCGGCCGCCTCGCTGCCGTCGGGCAGCGCCTTCAGCAGCGAGCCGAGGTCCAGGCCGGGGCGGCCGGTGAAGCGCAGGGTGTTCTCGGCGCCCCCGCGGCACAGCTGCTCCGGGCTGCCCTGGGCGATGACCCGTCCCGCGTCGATGACGGCGACGTCGTCGGCGAGCTCCTCGGCCTCGTCCATGAAGTGGGTGGTGAGGACGACCGACACGCCGTCGGCGCGCAGCTCCCGGACCAGGTCCCACGTCGAGCGGCGGGCCTGCGGGTCGAGACCCGCCGTCGGCTCGTCGAGGAAGAGCAGCTCGGGGCGGCCCATGACGGCCATGGCCAGGGCGAGGCGCTGCTGCTGACCGCCGGAGAGCCTGCGGTAGGTGGTCCGGCCGCAGCTGCCGAGTCCGAGGCGCTCGATGAGCGCGCCGACGTCCAGCGGATGGGCGTGCAGCTTGGCCATGTGGCGCAGCATCTCGTCGGCGCGGGCGCCGGAGTAGACGCCGCCGGACTGCAGCATCACGCCGATACGGGGACGCAGCGCCGCGGCCTCGGCGACCGGGTCGAGGCCGAGGACCCGTACGGTCCCCTCATCCGGCCGGCGGTATCCCTCGCAGGTTTCGATCGTGGTGGTCTTGCCGGCGCCGTTGGGGCCGAGGACCGCGGTCACGGCGCCCGCCGCGACCTCCAGATCGAGGCCGTCGACCGCCGCTCGGGTGCCGTACCGCTTGACCAGGCCCCTGGCCTGTACGACGGGCTCGCTGCTCATGGCGGGCAATTCTAGGCTGGTGGGGGAGGGGTCCGACGCGCCGGGTTCCCCACGGGTCCACGGCGTCTTCCGGTGACCTGGCCGTCGGCCGCCCGGAGGGCGCCGACCTGCGACAGCCTGCTTGATCATCCGTTTTCGCAGGTCAACTTAGGTCTGCCTAAGTGATGAAGGGCACCGCGCCCGGCTCCGGGGCGGGTTGTCACGCCCGAAGGAATTACGCAACAATGGCGTTGTGAAATACGATGGCGAGGCTCCTCAGGAGGAACTCGCGACCGGTGAGCGCTCGACGCGCAACCGAGTCGCGCGCTCCATCCTGGACCACGGCCCGTCCACCGTGGCCGATCTGGCCAAGCGCGTCGGTCTGACACAGGCGGCCGTGCGCCGTCACCTCGACGCGCTCGTCTCCGACGATGTGGTCGAAGCCCGCGAACAGCGGGTGTACGGGGCGCGGACCCGGGGCCGTCCGGCCAAGGTGTTCGCCCTCACCGACTGCGGCAGGGACGCCTTCGACCAGTCCTACGACAAGCTCGCCGCCGACGCACTGCGCTGGATCGCCGACACGGCGGGGGACGCGGCGCTCATCGCCTTCGCCCGCGCCAGGATGGCCGCCCAGGCGGAGGTGTACCGCGCGGTGGTCGAGGCCGCCGAACCCGAAGCGCGCACCGAGGCCCTCGCCAGGGCCTTGTCCGCCGACGGGTACGCTGCCACGGCGCGCAGCGCACCGGGTCAGCAGCAGGGCGAGCAGCTCTGCCAGCACCACTGCCCGGTCGCGCACGTAGCCGAGCAGTTCCCGCAGCTGTGCGAGGCGGAGACGGAATTCTTCTCCAGCCTGCTCGGGACCCATGTGCAGCGTCTCGCCACCCTCGCCCACGGCGACGGGGTGTGCACGACGTTCGTTCCGCGCAGCAGCCCCACGGCAGCACAGACTTCACAGAACACCCATTCAGCATCTGCAAGTACGGCCGGGAGGAACCCCGCATGACGCTCCCTACGGAGACTGCCCACCCTGAGCTCGATGGCCTGGGCACGTACGAATTCGGCTGGGCCGACTCCGACGCGGCAGGCGCGGCGGCGAAGCGCGGCCTGTCCGAAGCTGTCGTCCGCGACATCTCGGAGAAGAAGAACGAGCCGGAGTGGATGCTGAAGCTCCGGCTCAAGGGCCTGAAGCTGTTCGGCAAGAAGCCCATGCCGAACTGGGGCTCGGACCTCTCCGGCATCGACTTCGACAACATCAAGTACTTCGTGCGGTCCACGGAGAAGCAGGCGGAGTCCTGGGAGGACCTGCCCGAGGACATCAAGAACACCTACGACAAGCTCGGCATCCCCGAGGCGGAGAAGCAGCGCCTGGTCGCCGGTGTCGCCGCGCAGTACGAGTCCGAGGTGGTCTACCACCAGATCAACGAGGAGCTCGAGTCGCAGGGTGTCATCTTCATGGACACCGACACCGCGCTCAAGGAGCACCCGGAGCTCTTCAAGGAGTACTTCGGCACCGTCATCCCCGTCGGTGACAACAAGTTCGCCTCGCTGAACTCCGCCGTGTGGTCCGGTGGTTCCTTCATCTACGTGCCGAAGGGCGTGCACGTCGAGATCCCGCTCCAGGCCTACTTCCGTATCAACACGGAGAACATGGGCCAGTTCGAGCGGACGCTGATCATCGTCGACGAGGACGCCTACGTCCACTACGTCGAGGGCTGCACCGCGCCGATCTACTCCTCGGACTCGCTGCACTCCGCGGTCGTCGAGATCATCGTGAAGAAGGGCGGCCGCTGCCGCTACACGACCATCCAGAACTGGTCGAACAACGTCTACAACCTGGTCACCAAGCGCGCCGTGGCGTACGAGGGCGCGACCATGGAGTGGGTCGACGGCAACATCGGCTCCAAGGTCACCATGAAGTACCCGGCCGTCTACCTGATGGGCGAGCACGCCAAGGGCGAGACCCTGTCCATCGCCTTCGCGGGCGAGGGCCAGCACCAGGACGCCGGCGCCAAGATGGTCCACATGGCCCCGAACACCTCCTCCAACATCGTCTCCAAGTCGGTGGCGCGAGGCGGCGGCCGTACCTCCTACCGCGGTCTCATCGAGATCGGTGAGGGTGCGCCGGGCGCCAAGTCCAACGTGCTGTGCGACGCGCTGCTCGTGGACACCATCTCGCGCTCGGACACCTACCCGTACGTCGACGTCCGCGAGGACGACGTGTCCATGGGTCACGAGGCGACCGTCTCCAAGGTCTCCGAGGACCAGCTCTTCTACCTGATGAGCCGCGGGATGACCGAGTTCGAGGCCATGGCGATGATCGTGCGCGGCTTCGTAGAGCCGATCGCGAAGGAGCTCCCCATGGAGTACGCCCTGGAGCTCAACCGGCTGATCGAGCTGCAGATGGAGGGTTCGGTCGGCTAGCAGGCCCGCCGACCGGATCCCGAAGAGTTCTTGACTGAGAAAGCGAGCACTACGACAGCCATGGCTGAGGCTCAGATTTCCCCGGTGGGCTCCACCACCGCCGGTTCCATCGCGGTGGCGGCCGAGTCCACCGTCGCCACGCGCATGAGCGCGCCCCCGTCCTTCGACGTCGCGGACTTCCCGGTCCCGCACGGCCGGGAGGAGGAATGGCGGTTCACCCCGCTGGAGCGGCTGCGCGGTCTGCACGACGGCACCGCCGTCGCCACCGGTGACGGGGTCAAGGTCGTCGTCGAGGCGCCCTCCGGCGTCACCGTCGAGACCGTCGGCCGGGACGACGCCCGGCTCGGCAAGGCGGGCACCCCGGTGGACCGCGTCGCCGCCCAGGCGTACTCCTCCTTCCAGCACGCCTCGGTCGTCACGGTCGAGAAGGAGGCCGTGCTCAGCGAGCCGGTCCGGATCACCGTGCACGGCGAGGGCGGCGTGGCCTACGGCCACCAGGTCATCGAGCTGGGCGCCTTCGCCGAGGCCGTCGTCGTCATCGACCACACCGGCGACGCCGTTCTCGCGGCCAACGTCGACTACGTCCTGGGTGACGGCGCCAAGCTGACCGTCGTCTCCGTGCAGGACTGGGCCGACACGGCCGTCCACGTCGGCCAGCACAACGCGCTGGTCGGGCGTGACGCGTCCTTCAAGTCGATCATCGTCACCTTCGGTGGGGACCTCGTCCGTCTTCACCCCCGGGTCGCCTACGCCGCCCCCGGCGGCGAGGCCGAGCTCTTCGGTCTGTACTTCACCGACAAGGGCCAGCACCAGGAGCACCGCCTCCTGGTCGACCACAACACCCCGCACTGCAAGTCCAACGCGGTGTACAAGGGCGCGCTCCAGGGCGACGACGCCCACGCCGTCTGGATCGGTGACGTGCTCATCCAGGCCGCTGCCGAGGGCACCGACACCTACGAGATGAACCGGAACCTGGTTCTCACCGACGGTGCCCGTGTCGACTCCGTACCGAACCTGGAGATCGAGACCGGCGAGATCGTCGGCGCGGGCCACGCCTCGGCGACCGGCCGCTTCGACGACGAGCAGCTGTTCTACCTGCAGTCCCGTGGTATCCCCGCCGAGGAGGCCCGCCGTCTCGTCGTGCGCGGCTTCTTCGCGGAGCTGGTCCAGCAGATCGGTCTGCCGGACGTCGAGGCCCGTCTGCTCGACAAGATCGAGACCGAGCTGAAGGCGTCGGTCTGATGGCCTTCGTCAAAGCCTGTGCGCTGAGTGAGCTGGAGGACGACACCCCGAAGCGGGTGGAGCTCGACGGCACGCCGGTATCCGTCGTCCGCACCGAGGGTGAGGTGTTCGCGATCAACGACATCTGCTCGCACGCGAACGTCTCGCTCTCGGAGGGCGAGGTGGAGGACTGCTCGATCGAGTGCTGGCTGCACGGATCGAGTTTCGACCTGCGCACAGGCAAGCCGTCCGGCCTTCCCGCGACGCGCCCCGTCCCCGTATACCCCGTAAAGATCGAAGGGGACGATGTGCTCGTCTCCGTCACCCAGGAGTCCTGAGTCACCCATGGCAACGCTTGAAATCCGCGACCTGCACGTCTCCGTCGAGGCCGACAACGCCACGAAGGAGATCCTCAAGGGCGTCGACCTGACCGTGAAGCAGGGCGAGACCCACGCCATCATGGGCCCGAACGGGTCCGGCAAGTCCACCCTCGCGTACTCGCTCGCGGGTCACCCCAAGTACACGATCACGAGTGGCACGGTGACCCTCGACGGCGAGGACGTCCTGGAGATGTCCGTGGACGAGCGGGCCCGCGCCGGCCTGTTCCTCGCCATGCAGTACCCGGTCGAGATCCCCGGCGTCTCGGTCTCCAACTTCCTGCGCACCTCCGCCACCGCCGTCCGCGGTGAGGCCCCCAAGCTGCGTACCTGGGTGAAGGAGGTCAAGGAGGCGATGTCCGACCTCCAGATGGACCCGGCCTTCGCCGAGCGCAACGTCAACGAGGGCTTCTCCGGCGGTGAGAAGAAGCGCCACGAGATCCTTCAGCTGGAGCTCCTCAAGCCGAAGATCGCGATCCTCGACGAGACCGACTCCGGTCTGGACGTCGACGCGCTGAAGACCGTCTCCGAAGGCGTCAACCGGGTCCGTGAGTCCGGCGAGGTCGGCACCCTGCTGATCACGCACTACACGCGCATCCTCAAGTACATCAAGCCCGACTTCGTGCATGTCTTCGCCAACGGCCGCATCGCCGCGTCCGGCGGTGCCGAGCTCGCCGACACGCTGGAGAACGAGGGCTACGAGGCCTACACGAAGGGTGGCCCCGTGAGCGGAGCGAACTCAGGAGGGGAAGTCGCGTGACTGACGCCCGACCGGGGCTCTCCGGCCTCCTCGACACGGAGGCGATCCGTAAGGACTTCCCGATCCTGGACCGCGCGGTCCACGACGGCAAGAAGATCGTGTACCTGGACAACGCGGCGACCTCGCAGAAGCCGCGCCAGGTGCTCGACGCCCTCAACGAGTACTACGAGCGGCACAACGCCAACGTCCACCGTGGGGTGCACGTGCTCGCGGAGGAGGCCACGGCGCTCTACGAGGGCGCTCGCGACAAGGTCGCGGCCTTCATCAACGCACCCAGCCGCAACGAGGTGATCTTCACCAAGAACGCCTCGGAGTCGCTGAACCTCGTCGCCAACATGCTCGGGTGGGCGGACGAGCCCTATCGGGTCGACAGCGACACCGAGATCGTCACCACGGAGATGGAGCACCACTCCAACATCGTTCCGTGGCAGCTGCTCTCGCAGCGCACCGGTGCGAAGCTGAAGTGGTTCGGCATCACGGACGACGGCCGTCTCGACCTGTCCGACATCGACGAGATCATCACCGAGAAGACGAAGATCGTCTCCTTCACCCTCGTCTCCAACATCATGGGCACGATCAACCCGGTCGAGAAGATCATCCGCCGCGCCCAGCAGGTCGGCGCGCTGGTCTGCATCGACGCCTCGCAGGCGGCGCCGCACATGGTGCTCGACGTGCAGGCGCTGCAGGCCGACTTCGTGGCCTTCACCGGCCACAAGATGGTCGGCCCGACCGGCATCGGCGTGCTCTGGGGACGGCAGGAGCTCCTGGAGGACCTGCCGCCGTTCCTCGGTGGCGGCGAGATGATCGAGACCGTGTCGATGCACTCGTCGACGTACGCCCCCGCGCCGCACAAGTTCGAGGCGGGCACGCCCCCGATCGCGCAGGCCGTCGGCCTCGGCGCGGCCGTGGACTACCTCTCCTCGATCGGCATGGAGAACATCCACCGCCATGAGCAGGCCATCACGCAGTACGCGGTGAGGCGGCTCCTGGAGGTGCCCGATCTCAGGATCATCGGCCCGGCGACGGCCGAGGACCGCGGTGCGACGATCTCCTTCACGCTCGGCGACATCCACCCCCACGACGTGGGCCAGGTACTCGACGAGCAGGGCATCGCCGTCCGCGTCGGGCACCACTGCGCACGGCCCGTCTGCCTGAGGTACGGAATTCCTGCGACGACGCGAGCGTCGTTCTATCTGTACTCCACGCCTGCCGAGGTCGATGCTCTGGTGGACGGTCTTGAGTATGTGCGGAACTTTTTCGGTTAGACGGCAGAGGGTTGACTGGTGAAGCTTGATTCCATGTACCAGGAAGTGATCCTGGACCACTACAAGCACCCCCACGGGCGTGGCCTGCGGGACGGCGACGCCGAGGTGCACCACGTCAACCCGACGTGCGGCGACGAGATCACGCTCCGCGTGAAGTACGACGGCGACACCATCGCCGACGTCAGTTACGAGGGCCAGGGCTGCTCCATCAGCCAGGCCAGCGCCTCCGTGCTCAACGAGCTGCTGGTGGGCAAGCAGCTCGGCGAGGCGCAGAAGATCCAGGAGTCGTTCCTGGAACTGATGCAGTCCAAGGGCCAGCTGGAGCCGGACGACGCGATGGAGGAGGTGCTGGAGGACGCGGTCGCGTTCGCCGGTGTCTCCAAGTATCCGGCCCGGGTCAAGTGCGCGCTGCTGAGCTGGATGGCGTGGAAGGACGCGACGGCGCAGGCGCTGTCCGAAGGGAAGACCACATGAGCGACAACGAGACTCTCACCACCAAGCCGGCCTCCGAGGAGGAGGTCCGCGAGGCGCTGTACGACGTGGTCGACCCCGAGCTGGGGATCGACGTCGTCAACCTGGGCCTGATCTACGGCATCCACATCGACGACGCCAACATCGCCACCCTCGACATGACGCTGACGTCCGCGGCCTGCCCGCTGACCGATGTCATCGAGGATCAGGCGAAGTCCGCGACGGACGGCATCGTCAACGAGCTCCGGATCAACTGGGTCTGGATGCCGCCGTGGGGACCGGACAAGATCACCGACGACGGTCGCGAGCAGCTTCGCGCGCTCGGCTTCAACGTCTGATCCATGGCGGCCCGGGGTTCCTGAGGTCCTGGGCTTTCTGCACTTTGTGAACGGCTCCCGGCACCGGCCGGGGGCCGTTTTCGTATGCCCACCCGCTGCGTCGGGCCGGGGGCTTGGAGGCTATGGGGAATCGTTCTTCTGCTCATGTGAGCCACAGGCCGCACGCTTGGCGACTTATCAATATCCGGTCACTGCGAAAAGGGTGAGCAGTGGGGAAGGTCAACGGCGTGCGCGACGGCGGGCATGCTGAACTGCTCTCATGAGTCGAGAGACGAACCGGACCCGCCAGCTGCCGCAGTTCGAACTCCGTTGCGGCGGACTGCACTTGACCCTTCAGCGCGTTCCTGGATGGCTGGTGGCAGCGCTCACGACCACCGCCGGTAGCGTGCTCGCGGCGTGGCTCACGTCGCGGTGAACTTCTCGAAGACCCTGGGTGCGGGACCGTCCGATCGCCATCAGCCGTCGCTGGCGAGGCGGTTGAGCCATTCCCCCAGGAGATGCCGCTCCGCGCTGCTGAGGGGTGAATCTTCGGGCAGCAGGGCACGCAGGGCGCGGGCGGCGCCCGCCGGGCCCCCGCCCCGCACGGCCGGCTCCTGATTGGTGACGGCGGTGACCATGGACTCCCGCAGCGTGGTGAACAGTGCGGGGTCGCGCCGGTCCTCCGGCAGGGACAGCCAGGTGAGCACAGCGCCGCGCGCCGTGGCGTGGATGGTCTGGGCGGCGAGCTCCTCACCGACACGCAGCCAGCCACCGGCGGCCAGACGCTTGACCCGGCCCATCAGGATCTCCAGGCCGGTCCTGAAGGCCGCCGAATCGGTCCTGGTGGGATCGGTGTACATCAGTGTGAACAGTGCGGGATTCGCCAGACCGAACTCGATCGCGACGTCCCAGCCGGCTCTCAGGTCCTCTATGGGGTCCCGCGGCTCGGGGTCGATGTGCTTCGTGGCGAGGAACGCGGCGAAGCCGTGCTCGGCCACCGCGTCGAGCAGCCCGTCCTTGTCGCCGAACAGCCGGTAGATGGCGGGCGGCTGAAGGCCCGCGGCATCGGCGACCGCGCGCGTGGTGACCGCGTCGCGCCCCCCGCGTGTCAGCAGATCGATGGCGGCCTCGATGACCCGCTGCCGGGTCTGCTCCCGGCCCGGGGATGCGGTGTCGGCCTTGACGGTGGTGCCGTCCCTGCCGCGTGAAGGTGTGGGCATGGATCGATGATACCGCGTCGGTGGTTCCGGTGTTAGTATCGGTGGTAACGTGAAGACGATTCCATTGGAAACCGGGTTGGAGTCACCGGAACCACGGAGCAGGGCCACAGCTGTGCCCGTACGGAGGAGCGCATCATGATCATCGTTACCGGAGCCACCGGGCAGTTGGGCCGTCTGATCGTCGAGAGCCTGCTCAGGCGGGTACCGGCGGACCAGGTCGGCGTCAGTGTCCGCGACCCGCGAAAGGCGCAGGCGTTCGCCGACCGGGGCGTGCGGGTGCGGCAGGGCAGCTTCACCGACCCCGCCGGTCTCGCCCATGCCTTCGAGGGCGCCTCCCAGGTCCTCATCGTCTCCGTCGACAAGATGGGCGACGAGTGCGTCGAGCAGCACCGCACCGCGATCGAGGGAGCCGTCGCGGCCGGTGCCCGCCGCATCCTCTACACCAGCCAGATGGGGGCCGGTGCGTCCTCGCACTTCCAGTCCTGCCGCGACCACGACGCCACCGAGAAGGTGCTCAGCGCCAGTGGTGTGCCGTGGACCTCGCTGCGTAACGGCTTCTATGCCGCCAGCGCGGCGCTGTTCCTCGGGCAGGCACTGGAATCCGGCCGGATCGTGCTCCCCGCGGACGGGCCGGTCAGCTGGACCGCGCACGCCGACCTCGCGGACGCGGCCGCCGCCGTCCTGGCCGACGAGGGGCGTTTCGACGGCCCCACGCCGCCGCTCGCCGGGGCGCAGGCGCTCACCTTCGACGACATCGCCGCCCTCGCGACCGAGATCACCGGCCGCCCCGTCGCGCGGGTCACCGCGCCCGACGACCAGTTTCTGGAGCAGACAGTGGGCCGGGGTGTCCCCCCGGAGGTGGCGAGTCACCTGCTGGGCATATTCGCCGCCGCCCGTGCAGGGGAGTTCTCAGCCGTCGACCCGACGCTGGCCACCCTGATCGGCCGCGAACCCGCCACCCTGGAAGCGGTGTTGCGCGAGCGGCTGTCCCCGGCCCGCGCCTGTCCGCGCGTGGCAGTGCGACGGGAGCCGGCGGGCCGCGTCCGAGGTCACCACTGCGGGGCGCCGCCTCCGTAGGGCGGAGGGACCGGTCCGTACGGCGGAGGAACAGGGCCCTGCGGGGGGACGCCCGCGGCCTCGGCCAGGGCCGGGCCCAGGTTCTCCGTCCGTATCCGCCGGTCGACATAGAGCAGACCGGTCACCAGCTGCGGGAAGGTCGTGGAGAAGATCTGGCTCACGAGCTGGCCCAGCAGGCTCGCGACCAGATAGCCGCTCACCGCGACCATCACGGCTGTGGGACTGGGGTCGTTGTCCAGTGACGCGGTCCCGACCATGCCGGGGAACAGTCCGAGGAAGGAGAACGGGAGCTGGACGACATAGCCGGCCACCCCCGCTATCAGGCCGGCCAGCAGGGTGATGCCGAAGATCCGCCACCAGTCGCCGTGCACCAGTTCGGAGGAGCGGCGCAGTGCGGCGAAGGGGCGCCGGCCCTCGAAGACCACGGCCGCCGGTGCCAGGCAGACCTTTATCCAGAGCCAGACCGCCAGCGGCCCGGTCACCAGCACGCCGATGACGCCCAGCGACATGGCGACGGCAGCCCCGCCGCCACCGTCCAGAGTGATGAGGGAGATGACCGCCGCGACGAAGACCGCCAGGACGAGCAGCGCCGGCACGATCGCGAACAGGGAGGTGATGATCAGGGTGCCGATCACGGGGGCGACGTGGCTCCAGGCCTTGCGCCACAGCGCCGCGAAGGCGACGGGCCTGCCCAGGACCGCCTCCTGGAGCACGGCCGGCACCACCGCGTACATCAGGCCGGAGACGATCGCCATGGTGGCGATACCCAGCAGTGCCAGGACGCCGCCCGCCGTCACGAGCGCGGCGATGTCCTCGGAGGAAGCGCTCTCGCCGTAGTCGAGGGAGACCACCCGGTCCAGGTGGTCGGAGACGGCGGAATAGGCGACGGCCACCGCCGTCGTCATCAGAAGCGCGGCGCCGCCGTAGAGCGTGGCGGCCATGCCGAGCAGCTGCTTCCAGTACCTGCCTATCGTGGCGAACGCCCCGCCCAGCACGTCCCCCAGCCTCAGCGGGGCGAGTGGTATCACCCCCGGCTTCGGCGGGGGCGTCCAGCCGCCCCATCCCGGTGGCCCCCCGTAGGGACTTCCGCCGTACGCCGCGCCCCCGTAGGCGCCCCCGCCCCACCCTGCGTCCTGCGCCACCACTGCTCCGTTGTTCGTGTCGTGTGTTCGGTGCCGTCCGGGCGTCATCCGGCCGTTGCCCGGTCTCCGGCCGGGCCGTTGTCCGGTCTCCGTCCGGGCCTGTCGGTGCGGACACCGTAGCGTCCCGTGGTCCCGGCCCCCCGCATCGGTTCCTGATCCCTTCCCAGCCGGTCACGATATGGGTGTTCCGTTGTTGTGTACGCCCGTACGCAACGCTGTGTACGCTCGTACGTATGGGATACGGAATGCTGGCCGCGGCGATAGCGGCGGAGGTGGCCGGGACGACCGCCATGAAGTACAGCGAGGGGTTCACCCGGCTGTGGCCCTCGCTCATCACCGTCGTCGGCTACGTGCTGGCGTTCGCTCTGCTGGCCCAGACCCTCAAGACCCTCTCGATCGGCACCGCCTATGCCATCTGGGCGGGGACGGGCACGGCCGCCGTCGCTGCCATCGGCATTCTCTGGATGGGCGAAACCGCGGGCCTCGCCAAGCTGGCGGGCATCGCACTGGTCATCGCGGGGGTCGTCGTCCTCAATCTGGGAGGAGCGCACTGATGGTCCGCCGGTACGACCCCGAGCGGCGCGAACGGATCATCGATGCGGCCATGCGCGTCGTCGCTGAGCAGGGCATCGGTGGGCTCAGCCACCGCACGGTGGCCGCCGAGGCCGATGTGCCGCTGGGCTCGACGACCTATCACTTCGCCTCCCTCGACGAACTGCTGGTCGCCGCGTTGCGCCGGTGCAACGAGAGCTTCGCCCGGACGGTGCGCGAGAGCCCGTACATCTCCGACCCCGCGGTCCCGTTGGCCGACGAGCTGACCCGGCTGCTGGGGGAGTGGTTCGGGGCAGGCCGCGGACCGCTGACACTTGAGTACGAGCTCTACCTCGCGGCCCTGCGCAGGCCCGCCCTGCAGCCGGTCGCCGCCGAGTGGGCCGACGCACTGGCCGTGCTGATCGCCCACCGCACCGACCGGGCGACCGCGCGGGCACTCACGGCCCTGCTGGACGGGATCAGCCTCCAAGTGCTGCTCACCGGGGGTGACTTCGACCCGGAGTACACCAGGGAGATGCTGGCCAGGGTGGTGGACGGAGCGGCCCGCTGAGCCCGGTCAGGCGGTGTCCCGGCGGACGGCGGCCCGACCCGATGCTTCCGGTAAAGCCGGACGTCCGAACGGCTCCGGCAGCTGAGACCGGTTCGCCCGGGCGGGGCTCGGGCGGTTAGGTTCTGTTCATGACCGACACGACTTCCCAGGGCTCCGCCCGCACCACCGGCGCCGTCGCCGCCGGCCTCGCCACCATCGCCGGTGACGGCACCGTCCTCGACACCTGGTTCCCCGCCCCCGAGCTCTCCGCCGAGCCCGGCCCGGCCGGGACGCAGCGCCTCAGCCCCGAGGAGGCGGTGAACCGTCTCGGCGAGGGCGCGGCCAAGGCCATCGGTGTGGACGCGCGCCGTGGGGTGGAGGTCGTCGCCGTGTCCACGGTCATCTCCTCTCTCGACGACAAGCCGCTCGACGCGCACGACACCTACCTGCGGCTGCATCTGCTCTCGCACCGCCTCGTCCAGCCGCACGGCCAGAGCCTCGACGGGATGTTCGGCTTCCTCGCCAACGTCGCCTGGACCTCGCTCGGCCCGGTGGCCGTCGACGACCTGGAGACGGTCCGGCTCAACGCCCGTGCCGAGGGACTGCACCTCCAGGTCACCTCGGTGGACAAGTTCCCCCGGATGACGGACTACGTCGCGCCCAAGGGCGTGCGGATCGCCGACGCCGACCGGGTGCGGCTCGGGGCGCACCTGGCCTCGGGCACCACCGTGATGCACGAGGGCTTCGTCAACTTCAACGCCGGCACGCTCGGCACCTCCATGGTCGAGGGCCGCATCTCCGCGGGCGTCGTCGTCGGCAACGGCTCCGACGTCGGCGGTGGCGCGTCCACCATGGGCACGCTGTCCGGCGGCGGCAAGGAGCGCATCGTCATCGGGGAGCGCTGCCTGATCGGTGCCGAGGCCGGCATCGGGATCGCGCTCGGCGACGAGTGCGTCGTCGAGGCCGGGCTGTACATCACGGCCGGCACCCGGGTCACCATGCCGGACGGACAGGTCGTCAAGGCCCGCGAGCTCTCCGGCGCCTCGAACATCCTCTTCCGCCGCAACTCGGTCACCGGCGCCGTCGAGGCCCGCCCGAACAACGCGGTCTGGGACGGCCTCAACGACGTGCTGCACAGCCACAACTAGGCAGTAGCCGCCAGAAGCTCCTCGTACGCCGCACGCAGCCCGTCGACCGCCTCGCGGTCGGCGGGCTGCAGCGGTTCGCGGACCGGGCCGGCGTCGAGCAGCGCCTTCACCGTGACCGTGCCCGGCAGGCCCCTGGCCATCAGGGCCTCGACCAGAGGGGCGGTGAGCCCGTTGAGACGGGCCGCCCCGGTGGTGTCACCGGCGTCGAACGCGTCCAGCACGGCCCGCATCCGACGCGGGATCACATTGGCGACCGTACTGACATAGCCGGCCCCGCCAAGCGCGTACAGCGGGAGGTTCAGCTCCTCGCAGCCCGAGTAGTACGCCAGCGAGGTCCGCGTCATCACCTTGGTGGCCGCCGACAGATCGTACGAACAGTCCTTGACCGCCACCACGCGTGGATGTTCCGCCAGGCGCAGCAACGTCGCGGGCTCGATCCTCGTACCGGTGCGGCCGGGGATGTCGTACAGCATCAGCCCGATGCCCGTGGCCTCCGCGACGCGGAGGAAGTGCGCCTCGACGGCGGTCTGCGGGGGGCGGCTGTAGTACGGGGTCACCACCAGCAGCCCGTCCGCCCCCGCGGCCTCGGCCTCCTGCGCGAGCCGGACCGTGTGCCGGGTGTCGGCACTGCCGACACCCGCGACGAGCGGGACCGAGTCGCCGACCGCCTCCCGGACGGCCCGTAGCAGCGCCGTCTTCTCCGCGTCCGTCGTGGTCGGCGACTCGCCTGTGGTGCCGCTGAGCACGAGGCCGTCGCAGCCGTCGGCGACGAGCCCCGTGGCATGGCGGCGGGCGGCGTCCAGGTCCAGGTCACCGGAGGCGCTGAACGGGGTGATCATGGCGCAGAGGGCGCGGCCGAAAGGCCTGGTGGTGTGGGATGTCATGTTCGCAGTCTCGATGCCCGGTCCGTGCCGGTCCACTTAGTTTTGCTTGGGGTGACGGGCAAGAGATGCTGAAGGATCGAGGACGGGGAAGGGCCAGGCCGGCCTTGACCTCAAGCGCGCTTGACGTACGAGGGTGATGATCGAGGGCGCACCGCAGGGGCGCGCCCGGAGAGGATCACGCCATGTCGCCGTCCGTACGCTTCACCTCCCGTCCCGCACTCACCCCTTCCGGTACGGGGATCGTCAAGGTCAGCACCTGGAACGTCGGCACCCCCGAACGGCAGCGCCGCACGGTCGAGGCCGTCCGCGCCGCCTGGGGGTCCCGGGACTGGCCGCACCCCGGGCTGCTCTCGTACGGCGTCCTGGCCGGCGATGACGGGAAGAGCCTGCTCAACTACAGCCGGTGGGCCGACGAGGCCGCCCACCGGGAGTTCGCCCGCACCGGCCGTGACGAGCGGGTCGCCGAGATCGACGCGGCGGTGCCCGGCATCGAGCGGGTCGGGCTGCGTGCGTTCGAGCTGTACCGCTCCGGTGCGAAGGAGGACGACAGCCGGGAGACCGGCTGCGTCGTCAGCGTCGACGTCGAGTTCGACGGACCTGACCCGGCCCGCCAACGGGCCTGGGTGGACGCCGTGTTCGAGGCGCTCGACTCCGACCCCGCCCCGGCACCCGGCGGCATCGCGGCGCATTTCCACGTCAGTACGGACGGGACCCGGGTCTTCAACTACGCCGAGTGGGAGAGCGCACAGGCCCACATCGACGCCCTCGGCGCCTCGGGCGACGGGGTCGGCTCGACGACACCGCAGTGGCACCGGGTCCAGAACTACCCCGGTCTGAAGGGCAGTACCGTGCGCCGCTGGACCCCCGCGCTCGGCATCGAACCGGGACCGCGGTAGTTCCGGGCGGCTCGGGGTGAAATGCGTCTACGCTTGGGCCGCGGCCAAGGCCCCGTACGCACCGGGCCGGGCCCGTCCGCACAGCCGTACGCCCCGAGGAGAACCCCCTGATGTCCGCAGAGCGCCCCTCCCTGCCGCCTGTGCGGCTGCACACCGAGGCCGAGCTGGCACGGGACGCGCTGGCCGCTCCGCTGCTCGCGCGTGCCGTCCGCCTCGCCCGCTGGGCGGGTCCCACGACCCGGGTCGGCGCGGGCGGGGAGCTCGTCGAGGCACAGCTGCCGGAGGCCGCCGGCCACCTGGGGCTCGGCGACGACGAGGACGGCGCCGCGTACGCCAGTGAAGCGTGGCGCCTCGCCGTCGACACCGGGCTCGTCGACTTCGAGGACCCGCAGGACGCGGACGAGGGCGGATCCGAGGATGCGGCCGAGGGCGCCGGAGCGGAGGGCGGCGAGGAGGGCACCGTCACGGTCGGTGAGAATCTGGCCCTGCTGACCTCCGGATCCCCCGGGGACGTCCTCGCGATCTGGCTCGACGGTCTGGAGGCCGTGCACGCGGACGCCACCGCCCCCGCCTTCGACGACTTCGCCGACCTCATCGGCGAGGACGGCAGTGTCGACTTCGACGCCCTGGACTGGGACCCGGAGCAGGAGGCCGAATTCCTCGACGGGGTGCTCGGCAACCTGTATCTGCTGACCCTCTCGGAGGCCGGCCCCGACGCCGGCCCCGTGCCGCTGCCCGCCCTCGCCGCGTCCATGGTGGTGCCCGACGACATGGGGGAGCCCACCGACGACGTCCTGGAGCAGGTGTCCGAGGCGATGATGCGGCTGGACGACCAGTTCCGGGTCCTCGAACCCATCGGGATCGTCGAATACCGGCCCGTGGACGAGACGTTGCTGACCGAGGAGGGCGAGGAGGCGACGCCGCCCGCCGACGACGAGGACGTCACCCGCTACGGCATGGTCAAGCTGACACCGCTCGGTCTCTACGGCATCCGGGAGCGGATGCTGGAGGCCGGCGTGGAGGCACCCGCCGTCGGTGACCTCGCCGACAAGGGGGCGGACGTCCTCCTCGACGGCATCGCCTACTACCCCGAGGAGGCCGCGCGTACCGAGGTCGGTCTCTGGCTCGGCCGGCGCGGGGCCGAAGGAGCGCAGGCCGCCGCCGCCGAGCTCCTGGGCGCGGCGCGCGGCGCCGACCGGCGGGCCCCACTGCGCAGGCTCCACTGCCAGCAGGCACTCGCCCTGGTCGGGCAGGAGGCCGAGCCCGAGGTGCGGGCGGTGCTCGACGATCCCGAGCTCGGCGGGCTGGCGCGGGTCTGGCTCGCGGAGCGCGGCGCGGCGGACGTGCCTGCGCCGCCGGAGTCGATGATCTTCTGGCTCGCCGTGGACACGATCGCCGCGCAACTTGACGCCGACGGCGAACTGGACGAGCTCCAGGAGCTGGTCGAGGGGCTCGCCGGCCAGCACAGCGGCTTCTTCGACGAGGCCTGGCGGGTGGAGCACCCCGCCACCGCCGAGGTCCTCGACGCGATGGGCCGACTCCACAGCGACCGCGGCGCCGCGAAGGCCGCCCGTAAGGCCGCCTACAAGGCGCGGTCGCGGCAGAAGGACTGAGGCGGGCACGGGGCGGCGTCGCGGCGTGAGGGCTGCCGCGGCCCGCCCCGGTCGACGGTGAAGCTCCTGAATTTCGCCGTCCGTTCACCCGGCGGACCGTTGGCCATGGCTCACGGCTGCGAGCATCCGGTTCTCAGTGAACCGAACCGGAGGAACGATGCTCCCGAAGAGAACGTGTGCCGCACTCGCGGTTCTGGCCGTGACCGCGGGCACCCTTGTGGGCGCGGGTGCGGCGACCGCGGGTCCGTCGCACGGCGACCACGGGCGGAGCCCGGCGGCCTTCGAACGTACCGCCGTCTACCCGGTCTTCCAGAACCGGCCGGCCGGTGAGGACGCCGCGACGCAGACGGCCGCCGAGATCTCCGCGACCAGCGAGGACGGCCGTACCCTCGTCCACACCGACGCCGCCGCCAAGCGGATCGGCTTCCTCGACATCAGCGACGCCGACCGGCCCGAGGGGCTCGGCACGCTCTCCCTGGCCGAACTGGGTGACGCCGAGGACGAGCCGACCTCGGTGTCGGTCGTGGGCCAGTACGTGCTGGTCGTCGTGAACACCAGCGCGAGCTACACCGAGCCCTCCGGCCGCCTCGACGTCATCTCGCTGCGCACCCGGAAGCGGGTGGCCAGCCACGATCTGGGCGGCCAGCCCGACTCGATCGCGATCAGCAAGGACAAGCGGTACGCCGCCATCGCCATCGAGAACGAGCGGGACGAGGAAGCCACCCCGCCGGGCGGCGACGAGGGCGACCTCCCGCAGGCCCCCGCCGGATTCGTCCAGATCGTCGACCTGAAGTCCTCCTCACCCGCCCGCTGGACCACCCGCGCGGTGCCGCTGACCGGGAAGGACGGGGCCGCGCTGCCCGCACTGGTGGCCGCCGGCATCACCGAGCCCACCGACCCGGAGCCGGAGTACGTCTCCGTCAACAGCCGTGGCCTGCTCGCCGTGACCCTCCAGGAGAACAACGGCGTCGTCCTGATCGACCTCGCGTCGGGGCGCCTCACCAAGGCGTTCACTGCCGGCACGGCCTCCGTCGACGGCATCGACACCGTCGAGGACGGCGTCATCGACCAGACCGGGTCGATCACCCACGTGCCACGCGAACCGGACGCACTCGGCTGGATAGACGACCGCTATCTGGCCACCGCCAACGAGGGCGACTGGAAGGGCGGCACCCGTGGCTGGAGCGTCTTCGACAGCCGCACCGGCAAGGTGGTCCGGGACGCGGGCAACAGCTTCGAGCACCTGGCAGCGAGCCACGGCCTGCTCGACGACGGCCGCTCCGAGAAGAAGGGCACCGAGCCCGAAGGCCTGGCGGTCGCCACCTACGACGGTGTCCGCTACGCCTTCGTCGGCTCCGAGCGCAGCAACTTCGTCGCCGTCTACGACGTCAGCAAGCCCACCCGGCCGGTCTTCCGCCAGGTGCTGCCGACCACCAACGGCCCCGAGGGCATCCTGCCGATCCCCTCGCGCGGACTGCTCGCGGTCTCCAGCGAGGAGGACGACGCCGATGCGGGGGTACGGGCGTCGGTGAGCCTGTTCCGGCTCGGCAGGGGCAAGCCGTCCACCCCCTCGCTCGTCTCGGCCCCCGACTCCAAGGGCACCCCCATCGGCTGGGGCGCGCTCGGCGCGCTGTCGGCCGTGCCGGGACGCGACGACGAGGTGTACACCGTCACCGACGCCGCGTACGACACCACGCGCATCCTCACGATCGACACGAGCGCCGAGCCCGCCGTCATCAGGCGTGAGCTGGCCGTCAAGGACGCCTCGGGCAAGCCCGTGGGTTACGACGCCGAGGGCATCCACGCCCGCCCGCAGGGCGGCTTCTGGCTGGCGGCCGAGGGCGCGACGGGCGCCGGCAACCAGCTGGTGCGCCTGGACCGCCACGGAGTCACCCAGCAGGTCGTGCCGCTCCCCTCGGACGTCGCCGACGGCCTCGGCGCCCAGGGCTTCGAAGGCGTCACGGCCGGCACAGGACGCGACGGCCGCGAGATCGTCTGGGCGGCGCTCCAGCGCGAGGCCGAGGGCGACCCGGACGGCGTGGTCCGCATCGGCCGCTACGACGTCAGGGCGGGCACCTGGAGCTGGTACGGCTACCGGCTCGGCACCACCACCACGGACGGCGACTGGGTCGGGCTGTCCGAGATCACCGTGGTCGGTGACAAGCTCGCCGTCATCGAGCGCGACAAGCTGAACGGCCCGGCCGCGAAGGTCAAGCGGATCTACACCGTCGACCTGCCCAGGGACGCCGCCCCCGGCGGTGAGCTCACCGTGCTGCCCAAGACCCTCGCCCACGACGTGCTGCCCGACCTGCGGGCCACGAAGGGCTGGACGCAGGAGAAGCTGGAAGGTCTCACGGTGGCCGGTGACGGCCATGTCTACGCAGTCACCGACAACGACGGTCTGGAGGACTCCACGGGGGAGACGGTCTTCCTCGACCTGGGAACCGCGCGCAAGGTCTTCGGCCGCCACTGACCGCCCCTCCCGAGGTGGCGCCGCCTCGCCCCGGGGGGAGCGAGAAGCGCCACACCTTCGGGGGGCTTTCCGGGGCGGCGCTCCCGCTCGCCGCCCTTGCGGGAAGCGGGCGGGAGCGCGGACCATGGCCTGGAACCGCTGATTACGAATGCGGCACTACTGCCCGCCCGGAAGCGGTCGGGCATGGCGTCGGGGGCTTACAGGGCGCATACTCGACCGTAATGAAACAGTCAGCCGGTTCCCGGCGTCACCTGCCTTCCAGTCCCTTCAACCGCCCGGCCCAGGCGGCCCCACCGGTCGAGTGCTTCGATGTGGGCGACAGGGTGTCGCACGACCAGTTCGGACTCGGCCGAGTCCTCGCTGTCGAGGGCGACAACGACGCAGTGCTCATCGACTTCTCGGGGCGACAGGGGAGGATCCTGAGCCCGTATTCCAAGCTGACCAAGCTCTGAGGGAGCGAACGAGCACGCACCGCGTCCACCGGAGAGTCTCCGGATCCGGGGCACCTGAGGGGAGAGAACCCGCGGGTGCCCCGGAAGCCGTTCCTGGGGCCGGTGGTGCTACAGGGCCTTCGCGGCGGGCTTGACCATGCCGCGGACGGTCCGCGACTTCACGAACTCGCCGATCGCGGTCATCTCCCACTCGCCGGAGAACTGCCTGATCAGCTTGGCCATCATCACGCCGGTCTGCGGCTCGGCGCCGGTCAGGTCGAAGCGGACCAGCTCCTCGTCGGTGGCCGCGTCGACCAGCCTGCAGTAGGCCTTGGCGACCTCGGTGAACTTCTGCCCGGTGAAGGAGTTGACCGTGAAGACCAGGCCGGTGGCCTCGGCGGGGATCCGGCCGAGATCCACGACGATCACCTCGTCGTCACCCGCGCCCTCGCCTGTGAGGTTGTCGCCGGAGTGCTTGATCGCGCCGTTCAGGATGGAGAGCTTGCCGAAGTAGCAGCTGTCCAGGTGATCCCGGCCGGCGCCGAAGGCGACCACGGAGGCGTCGAGGTCGATGTCCTTGCCGCGGAACGCGGGCTCCCAGCCGAGCCCCATCTTGACCTGCGAGAGCAGCGGCCTGCCGCCCTTGACCAGGGACACGGTCTGATTCTTCTGGAGGCTGACGCGGCCCTTGTCCAGGTTGACCTTGCCGGAGCCGGCGGGGGCCGGCGGCGCGGGAGGCGCAGCGGGTGCCACCGGGGCAGCGGGAGCCACCGGGGCCGGAGGCGCGATCCGGGGGTCGAGCGGCGCGGCGGTCGGCGGCGGCGGGGGAGCGACGGGCGGTGCGAGCGGTGCGGCCGCAGGGGGCGGCGGCGCGGCGGCGGCAGGCTCCTCCACCGACACGCCGAAGTCCGTGGCGATGCCGGCCAGCCCGTTCGCATAGCCCTGGCCGACCGCGCGGGCCTTCCAGGCGCCGTTGCGCAGGTAGATCTCGATGACCACGAGCGCGGTCTCGCTGCCCAGCTGCGGCGGGGTGAAGGTGGCGAGCGCGCTGCCGTCGTCCGCGTTGCGCACGGTGGCGGTGGGCTCGACGCCCTGGAAGGTCTGGCCCGCGGCGTCGGGGCTCGCCGTGACCACGATCTTCTCGATGCCCGGGGGCACGGCCGCGGTGTCCACCACGATCGCGTCGGGCGCCGACCCACCGCCCGAGCGGTAGGTCACCCCGGGGCCCGAGGGCTGGTTGTAGAAGATGAAGTCGTCGTCGGAGCGCACCTTGCCGTCAGCGGTGAGCAGCAGGCCCGAGACGTCGAGCCGCACCGGGGCGGCGACGTCCACCGCCACACGGGCGGCGGAGAGAGGGATGTTCGAGCCGGGGGTCATTGCGGTCATGCACGGAGTAACGAACGACCCGGCTTTGCCGTTCCCTTACCTTTGAAGGCTTGCCCCGTACGGGCGTACGGGACAAGAGGGCCCTCAGTAGGGCCAGATGGGCGGGTTCGTGACGAAGTGGCCGCCGATGCGGGCCTGCTCGGGATTGGCCGGGTCCAGCTCGCCGTGCTCGGCGACGAGCTTCTCGGCGTACTGCTCGGAGTCGTCCTGCGGCTCGTAGCCGAGGGAGCGGGCCGTCGTCAGGTCCCACCACAGCCGGGTGTTGTCGGAGGAGCCGTAGACCACGGTGTGCCCCACGCCATCGGCGGTGAGGGCCGCGTGGAAGAGGCGGGCCCCGTCGCCGGGGCTCATCCACATGGACAGCATCCGCACCGACGTCGGCTCCATGAAGCAGGAGCCGATCCGCACGGAGACGGTCTCCATGCCGTGCTTCTCCCAGTAGAGCTGGGCCAGGTCCTCGCCGAAGGACTTCGAAAGGCCGTAGAAGGTGTCGGGGCGGCGGGGGGTCTCGACCGGGATCAGCGGGTCGCCGTCGCGTGGGTACGGGGTGTAGCCGACGGCGTGGTTGGACGAGGCGAACACGATGCGCCCGACGCCCTCCTCGCGCGCGGCCTCGTAGAGGTTGTACGTGCCCTCGATGTTGGAGTGCAGGATCTTGTCGAACGAGGCCTCGAGGGAGATGCCCGCGAGGTGGATGACCGCGTCCACGCCACGCACCGCTTCCCGCAGCGCGGCCTTGTCGCCGAGGTCGGCGGTGACGGCGTCCGGTTCGCCGTCGATCGGGGTGAGGTCGAGGAGCCGGAGGTCGTAGCCGTACGCGGGAAGCAGCCCCCGCATCAGGGTGCCGAGGCCGCCGGCGGCGCCGGTGAGAAGGACGGTGCGCGGAGCTGGCATACGGGGATCTCCTCGGTGCGGGCGCGGGGGCACGTCTGTGTCGCACGGCCGCCCGACGCGTCAAAGCCATGGGCAGCATTCACATGCGTGGACACGCTAAGAAGTTGCGACGGACCGCGTCAAGTGTCGCTCGGGGTCGGCCGGTTCGCTCCGAGTTCGGATGCTCGTGCCTTGACCGACGCTGCGAGCCTGGCTTAGCGTGGCATCGTTCATAAATATGGACGCCGATCATAATTGTGCACGCCGTACGCGCCGTGCAACGCCCGCATCGCTCAGGGAGCGCCCGTGACCTCAGCCCCCCTAGCCGCCCGACTCACCGACGTCGCCGGGCCGCTCTTCTTCCCCGTCACCGCCTACGGTCCGGACGGCACCATCGATCTCGACGCATTCCGCGCACATGTGCGCAAGGGTGTGGACGCCGGTGCGGCAGCCGTCTTCGCCTGCTGCGGCACCGGTGAGTTCCACGCCCTTGCCCCGGAGGAGTTCCGGCGCGTCGTCGGGGCGGCCGTCGAGGAGACCGCCGGACAGGTGCCCGTGGTCGCCGGCGCCGGCTACGGCACGGCGCTCGCCATCCAGTACGCGAAGCTCGCCGAGGACGCCGGCGCGGACGGGCTCCTCGCCATGCCGCCCTACCTCGTCGTCGCCGGTCAGGAAGGGCTCCTGGCCCACTACGCGGCCCTCGCCGCCGCCACCTCCCTGGAGACGGTCGTCTATCAGCGGGACAACGCGGTCTTCACCCCGGAGACGGTCCTCGCGCTGGCGCGGACCCCGGGGATCATCGGCCTCAAGGACGGCTACGGCGACCTCGACCTGATGCAGCGCATCGTCAGCGCCGTACGCACCGGGCTGCCCGGTGAGGAGTTCCTGTACTTCAACGGGCTGCCCACGGCCGAGCTCACCGGGCTCGCCTACCGGGGCATCGGTGTCGCGCTCTACTCCTCCGCCGTCTTCGCCTTCGCCCCCGACATCGCCATGGCCTTCTACCGGGCGCTGGACACCGGCGACGACGTCCTGGTCAACGCGCTGCTCGACCACTTCTACCGGCCGTTCGTCGAGCTGCGGGCCAAGGGCCGCGGCTACGCGGTCTCGCTCGTGAAGGCGGGCGTCCGGCTGGAGGGCCTGGACGTCGGACCGGTGCGCACCCCGCTCACCGAGCCCCCGGCCGCGCACATCGAGGAGCTGACCTCGATCGTCGCCGACGGCCGCGCGCTGCTGGAGAAGCACCGTGCGGGGGAGGCGAAATGAAGGCATCGGCATTCCTGTACCCCTGGGACGTCGTGGGGGACCCGGACGCCCCGGCACGCCTCGCGGGCCTCGGTGTCCAGCAGGTGACGCTCGCGGCGGCCTACCACTCCACCCGGGCCCTCACCCCACGCCACCCCGGCCACCGGATCGTGACGGCCGAGCACGCGGCGGTGCTCTACCCGCCCGACGCCACGCGCTGGGCGGGGCGTGAACCGCGCCCCTACGCGCAGACCTGGGTGACGGGGGACGACCCGTACGCCGAGGCGGCCGAGGCCCTCGCGGCCGCCGGGCTCCAGGTGCACTCCTGGGTGGTCCTCGCGCACAACTCGCGCCTGGGCGCGGAGCATCCGGACACCTCCGTGGTCAACGCCTACGGCGACCGCTACCCCTGGGCGCCGTGCATCGCGCAGCCCGCCGTCCACGCGTATCTGGTGGACCTGGCGGCCGAGGCCGCCGTGCGCCCCGGGGCGGCGGGCACCGAGCTGGAGTCCTGCGGCTGGTACGGCTTCGCCCATCTGCACGCCCACGACAAGACCTCCGGGGTCGCGCTCGGGGACGCCGCGCAGTATCTGATGTCCCTCTGCTTCTGCGCCGACTGCCGGGCCGGCTACGCCACCGTGGGGCTGGACGCCGAGGAGCTGCGTACCGCCGTACGCCGCGCCCTGGAACCGGTGTTCGCCGGATCCGGATCCGGCGAACAGGGCTGGGCCGCCGTCGAGAAGCTGCTCGGCGCCGGCCTCGCCGACGCCACCCTGCGGTGGCGCGTGCAGGTCGCCAAGGGCCTCCAGGAGGCGGCCGTCGCCGCTGTGCGGGCCGCGGCAGCACCGGACTTCCAGGTCCTGCTGCACGCCGACCCCGCCTCCTACCGCACGGGCGCCAACGTCGGGACCGATCCCGCCCACATCCTGTCGACCGCGGACGGCGTAGTGCTGCCCTGCACCGGCGGCGAGCAGGCGCGCGAGGCCGTACTCGGGCCGTTCGCGGGGCTGTCCGGAGTGCTGGCGGCGAACTTCAACGTGGTGAGCGCGATGGGCGGCAGCCCCGCGACGCTGGCACAGGACGCCGCGCACGCCGCCTCGCTCGGCGCGAACGAACTGCGCCTCTACCACGCGGGCCTGGCCTCGGGGCCGGACCTGAGCGCCGTCACGAACGCGCTCTCCGCCGTCCGCGGCGGCTGACCCCGGGGCGTCAAAGGCCCCCCTTGAAGTGCGGGTCCCCGGTGTGCGGCCGGGGACCTGCGCCATGTTCGGCGAACTTCTTCTGTCAGAAGCGTTGACGAAACATTCCCACCGCTCTAGCTTCATCGCGTCGTACTTCGTACGTCATATATGAGACGCGATACGCGAGATGTGAGAGCTCTTCACCCATGACCTTTGCGCCTGCCCCGATTCCGTCCAGGACCCAGTACGTGCTGGAGGCGATCAAGCACGCCATCCTCACCGCGCAGCTGAAACCGGGACAAGCGCTCGTGGAGACCGAACTCGCCGCGCAGTTCGGGGTGTCGAAGACGCCCGTACGCGAGGCCCTGAAGACGCTCGCGGGCACCGGACTCGTCGTCATGAGCCAGTACAAGGGTGCCACCGTGCGGCTCGTCGACGCGACCATGGCCCGCGAGGTGTACGACGTGCGACTGCTCCTCGAACCGGAGGCGCTGCGCCGCTCCATCACCCGCAAGGCCTCTCTCGAGGCGGCCCAGGAGGCCCTGGAGCGCGCCGACTCGGCGATCGACAAGGCGGACAGGTCGCTCGCCAACCGGGACTTCCACCGGGCGCTCTACGTCCCCTGCGGGAACCCGTTGCTGGCCCGGATGCTCGACGAGATCCGCGACCAGGCCGCACTCGTGTCGACCGTGGCCTGGTCCGCGATCCCCACCTGGGAGCGCGAGGCGGCCGAACACCGCGAGATCCTGCGGCTCGCCCTCGCCGACGACGCGGCAGCCGCAGCGGCCGCTCTGCACGACCACATCGCATCGTTCGTGCGCCGTGCCTTCCCCGACGACGAAGACGGGGGTGACACGGCGTGAAACACCAGCACCTCGACGAAAGGCCAGTCCGCATGGACCTCTCCCCGCTGAAGGCGGCCCTCGCAGACGTTGTGGCGATCCCGGTGACCCCGTTCACACAGGACGGGAGCATCGACATCCCGGCGCACCGCGCGCTGCTGCGGCGGCTCCTCGACGGCGGTGTCCGCATCGTCACCCCGAACGGCAACACCGGTGAGTTCTACGCACTCACCCCCGACGAGCGGCGCACCGTCACCGAACTCACCGTCGAGGAGGCGGGCGGCCGTGCCACCGTGGTGGTGGGGGTCG
The DNA here is from genome assembly GCF_040650935.1 of Streptomyces sp. NPDC048565. Taxonomy (NCBI): domain Bacteria; kingdom Bacillati; phylum Actinomycetota; class Actinomycetes; order Kitasatosporales; family Streptomycetaceae; genus Streptomyces; species Streptomyces sp. NPDC048565. Next base: position 295,638 of record NZ_JBEZIH010000003.1, read on the forward strand.
GCCACGACGTGCCGACCGCCGTGGCCGCCGCCGAGCACGCCAGGGACATCGGGGCCGAGATGGTGATGGTGCACCAGCCGGTGCACCCCTACGTCTCGCAGGACGGCTGGGTCGACTACCACCGCGCCATCGCCGAGGCCGTCCCCGGGCTCGGGATCGTGCCGTACGTCCGTAACCCGCTGCTCGCGGGCGAGCGTCTCGCCGAGCTCGCGGACAGCTGCCCCAACGTCATCGGCGTGAAGTACGCCGTCCCGGACGCCGCCCGCTTCGGCGCGTTCGCCCGGGACGCGGGCCTGGAACGGTTCGTATGGGTCGCCGGTCTCGCCGAGCTGTACGCCCCCTCCTACTTCGCGACCGGCGCCACCGGATTCACCTCCGGACTCGTCAACGTCGCGCCCGGTGTCTCGCTCGCCATGCTGGAGGCACTGCGGGCGGGCGACTACGTCGCGGCCATGAAGGTCTGGGAGCAGATCCGCCGCTTCGAGGACCTGCGCGCCGACCGGCAGTCCGCCAACAACGTCACGGTCGTCAAGGAGGCCCTGGCCTCGCTCGGACTCTGCCGGCGCGACGTACGTCCGCCGAGCCGGGCCCTGCCCGAGCCGCAGCGCGCCGAGGTCGCCCGTCTGGTCGCCGGGTGGTCGATATGAGCGACACCGGCGCGGGGGGAGGCGGCCGCATCGCCCCCGAGGAGCTGCGCAGCCACCAGTGGTACGGCACGGACGGGCTCCGCTCGTTCAGCCACCGCGCCCGCACCCGGCAGCTCGGCTACCTCCCCGACGAGCACCTGGGCAAGCCGGTCATCGCGATCCTCAACACCTGGTCCGACATCAACCCCTGCCATGTACACCTGCGTGAGCGTGCACAGGCGGTCAAGCGGGGCGTCTGGCAGGCGGGCGGCTTCCCTCTCGAATTCCCGGTCTCCACCCTCTCGGAGACCTTCCAGAAGCCCACCCCGATGCTCTACCGCAACATGCTGGCGATGGAGACGGAGGAGCTGCTGCGCTCCTACCCCGTCGACGGCGCCGTGCTGCTGGGCGGCTGCGACAAGTCCACGCCCGCCCTGCTGATGGGCGCCGCGTCCGTCGACCTGCCGACGGTCTTCGTGCCCGCGGGACCGATGCTGCCGGGGCACTGGCGCAACGAGGTCCTGGGCTCCGGCACGGACATGTGGAAGTACTGGGACGACAAGCGGGCCGGTCTGATCGGCGACTGCGAGATGGCCGAGCTGGAGAACGGGCTCGCCCGCTCACCCGGCCACTGCATGACGATGGGCACCGCCTCGACCCTGACGGCCGCGGCCGAGGCGCTGGGCGTCACCGTGCCGGGTGCCTCGTCGATCCCGGCCGTCGACTCCGGGCACGACCGGATGGCGGCACAGTCCGGGATCCGGATCGTCGAGCTGGTGTGGCGGCAGCTGAAGCTGTCGCGCATCCTCACGGCGGACGCGTACGAGGACGCGGTCGCCACCGTCCTGGCGCTCGGCGGCTCCACCAACGCCGTCATCCATCTGATAGCGATGGCGGGCCGTTCCGGGGTGAAGCTCACCCTGGACGACTTCGACCGTATCGCCCGCACCGTGCCCGTCCTCGCCAACCTCCGCCCCGGCGGGAAGTACCTGATGGAGGACTTCCACTTCGCCGGGGGGCTGCCCGGATTCCTGGCGCGGCTCACCGACGTACTCCACCTGGACCGGCCCACCGTCGCGCACGACACCCTGCGTGAACAGCTCGACGGAGCGCTCGTCCACAACGCCGACGTCATCCGGGAACGCGAGGACCCGCTGGCCGACGAGGGCGGTGTGGCGGTCCTGCGCGGCAACCTCTGTCCCGACGGCGCGGTCATCAAGCACATCGCCGCCGAGCCGCATCTCCTGCGCCACACCGGGCCCGCGGTCGTCTTCGACGACTACAAGGAGATGCAGCGCACCATCAACGACCCGGCCCTGGCCCTCACCCCGGACCATGTGCTGGTGCTCCGCAACGCCGGCCCCAAGGGCGGCCCCGGTATGCCCGAGTACGGCATGCTGCCGATCCCCGACTACCTGCTGAAGCAGGGCGTACGCGACATGGTGCGGCTCTCCGACGCCCGGATGAGCGGCACCAGTTACGGCGCCTGCGTCCTGCACATCGCCCCCGAGTCCTTCGTCGGCGGGCCGCTCGCCCTGGTCCGCACCGGTGATCCGATCACGCTGGACGTCGAGGCGCGGCTGCTGCACCTCGACGTGTCCGACGAGGAGCTGGAGCTGCGCAGGGCCGCGTGGACCGAGCCGCCCGCCCGCTACGGACGCGGCTACGGGGCGCTCTACCAGGACCAGATCACCCAGGCCGACACCGGCTGCGACTTCGAGTTCCTGGCCAGGCAGGGAGAAGTGCCCGACCCCTACGCGGGCTGAACCCGGGCTGAACCCGGGCGAAGAGAATTCCGCGCATCGCCCCGTCCGGAATATCGAACGGCATGCGGTAAGCGCTTGCACCATGCACCGAAAGAACGGCACATCCAGCTCATCCAGAGATCGGAGACGCGTCATGGCCCAATCCGCAGCCGTGGCCACACCACCCCCCAAGGGGAAGGCGTCCAGGCGCCGCTCGGCCACCCCCCGCCGACTGCCGTATCTGCTGATCGCGCCGGCCGGCCTGCTGATGCTGGGCTTCATCGCCTATCCGGTGATCAGCGTCTTCTACTACAGCCTGCAGAACTACAACGTCACCAAGCCGTGGCGGAACGGCTTCGCCGGCCTCGACAACTTCACCCGGATCTTCACCGACGACGACAAGTTCTGGCCGACGCTCGGCTTCAGCGCCCAGTGGGTCTTCACCCAGGTGACCCTGCAGCTCGTCCTCGGCCTCGCGCTCGCCCTGATCGTCAACCAGAGCTTCATCGGCCGCGGCATATCCCGCGCCATGGTCTTCTCGCCCTGGGCCGTCTCCGGCGTCCTGACCAGCACCATCTGGATCCTGCTCTACAACTCCTCGACCGGCTTCAGCCGCTACCTCGCGGACGCCGGGATCGGTGAGTACGGCACCTCGGTCCTCTCCGACACCGGGACCGTCTTCTGGGCGGCGACCGTCTCCGAACTCTGGCGCGGAGTGCCCTTCTTCGCCATCCTCATCCTCGCCGACCTGCAGTCCGTCTCCAAGGAGCTGTACGAGGCGGCGTCGGTGGACGGAGCGGGCCGGATGCGGCAGTTCTTCCACATCACGCTGCCGCACCTGCGCGACGCGATCATCCTGGCCACCCTGCTGCGCGGGGTCTGGGAGTTCAACAACGTCGACCTGCTCTACACCCTCACCGGCGGCGGACCCGCGGGCGAGACCACCACACTCCCGCTCTACGTCGCCAACACAGGCATCGAGGGCCACGACTTCGGATACGCCTCCGCGCTCACCACCGTCGCCTTCGTGATCCTCCTGTTCTGCTCGATCGTCTATCTGCGCCTGAGCAAGTTCGGAGGCGACAAGAAGTGACCGCCGCACTCGTGGAGAAGAAGAACGGCGCCCGAACGCCGGGCCCCGACCGGGACGACGCCGCCCCGCCGCCCTCCCCGCCCCGCCGCCCCAAGCGCGAGCGAGCCTTCGACGACGTACCGCGCTGGCAGATCTATGTGCCGCTCGGGATCTACCTGCTCTTCACGCTCATCCCGTTCTACTGGATGCTCCTTTTCGCCGTACGGCCCGCAGGATCCACCTCGCTGGTGCCCTGGCCGATGACGGCGGACCACTTCTCCAAGGTCTGGAACGAGCGCAGCTTCGCCCTCTTCTTCCAGAACAGCATGATCGTCGGGGTCGCGACGCTGATCGCCACGACCCTGGTCGCGCTGGCCGGCGGCTACGCCCTGGCCCGCTTCGACTTCAAGATCAAGGGCGCCTTCATGCTGGCGCTGCTCTGCTCGCAGTTCATCCCGGGCGCCCTGATGCTCGTGCCGCTCTTCGAGATCTTCAAGAACCTCCAGATGATCAACTCCCTGGGGAGTGTCGTCATCGCGGAGACCGTCTTCCAGCTCCCCCTCTCGATCATCCTGATCAGCGGCTTCATCAAGAACGTGCCGGTCTCGCTCGAAGAGGCCGCCTGGGTGGACGGCTGCTCGCGCTTCAAGGCGTTCTGCGCCGTGGTCCTGCCGCTGCTGCGCCCCGGACTGATCGCGGTCGGCTCCTTCGCCTTCGTCCACAGCTGGAACCACTTCCTGTTCGCCCTGATGTTCCTCAGCGAACAGGACAAGCAGACGATCCCGGTCGGCCTCAACACTCTGATCGGCGCCGACAGCGTCGACCTCGGAGCGCTGGCCGCGGGCGGGGTGATCGCCGCCGTGCCCGTGGTGATCGTCTTCGCCTTCATCCAGAAGTGGCTCATCACCGGCTTCAGCGCCGGTGCGGTGAAGGGATGACGGACATGACCCGGACGCACCACCCGACGCGTGCGACCACCCCGGTGCCCCTCGTCCTGGCCGGAGCCCGCGGCCACGGCCGCTGGCACCTCGCCAACATCCGGCGCCTCCAGCACCAGGGCCTGGTCAGGCTGGCCGGGATATGCGAACTGAACCCGCTGACCGAGGACGAACTCGACCAGTTCGCCGGGGAGATGCCCGAGCAGTCCGATGACTTCGGGGCGCTCCTCGACTCCACCGGCGCCCGCGGCGCCGTCATCTGCACCCCCATCCCGACCCACACCGCGCTGGCGCTGACCGCGGCGGCCCGTGGTGTCCATCTCCTCCTGGAGAAGCCGCCGGCCGCGACCTGGGACGACTACGCCCGCATGGCCGAGGGGGTGCGGGAGGCGGGCATCGCCTGCCAGATCGGCTTCCAGTCCTTCGGCTCGCACGCCGTGGGGGCCGTCAAGGACCTCGTACGCTCCGGGGCGATCGGCACGGTCAGGGGCGTCGGCGCCGCCGGTGCCTGGGTCCGCGACGACGCCTACTTCCGGCGGGCGCCCTGGGCCGGGCGCCGCCGGATGGGCGGGACCGACGTGGTCGACGGGGTGCTCACCAACCCCCTCGCGCACGCCGTCGCCACCGCGCTCGAACTCGCCGGCCGGGGGACGGCCAAGGACGTGGCGTCCATCGAGACCGAGCTGTTCAGGGCCCACGACATCGAGTCCGACGACACCAGCTGCGTCCGGGTCACCACCACCGACGGGCTGCCGGTGACCATCGCCGTCACCCTCTGCGCGGAGGAGGCCGACGAACCGTATGTGATCGTCCACGGCGACCGCGGACGCATCACCTTCTGGTACAAGCAGGACCGGATCCTCGTCCAGCGTTCCGGACACGGCCCCGAGGAGACCGTCCACGGACGGACCGACCTCCTGGAGAACCTGCTCGACCACCTGGAGCACGGCACCGAGCTCCTCGTACCGCCCGAGCGGACCGGTGCCTTCATGCGGGTCCTGGACGCCGTACGCACCGCACCCGAGCCCACCGCGCTGCCGGCCACCGCCTGGCACAGCAGGCCCGCCGACCACGGCGACGGCGTACGGCGCATCGTGCGCGGCATCGACGGCACCGTCGCCGCCGCGGCCGACACCCTCACCCTCTTCTCCGAACTAGGCGCCTCCTGGGCGCGACCAAGCGAGGTGAGCACAGCATGACCACCGCACTCCTGAGCTGCGCCGGGCGCCCCGTCGGCCGCTACAGCTACCGGCCCGAGACGGACAGCCGCCCCTATCTGCACCCCGTCACCACGCTCGCCGGCATCCCCGTCACCGAGGAGCGGCCGGCCGACCACCTGCACCACCTGGGCGCCTCGGTCGCGGTGCCCGACGTGGCGGGACACAACTTCTGGGGCGGGCGCACCTTCGTCCGCGACCAGGGCCCCACCGCGCTCGACAACCACGGGACGCAGCGCCACATCGGCTGGAAGCTGCGCGACCCGGACGGCTTCGTGGAGGAGCTCAGCTGGGAGGCCGACGGCGCCGAGCTGCTGCGCGAGCACCGCACGGTCGCCGTCGGCGGGATCTCCGCGACCGCCTGGGCGCTGGACTTCTCCTTCTCCCTCTCCAACCGGAGCGGCAACGACCTGTCCATCGGCAGCCCCGCCACCAACGGCCGCCCCGGCGCCGGATACGGCGGCTTCTTCTGGCGTGCGCCCAAGGAGGACGTCCCGCCCGCCGTCTTCAGCGGAACGCTCGACGGCGAGGAAGCCGTGCACGGCAGGACCGCCGACTGGCTGGCCCTCGCAGGGGACGGCTGGACGCTCGTCTTCGCCGGTGCGACCGACGAGACCCGGCGCGACCCCTGGTTCGTACGGACCACCTCGTACCCGGGGGTCGGCTCCTCCCTGGCCGCCGACCGCCGGCTCCCCGTCGCCGCCGGAGCCACCGTCGTGCGCCGGGTCGTCACCGTCGTCGCCGACGGACGCCTCGACCGGGACGCCGCGGCGGCCCACGTCCGCAAGGCGGTCGCCGCATGACGATGCCCTGGAGACCCGACCTCGGTAACGGCACCTACCGCAACCCGGTCCTGAACTCCGACTGGTCCGACCCCGACGTCGTACGCGTCGGAGACGACTTCTACCTCACCGCCTCCAGCTTCGGCCGCGTACCGGGACTGCCCCTGCTGCACTCCCGCGACCTCGTCAACTGGACGCTGGTGGGTCACGCGCTCGAACGGCTCTCACCGGACGCCGACTTCGCCGTGCCCCGCCACGACTGCGGGGTGTGGGCGCCCTCGCTGCGCCACCACGCCGGGCGCTTCTGGATCTTCTGGGGCGACCCCGACCACGGTATCCAGCAGATCAACGCCGAGGACATCCGCGGCCCCTGGAGCGCCCCGCACCTCGTCAAGTCGGGCAAGGGCCTCATCGACGCGTGCCCCCTGTGGGACGAGGAGACAGGCGAGGCCTATCTGGTGCACGCCTGGGCGAAGTCACGCTCCGGCATCAAGAACCGCCTCACCGGCCACCGGATGAGCCCCGACGGACGTGAGCTCCTCGACGCGGGCACGACCCTCGTCGACGCCGACACGATCCCGGGCTGGTTCACCCTTGAGGGACCCAAGCTCCACCGGCACGACGGCTGGTTCTGGATCTTCGCCCCGGCCGGGGGAGTGGAGACCGGCTGGCAGGGGGCCTTCCGCTCGCGGACGTTCGAGGGGCCCTACGAGGAGCGGGTCGTACTCGCCCAGGGCAGCACCGAGGTCAACGGCCCGCACCAGGGCAGCTGGGTCAGGACCGCCGCGGGCGAGGACTGGTTCCTGCACTTCCAGTCCCGCGGAGCGTACGGCCGTGTGGTGCACCTCCAGCCGATGCGCTGGGAGGGAGGCTGGCCGGTCATCGGTGACGAGGGGGAACCCGTCCTCGTGCACCGCAGCCCCGAGGCCCCTGAGCAGCCCGCAGAAGCGCCGGCCTCCGCCGACGACTTCCCCGGCGGCCGGTACGGCAGGCAGTGGCAGTGGACCGCCAACCCGCGGCCCGGCTGGACGGTCCGGCACGGCGGCGACGGGCTGCGCCTCAGCTGCGTGCGGACCGCGTACGCCCACGACCTGCGCGCCCTGCCCAACGTCCTGGTGCAGCGGCTGCCCGCCGAGGAGTTCACCGCCGAGACCTCCCTCACGCTCGACTCCCGCGAACCGGGGGCCAAGGCCGGGCTCGCCGTGCTCGGGGACGCCTTCTCCTGGATCGGTCTCGAGGCCGGGCCCGACGGGACGGCCAGGCTCGTACACCGCTACGCCGAGGCCGTCGCCGAGCACGAGCGGGACGCCGAACACCCCCGCCCCGCACCCGGGGCCGCCGTCCGCGTCCGTATCGAGGTCACCCGGGGCGCCCGCTGCCGCTTCTACGCCGACACCGGCGACGGGACCGGCTTTCAGGCCTCCGGACAGGTCTTCGCGGCGGCCCCCTGGCGCTGGGTCGGCGCGCTGCTGGGCCTCTTCGCCACCGCGCCGGCCGGGACCGAGCCGTCAGGAACGGCCGGCTTCACCTCGTTCCGCACCACCGGAACTCCTCGCACCGTCTGACCCCGCACCGTCTGACCCGCACCGCTGTAGGAGCCGCGATGACGCACCTGCGTACCACCGACCTCCCCCCACGCACGTGTACAGATTCCGAGAGAGACGAGCTGACATGAACATCTCGAAGGCGTTCCGGGGGCGTGCCGCGACCGCGGTGTCCCTCACGGCGGTCCTGGCCCTCGGAGCCACTGCCTGTGGTGACGACGGCAGCAGCTCAGGCACGGAGGGCAGCGGAAAGGGCGAGATCACCTTCTGGGACAACAACGGCGGTCCACGCACCGCCGTCTGGACCGAGATCATCAAGGACTTCGAGAAGAAGAACCCGGACATCAAGGTCAAGTACGTCCCGATCCCGATCGCCGACGTCCAGTCCAAGTACGACACGGCCATCGCCGGCGGCGGGCTCCCCGACGTGGGCGGCGTCGGCACCGCGTTCCTGGCCGGGATGGTCTCCCAGGAGGCACTGGAGCCGGTCAACGACCGGCTGGAGAAGTCGTCGCTGAAGGGCAAGCTCGTCGACAACATGGTCGAGAGCGTCAGAGCCGCGGCCGGACGGGGCGACGACGTCTACGCCGTGCCGACCTCCGCGAACAACGGCGCGCTCTGGTACCGCACCGACCTGTTCAAGGCGGCGGGCCTGGACGCGCCCTCCACCTGGCCCAAGTTCTACGAGGCCGCGGACAAGCTCACCGACGCGAAGAACAACAAGTTCGGCTACACCATCCGCGGCGGCGCGGGCTCCATCGCGCAGGCCCTGGACGCGATCTACGGCCAGACCGGCATCACGGACTTCTGGGACGGCGACACGACGACCCTGAACGACCCGAAGAACGTCGAGGCGCTGGAGAAGTACGCCGCCCTTTTCAAGAAGACGACGCCGGCCGCCGACGTCAACAACGACTTCACCAAGATGGTCGCCCAGTGGGACACCGGCACCATCGGGATGCTCAGCCACAACCTCGGCTCCTACCAGGACCACCTGAAGGCGCTGGGCGAGGGCAAGTTCGCCGGGATACCCGCCCCGATCGGGGAGGGCGGCACACGCGTCCAGGTCTCCAACCCCGTCGACGGCCTCGGCCTCTTCCGTACCAGCAAGAACAAGACCGCGGCCTGGAAGTTCATCGAGTTCGCGGCCTCCCACGAGTCCAACAGCAAGTGGAACGAGTCCGCGGGCGCCATCCCGGCCAACACCGAGGCGGCCAAGGACCCCTGGATCTCCGAGGCGGAGCCCACCGAGCTCGCCGCGAAGGCCCTCACCGACGGCTCCACCAAGATCGTCGACCTGCCGTACTACCTGCCCGACTGGAACAACATCAGCAAGGCGGACAACGAGCCGGACTTCCAGAAGCTGCTCCTCGGCAAGATCACGGCCAAGGCGTTCCTGGACAAGGTGGCCGGTGAGCTGAACGCCGCCCAGAAGGAGTGGAAGGAACTGGGCAACGGCTGACCTGCCGTCCAGCGAGCCGCCACCCCCGATGACCGGGACCGGCGGCGGTCCGGGTCGCACCCCGCCGCCGGTCCCTCCTCCCCGCGCATCCCTCATGTGTGTTCTCCGAGAGAGGCAGTCATCCTGTGTCACTCACCCGTAGACGGACGGCAGCCGCGCTTCTCGCGCTGCCCCTCGCTCTCAGCGCCACCCCCGTGTCGGCGCACGGTGGCGGTGGCGGGAGCAGACCCCGGCCCCGCACACTCCATATCGCGGGCGACTCCACCGCGGCCCAGAAATACGCCGACGCCGCGCCCGAGACCGGCTGGGGCATGGCCCTGCCCTTCTTCCTCGGTGGTGCGCTCACCATCGCCAACCATGCGGTGAACGGCCGGAGTTCGAAGAGCTTCGTCGAGGAGGGCCGCCTCGCGGCCCTCCTCGACGGTGTCCGCCCCGGCGACCTCGTCCTCATCCAGTTCGGGCACAACGACGAGAAGACCGAGGACCCGGACCGGGGCACCGACCCGTACACCACCTACCAGGACTATCTGCGCCAGTACGTCAAGGGCGCCCGGGACCGGCGCGCCGAGCCCGTGCTGATCACCCCGGTCGAGCGCCGTAGCTTCACCGAGGAGGGCGCCGCCCGGCCCACCCACGGCGAGTACCCCGCCGCGATGCGCGCCCTGGCATCCGACGAGGGCGTCACCCTGCTCGACGTCCAGGCGCTCTCGCTCGCCCGCTGGCAGGAGCTCGGACCCGAGGGAACCGAGGCCCTCTTCAACTGGCTGGTGCCCGGGGAGTCGCCGAACTATCCCGAGGGACAGCAGGACAACACGCACTTCCGGCCCGAGGGTGCCGTCGAAGTGGCCAGGACGACCGCCCGCGCCCTGCTGGACGCGCGCGTGCTCGCGGCGCGCGACGTACGCCGTCTCGACGAGCCGGTGCCCGGTGCGTGGATCACCTGGCCGCAGAGCTGACGCGTCTCTTCTCTTCTTCCTCTCCTCCTTGCCACTTGCCCCTCTTTTCCACACACGACAGTCAAGGATTCGGCATGCCCGCACGCATGAGAAACGTCCGCGCCATCGCTGTGGTGATGGGCTGCGCCTCGCTCGCCCTCGCCGTGAGCCTCCCCGCCCAGGCCTCCTCCCCCCACAGCAGGGGGATCGAGCGCGCCGTACTTCCCTCGGGTGACGGCTGGGCCTCGGCCGACGGCTCCACCACGGGGGGCGCACAGGCCACCCCCGACCACGTCTACACCGTCACCGACCGGGCCGAGCTCATCGCCGCGTTCGAGGACGCCGGGGACGCGCCGAAGATCATCAAGATCGCCGGGACCGTCCACGGCAACGCCGACGAGACCGGCACCCCGATCGGCTGCGAGGCCTACCAGCAGGACGGCTACACCCTGGAGAAGTACCTCGCCGCCTACGACCCGGAGGTCTGGGGCACCGACGAGGTGCCGTCGGGCCCGCTGGAGGACGCCCGCGTCGCGTCAGCGAAGCTGCAGGCCGCCGCGGTCAACGTGAACGTCCCGTCCAACACCACGATCATCGGCGTGGGCAAGGATCCGACGGTCATCGGCGCCAGCCTCCAGGTGAAGAACGTCTCCAACGTCATCATCCGCAACCTCTCCTTCGAGGACACCTACGACTGCTTCCCCCTGTGGGACCCGACCGACGGCGACACAGGGCACTGGAACTCCGAGTACGACAACCTCGTCGTGTACGGCTCCGACCACGTCTGGGTCGACCACAACACCTTCAGCGACGGTGACCGGCCCGACGCCGACCAGCCCAGCTACTTCAACGAGGTGTTCCAGCAGCACGACGGGCTCTTCGACATCGTCCGGGGCGCCGACCTGGTCACCGTCTCCTGGAACGTCCTCAGGGACCACGACAAGACGATGCTCATCGGCAACAGCGACAGCGCCGGGGACGACGACCGGGGCAAGCTCCGTGTGACGCTGCACCACAACCTCTTCAAGGACGTCAACGAGCGCGCGCCCCGGGTGCGCTTCGGACAGGTCGACTCGTACAACAACCACTTCGTCGCGTCCAAGGGCGCCGCCTACGGCTACTCGTACGGCATCGGAGCCGAGTCCCAGCTCGTCGCCGAGCACAACGCGTTCACCGTGCCCAAGGGCTTCGACAAGGCGACCATCCTCAAGAAGTGGTCCGAGTCCTCCCTCTCGGCCGGGGACAACTACGTCAACGGACGCCGGACCGATCTGATCGCCGTGCACAACGCGGGTGTGCCCGAGGAGCAGCTCACCGAGGGCGCCGGCTGGACCCCGGCGCTGCGGGCGAAGGTCGACCACCCGCTGGCCGTCCCGCTGCTCGTCGGCCTCGGCGCGGGCGCGGGCAGGGCCTCGCTCCGCTGACCCACCCCCCCCGAACGGCCGGAGCGGCACCGCACGCTCTCCATCACCCCGGAGAGCGCCGCTCCGGCCCCATCCGTCCCCTCCGGACCTGTCCCCTCCGGACCCGTCCCCTCCGGACCCGTCCCCTTCGGACCTGTCCCCTCCCGCCTTGCCCCTTCCGGCAGACCCCGTCCAAAGGAGTACCGCCATGCCCAGCAGACGCCGTGCGCTGACCCTGCTCGCGGGCGCGGGCACCGCCCTCACCCTCGGCGCGCCCGCAGCCCTGGCCGGGCCCGCGCGCCCGCGCCCCTTCGGCCGCTACGGTGCGCCGTCCCGGCGGCTCGACGCCCTGACGCTGTACGTCGACCCTCGCGGCAGGGGCGACCACACCGACGTACAGTCCGCCGTCGACGCCGCGTCCGGACCCGGGCACACCCTGGTGCTCGCCCCGGGCACCTACCGAGGCCCTGTCCTCGTCACCGCCGACCGGGCGGAGCTCACCCTGATCGGCGCGAGCGGCGACCCGCGCGACACCGTCATCGTCCACGACAACGCGGCAGGGACGCCGAAGCCCGACGGGTCCGGCACCTACGGCACGAGCGGATCGGCCACCGTCACTGTCGCGGCCGCAGGTTTCACCGCCCGCGACGTGACCTTCGCCAACGACTGGCTGCGCTCCGACAACCCGGAGTACACCGACACACAGGCCGTCGCGATCAAGGTGCAGGGCGACCGATCGGCGTTCCACGGCTGCCGCTTCCTCGGCCACCAGGACACCCTGTACGCCGACTCCCTCGCCCTCACCGACTTCGCCCGCCAGTACTACCGCGACTGCTACGTGGAGGGGGACGTCGACTTCGTCTTCGGCCGCGCCACCGCCGTCTACGACCGCTGCCACTTCCGCACCCTGACCCGCACCGACCTGGCCTCCGCGCCGTACGGCTTCGTCTTCGCACCCAGCACCGCCGGAGCCAACCCGCGCGGCTACCTGGTCCTGGGCTCCCGGGTCACCAGCACCGCCCCTGACGCGTACTACAAGCTGGCCCGCCCCTGGGTGCCCTCGTCGGACCTCACCGCACACCCGATGCTGACCGTCCGCGACAGCCATCTCGGCGCGGGCATCGACGCGGTCACGCCGTACGGCACGATGTCCTCGGGCTTCCCGTGGCAGGACCAGCGCTTCGCCGAGTACCGCAACACCGGCCCCGGCGCACGCGTCACCGTCCCCGGCCCCGGCAACCGGCCCCAGCTGACCGCATCCGAGGCCCGCGCGCACACGGCGGCCCGGTACCTCGGCGACTGGCGTCCCTACGCGTGAACCTGGGGATCACCGGGCGGGTCCTTCCCGCCTTCTACGAGCGGCTGAGGGACGAACTCACCTTCCCGCTCTCCTGGGAGAGGTCCGTGGCCCATGACTTCCCGGCCTGGCGCGCGGAGGCGCGCGCCGTGGTCGGGGAGTCGCTGCTGCAGCCGACGGGCTCCCGGCCCCGAGCCCTTCGGCCCCGAGCCCTTCGACCCCGTGACCGTCGAGGAGCGTGACGCGGGGACGTACACCGCGCGCACGAGCGCATCGAATCGACTCCGGTGTTCGGGAAGATCACGCTGCATCCCTGATGTGCGGGCCCGGACCGCGGTGCGACCGCGGTCCGGGCCCAGCGTGATCCGGACGAGAGGCCCTAGTCGTAGCTGATGTCGGACTCCGAGTAGAGGCAGTACGTGCCGTCGGGGCCGCTGCCCACCTCGTCCGGCTCGTCACCGGTGTCGTTGCCCTCGTAGCGGACGCACGGCTTGATCTTCTTGCTGCTGTCGCCGTGGATCCTGATCGAGCTCAGCGTGGCGGTGTCCCCGTAGTTGCTGTTGATGCCGACCAGGGACTTGCCGGGTGCCGTGACGTCGACGTCCTTCACGACGATGTCGCGCTTGTACATCGTGGAGCAGTTGCCGCAGGACCGGACGAGCTTGCCGAAGTCCTCGACCTGGAACCCCGAGACGGTCAGCGTGCCCGTGCCGTTGAACTGGAACACCTTGTCCTCGGCACCCTTGGCGCCGCCGCCCTTCACCGTGTACACGGAGCTCGACGACTTGCCCTTGAACGTGGCGGCGTCCTCGCCGACGTCGGTCCACCAGACGTTCTCAAGGGTGCAGCTGCCGGAACAGTGGACGCCGTCGGCGGCGGGGGAGCCCAGGACGACGTTCTTGAGGGTCGCGCCGTCGGCCAGTTCGAACAGCGGGTCCTGGCCCTCGTCCTGACCGTCGCCGCCGAGGTCTCCCTCGCCGTAGAACTCCTTGAGACCGCCGTCGTAGCTGCCCGAGACCTCGATGGTCTCCGAGACGGCCTCGCTGCCGCTGGGGGTGGGCCATTCGGCCACCGCGGCGGCTGTCGCGTCCGCCGGTGCCGCGCCTGCGGGCTGGAGCATCATGTTCGTGGCCAGGGCGGCGCCGGTGAGGCCCAGGGCCGCGGTCAGCGCGGTGGCCATGCGGCGCTTGCCGACGCGGCGGCGGTGTGTGTGCGCTCGTTCACTCATGTCGATCGATCCCGTTCTGGAAGGTGGGGGGAGCGTCCTGCACTCCTCCAGTCGCCGCCGTCCACGGAACGGTTGCCGGGGTTCCGGATTGTTCTCGCTCAGCGCCCGGTGCCGAAGTCGCCGCCCACCGAGGTCAGTTCACCCGCCGCACGCCCCCGCGCCGTGTAGTCGTCCCGCCCGATGTCGCGGGTGCCCTCCGCGTGGTTGTACTGCCCCGCGAAGGTGTGCGTCCCGGCCGGTACGCTCCGCCCCTGCTTCAGGGTCCAGCGGTAGACGAGGTGGCCGTCCTCCTCGCGCGCCGACACCACGAAGTCCTTCTCGGGCAGCGAGCGCCAGGAACCGGTGCTGTTCACCCCGCCGTTCAGCGCGATCCGCAGTTCGACGGTGAGCGTGGACAGTGTCCGGGCCGTCGTGACCGTCACCTCGCTCTGCGCCCAGTAGTCGTTGCTGTCCGGATTCAGCGAACCCTTCGACGTCAGCGGTCCGTCCTCGGCGGGCAGCACACCGCCCCGGCCAGGGGGCGGTGTCGCGGAGGCGGACGTCGAGGGCTCGGCGGCCACCCGCTGCCCGCCCGCAGGCTGCTCACGGCCGGCCGTCGATGTGACCGCGAACGCCCCGGCCGTCAGCACCCCGCACACCGCCGCCGTCGCGCCGACGACCCGCAGCCACGGCATCGGCGTACGAGGCGGGCGGGCGGGACGGGCCGGTGGCTCCTGCGCCATGCCGCGCTCGACCCTGGCCAGCATCCGTGCCCGGTCGGGGCGGTGCGAAGCGGCGGCTGCGCGCAGCCGCTCCCGCAGGTCCTCGTCCATCAGTGCCTTCCTCCGGTGCGCTGTCCGGCGGCGGCCACCTGCACCTGTGCCGCCGGGGCCTCGGGGCCGAGCAGCCGCTGGAGTTCCGCCACACCGCGCGAGGTCTGGCTCTTCACCGTACCCACCGAGATCCCGAGGACCAGAGCGGTGTCGCGTTCGGACAGATCGAAGGCGTGCCGCAGAACCACGCACGCACGCTTACGGAACGGCAGTCTGCGCAGTGCCCCTTGGACGTCCACCACGGCCGGCACATCGGGCCCGTCCGCCGCATAGCCGTCCCCGGCGCCGCGCGGAGCCCAGAACAGCGCGATTCTTCGGCGCTCCCGGACCGCGCTGCGGATGCGCGTACGGGCCAGGTTGGCGACGACCCCCCTGGCGTACGCCACCGGGTGGTCGGCACCCCTGACGCGGTCCCAGCGGTGCCAGAGCGCCATGAGCGCGTCGGCCGCCAGATCGTCCGCCGCATCCGCCTCACCCGTCAGCAGATGGGCGAGCCGGGCGAGTTCGGCGTAATGCGCCTCGAAGAACGCGTGGAACTCGGCGGCAGCGGCATCATCCACGACGGTGCCCACGTGTACCCCTTCTCCGGCACTGGATCCCTGCGCGCTCGGACGGACTGTGTACGTTCCCAAGTCCGTTCGCGGGGCGAGAGCGTACCAATGAGGACCCCGGAAGCGCTTCGACGTGTGCGATTCCCAGTAAGGCGCAACACGGGGGAAACGTGAAGCCCTGGTGCCGAAGAAACCGCCGCACAGGGCGATCAGCCCGTTGCTGAGAGCGGAGGTGTGCGGCCCCGCTCGCTCCCTCAGTCCGCCAGGGCCGCCTTCATCATCTTCTGTGCGATCGGCGCCGCCAGGCCGTTGCCGCTGACCTCGGAGCGGGCCGCGCCGGAGTCCTCGACGACCACCGCGACCGCGACCTGCTTCCCTGTGGAGTCGTCCTTCGCGTACGAGGTGAACCAGGCGTACGGGGTGTTGCTGTTGTCCACGCCGTTCTGCGCGGTTCCCGTCTTGCCGCCGACCTCGGCGCCGTCGATCTTCGCGTTGCTGCCGGTGCCCTTCTCCACGACGGTGACCATCGCGCTGCGGAGCTGCTCGGCGGTGGACGCCTTCACGACCTGCTCGGTGTCACCGTCCGGATACTCCTGCAGCGTGGAGCCGTCGGCGTCCGTCACCTTGGAGACCATGTGCGGCGAGGCCAGCTCGCCGTCGTTGGAGAGGGCGGCCGAGACCATGGCCATCTGCATCGGGGTCGCGGTCACCTCGAACTGACCGATGCCGGTCAGCGCGGTCTGTGCCTTGTCCATGCCCTTCGGGTACACGCTCTGCGAGGCCCGCACCGGCACGTCCAGCTTCTCGGTGTCGAAGCCGAAGGCGTCGGCCATCGCCTTCAGCTTGTCCTGGCCGAGATCGGCCGCCACCTTCGCGAAGACGTTGTTGCAGGAGTACTGGAGGGCCGTGCGCAGTGTGGCGTTCTTGCAGGGGGCCGAAGGGTTCTCGTTGGACAGGGGCGTGGTCGTGTTCGGCAGGGTGTACGGGTCGGGGCTGTCCGTGGGGTCGTCGACCGAGTCGTACAGGCCGTTCTCCAGCGCCGCCGACGCGACCACCAGCTTGAACGTCGAGCCGGGCGGCAGCGGCTGCCGCAGTGCCCGGTTGACCAGCGGCTTGCTCGTGTCGTCCAGCAGCTTCTGCCAGGTGTCGCCGTCCGCCGTCCCGCTGATGTCGGAGGGGTCGTAGGAGGGGGACGAGACCATGCCCAGGATCTGCCCGGTCTCCGGGTCCATCGCGACCGCGGCTCCCCGGTCGTCACCGAGCGCCTCGTAGGCGGCCTTCTGCACGCTCGGGTCGATCGTCGTCAGGACGTTGCCGGGGGCGGTCTGCTTCCCGGTGATCACGTCGGTGGGATTCTTCAGCCGGTCGTCGGTGCCGTCGAGGACATCGCTGTAGATGCCCTCCAGCTGGGTGGCGCCGTAGGCCTGCGAGCTGTAGCCGGTGACCGACGCGTACAGCTCACCCTGGGTGTAGGTGCGCTTGTACCGGAGGTCGTCGCCGTCCGTCTCCTTCGAACCGGTGACCGGGGAGCCGGCCACGATGATGTCACCGAGCGGCTGCGCGTACTGCGCGATCGTGTTCCGCCGGTTGTGTTCGTCGTCTGCGAGCGCCCGTGCCTCGTACGCCTGCACCCAGGTCGCCCGCACCAGCAGTGCGAGAACCATCAGCAGGCAGAAGACCGAAGCGCGCCTGATCGTCTTGTTCATCCCGCTTGAGGGACGAACGGGGGCGCCGGAGACGTTCCCGTCCGTGTTCCTTCTCACCGGTTTCTCAGGCGCACCGCTCCGGTGCCTCTCCCGCTCCGGGCGCTCAGAGCCTGCGGGTCGCCAGGGTGAGCCGGTCGCGGGCGTCGAACAGTGCGTCCTTGACCATCTGCTCGTGCGCCGGCGTGAGCCGGGCGACCGGCACCGAGCAGCTGATCGCGTCGCGCGCCGGAGTGCGGTACGGGATCGCGACGCCGAAGCAGCGCAGCCCCAGGGTGTTCTCCTCGCGGTCCACCGCGTAACCCTGCTCGCGGATGAGGTGCAGCTCCTCGATCAGCTTCTCGCGGTCGGTGAGGGTGTGCTCCGTCAGCCCCGGCAGCGTCTCGGGCAGCATCTTGCGGACCTGCTCGTCGCTGTGGGTCGCCAGCAGCGCCTTGCCGAGCGAGGTGGAGTGCGCGGGCAGCCGGCGGCCGACCCGGGTGAAGGGGCGCAGATAGTGCTGGGACTGCCGGGTGGCGAGGTATACCACGTTCGTCCCGTCCAGCCGGGCCAGGTGGATGGTCTCCGTGGTGTCGTCGGAGAGCCGGTCCAGGGTGGGGCGCGCGGCGGCGACGACCTCGTCACCGTCGATGTACGAGGTGCCGACGAGCAGGGCGCGGACGCCGATCCCGTACCGCGTGCCCGTGGCGTCGGTCTCCACCCAGCCGAGCTCCACCAGCGTGCGCAGCAGCATGTAGAGGCTGGACTTGGGGTAGCCGACGGCCTCCTGCACCGCGGCCAGGGAGTGCATACCGGGCCGCCCCGCGAAGTACTCGAGGAGTTCCACCGTCCTCACAGCGGACTTGACCTGCGCCCCACCGGACTCGCCAACCGACATGCCTCATGCCCCTTCCACCCTGCTTGTACGACCCTGCAACTTCTTGCCAACACTGAGCGCCCGGAAATAGAGTTCCTGTGTATTCACGATCAGGAACGCTGTTCAGAATACCGAACAACTTCTCCTGTGTGGCAGTGGACCGGAAGGAATCACGGTGGCAGCAGCACCAGTCTGGAGCGTCGACCCCCGAACGGGGAACCCGCGTGAGCAGGTTGCGGTGGAGGCGACAGCGGAAGAGGTCGACCGTGCGGTCCGGGCGGCGCACGCCGCGCGCGGGGCGCTGGCCGACCGCACCGTACGCGCCGCGTTCCTCCGTACCGCGGCCGACCTGCTCGCCGGGGCCGAGGAACACGTCATCGAGGCGGCCGACGCGGAGTCCGCGCTCGGCCCGGCCCGGCTGACCGGCGAACTCGCCCGTACGGCGGCCCAGTTGCGGGCCTTCGCTGAGGTCGTCGACGAGGGCGCCTACCTCGACATCCACATCGACCACGAGGACGGCAGCAGGACCCCGCCCTGGCCTGACCTGCGCCGCTACAAGATCCCGCTCGGCGTCGTCGCCGTCTACGCCGCCAGCAACTTCCCGCTCGCCTTCTCCGTCCCCGGCGGCGACACCGCGAGCGCGCTCGCCGCGGGCTGCCCCGTCGTCGTCAAGGCGCACCCCGACCACCCCGCGACCTCGGAGCTCTGCGCCTCGCTCCTGCGCAGGGCCGCGGCGCAGCACGGCCTGCCCGAGGACGTCCTGACCGTGGTCCACGGCTTCGAGGCGGGTGTGGAGCTGGTGAAGCACCCGCTCGTCTCCGCCGCCGGTTTCACCGGCTCGGTCCGTGGCGGCCGCGCCCTGTTCGACGCCGCGGCCGCCCGGCCCACCCCGATCCCCTTCCACGGCGAGCTCGGTTCGCTCAACCCGGTCGTGATCACGGAGGCCGCAGCCGCCGAGCGCGGTGAGCAGATCGGTGCCGGGCTCGGCGGTTCGATGACCATGGGCGTCGGGCAGTTCTGCACCAAGCCCGGCTTCGTGTTCGCCCCGTCAGGTCCGGCGGGCGACCAGCTGCTGAAGTCGCTGACCGAGACAGTGAGCGGCACGGGCTCCGGGGTCATGCTCGACCACCGGATGCGCGACGCCTTCGTCCAGGGGGTGGCCGAGCGGGCCGCGCTCCCGGACGTGGATGCCCCGGTCACCCCGGGCGCGGGCGGCGAGCACACGGTCTCGGCCGGTTTCCTGACCGTACCGGCGGGGCGGCTGGCCCAGGAGGGACCGCACGACGCGCTCCTGGAGGAGTGCTTCGGCCCCGTCACCGTCGTCGCGCGCTACGACTCCGCCGACGAGATCACAGCCGTGCTGTCCCGTCTGCCGGGCAACCTCACCGCCACCCTCCAGATCGCCACGGATGAGGCCGCGGGCGGCGCAGCGGGCCTGCTGGCCGAGCTCACCCCGGTGGCCGGCCGTGTCCTGGTCAACGGCTGGCCGACCGGTGTCGCCGTCGCTCCCGCCCAGCACCACGGCGGGCCCTACCCGGCGACCACCTCCACCTCCACCTCGGTCGGCGCCACCGCGATCGAGCGCTGGCTGCGTCCGGTGAGCTACCAGTCGACCCCCGAGGCGCTGCTGCCGCCCGAGCTCCGCGAGGACAACCCGCAGCACCTGCCGCGACGGGTCGACGGGCGGCGCGCATGACGACCGTGCGACTCCCCGAGCTCCCCTTCCCTCTGGAGCCCGCCGGGCCCGAGGGCGGATGGGCGTACGGAGAAGGTGTGCTGACCGGCACGGCAGGGGCGGAGCAGGACCGTTTCGTCCCGCCCGGCGGCGGCCTGGAGCCCGCCACCGACGCACCGCGTCTGCTGGGCCCGGCCCCGGAGGGCGACTTCCAGCTGATCGCCCGGGTTCGCGTCGGCTTCGCCGCCCCCTTCGACGCGGGGGTGCTCTACCTCCATGTCGGCGAGCGGGAGTGGGCCAAGCTCTGCCTCGAGCTCTCCCCGGAGCACCCGACGATCTGCACCGTCGTCACCCGGGGCCACTCCGACGACGTGAACTCCGCCGTGGTGGAAGGGGACAGCCACTGGCTGCGGCTCAGCCGCATCGGCAGCTCCTTCGCCTTCCACGCCTCGCCGGACGGTGAGCACTGGACCTTCGTCCGGCTGTTCACCCTCGGCACGGACGAGGCACGGGCGGCGGCCCGTATCGGTTTCCTCGCCCAGTCGCCCACCGGCGACGGCTGCACGGTGACATTCGACCGGATCGCCTTCAGGCCCATCGGCCTCGGCGACCTGCGCGACGGCAGCTGACGACCCCGTACACCCACGAAGGGCCCGGATCCGAGAGGATTCCGGGCCCTTCGTCCGTGGAGCCCCGGTCTGCCGCGTGCCGCCTGGTGTTCATCCGTATGTCACCCAGGATCCTCCTGCAATCAACCCGTGTTTCTCACGGCTTCCTCATGCGCCCTTGATTGCGTGTCCGTGCCGGCCAGGTCCGGCACTCAGACGCAAGGAGGCGCAAGGTGTCGCGACCCGACACGGCCGCACCCCGTGGGTCCCGGGACGGCGACGCCCCGGCCCCCGAGGGCGACCAGCCGCTGCACGTGGCGAGCAGGCTGCACGCGTTCAACCGGTTCGAGCTGAAGTACCTCGTGCCCGTGGAACAGGCCGCCGGGATCCGGGAGGAGCTCGGCGAGCGGATGGACCGCGACCTGAACAGCCCGGTGGGCGGTTACGGGGTCTGGAGCCTGTACTACGACAGCCCCGAGCTGCGGTTCTACTGGGAGAAGATCGAAGGCCTGAAGTTCCGGCGCAAGCTGCGGATCCGGCATTACGGAGACCTCGACGGTGTCACCGAGGAGTCACCGGTGTGCGTGGAGATCAAGCAGCGCGTGAACCGGGTGACGCAGAAGCGCCGCATCACCCTGCCGTACGCCACCGCCAGAAGGCTGTGCGACGCACGGGAGATGGTGGAGCACTCGCCCCAGGAGGGGCCCTTCATCCAGGAGGTGCTGGACCTCGTCATCCGGCTGAACCTCCGCCCGACGGCGATCACCGGATACCAGCGAGAGGCGCTGGTCGGCCGAGCGTCCGACACCGGGCTGCGAGTCACCTTCGACCGGCGGATCCGGGGCCGTGACCGCGATTTCCACTTCGGGACCGAGACACCGGAGAACAGGTTCACCATCCCGCCCCACATGACGGTGATGGAGATCAAGGTCAACGAGCGCACACCGTACTGGATCACGGACCTGGCCGCGCGCCGGAACCTGAGCCTGGTGCGGGTCAGCAAGTACGTGCAGTCCATCGAAGCGTTCGGCCTGGCGCCCAGGTCGGTCTTCCACGTGGCCGAGGCGGACTGTCCGCCCCCCACCCCCCACACCCGACTGCCGCTGGGGCAGCCGGCGGCGCCGCACGCGCCGGTGAAAGCAGGAGCACAATGAACTTCGATCTGCAGGAACTCAGCGGGACGTTCAGCGTCGCCGACGTGGTCGCCGCCATGGCGCTGTCGTTCATCCTGAGCACGGTGATCGGTTACACCTACCGGTACACGCACCGCAACGTCTCGTACAGCCAGTCCTACGTCCAGACGCTGGTCATCGTCGGCATGATCGTCGCCCTGATCATGCTGGTCGTCGGCTCGAACCTGGCACGGGCGTTCTCCCTGGTCGGCGCCTTGTCCGTCGTCCGCTTCCGGAACGCGGTGAAGGAGACGAGGGACGTCGGCTTCATCTTCCTGGCGATGGCCATCGGGATGGCCTGCGGCGCCCGCTTCTACACGCTGGCCGCCGTCGGCGCCGTCGTGATCTGCGTCGTGATCCTCGTGATGTTCAAGTTCAACTGGTTCGCACTGAACGTCCAGCGCCAGGTCGTCAAGGTCCAGGTCCCCGCGGGCGAGGACTACACGCCGGCCATCCGTGACGTGCTGATCAAGTACACCAGCGAGTTCGAGCTGGTCAGCACCGAGACGATCCGCGGCGGAGCGCTCAACGAGGTGTTCTACACGGTCCGGATGAAGAAGGGCACCGAACCCGGTGACCTCGTCACGGCCCTGCAGGAGCGCACCTCGGGGCAGCGGGTGACGGTACTGACCGGTTACGACACGACCGACCTGTGATGAGCGGCGGTACGACGCCGGTGCGCCGCAGGCGGCTGAAGGACCGCCTCCCGGTGCGGCTGCGGCATCACTGGAAACCGGCCGGAGCGCTGTGCGTGGGCCTCGCCGTCATGGTGTACGCCTTCGGTGACGCCCGCATCTCGCCCTACGTCACCTCGGCCTCGCAGGTGGAGGCCAACACGATCACCGACGACGTCAAGGGCTCGGTCGACCTCTACGACACCACCGTCAAGCACTCGATCCATCTGTCGTACGAGCAGACCGACTTCGACAAGATGATGAAGGAGTTCAAGGACGACGGGACCAAGGACCCCATCAAGGCGGACGTCACCATCGACGGGGTCTACCTCCAGGACGTGGGGATCCGGCTGAAGGGGAACTCCACGCTGATGTCCCTGCGCGGCAACAAGGGCGGCGCAGGCGGCGGAATGCCGGGCGGAGCGGGGCAGGGCCGCGGACAGGAACGCGGCCAGGCCGCGGGTGGCGGTGACAAGGCCGCCGGCGGTGCCGGTGGTGCGGGTGCCGCTGGTGGTGCCGGAGCTGCGGGTGGTGACAAGGCCGCGGGTGCTGCCGGAGCTGCGGGTGGCGACAAGGCCGCGGGTGGTGGCGGAGCTGCGGGTGGCGACAAGGCCGGGGCTGGTGACGCCGCCGCCGGTGGTGACAAGGCAGCTGCCGGTGGCGCCGGGCGCGGCGGCGGGATGACGCAGTACGACCTCTCCGCCGACAAGCCGGAAGAGCTCCCCCTGCTCATCAAGATCGACGAATTCGTCGAGGGCCGCGCCTACCAGGGCGAGCGGGAGATCTCGCTGCGCCCGGGACCCGACGAGCAGGTTCCGCTCAACGAGGCGCTGGCGCTGTCGCTGACGGACGAGAGCGGGGAGAAGGCCGAGCGGTACGGCTTCACGACGGTGACCGTCAACGACCGTCCGGCCGTCACCCGGCTCATGGTCGAGAATCCCGACACCGAGTACGCCGAGGACGTCGACGGCAACGGGGTGCTGTACAAGGCCCGGGCGGGCGGCAGCTTCGCCTACAAGGGCGACGACCCCTCCGGCTACGAGACGTCGTTCCGGCAGCTCAACAAGGTCGGAAGCCAGGACCTCGAACCCGTCATGAAGTTCATCAAGTGGGTCGACGAGGCGTCCGACAAGGAGTTCGCCGCGGACCTCGACAAGCACGTCGACGTGGAATCGTTCGCCAAGTACGTCGCCACGCAGAACCTGCTGATGAACTTCGACGACATGGCAGGGCCGGGTAAGAACTACCTGCTCTGGTACGACCTGGACACGAAGAAGTTCTCCGTACTCGGCTGGGACTACAACCTCACCTTCAGCGGAGACACCGACGCGGGGCCCGACGACCAGATGAGCATGGGCGGCGGCGGCCGGCCCGGCCAGGCGACCGAGGGCCAGGACGAAGGCGGTCAGGCCACCGGCGGCCAGGCCGCCGGCGGGCAGGACGCCGGCGGCCGGCAGGACGGTCCGCCGCAGGGCATGCCCGAACTGCCGGAGGGCATGGAGCTGCCCGACGGCATGGAGCCTCCGGACGGCGCCGGGATGCCGGGCGGAGGCGAGGGCGGCCCCGGTGGCGCCGGCGGTGGCATGGGCGGCCACGCCCTCAAGGAGCGCTTCCTGAAGCTGGACGCGTTCGACGGCGTCTACAGGAAGGCGTACAGCGAGCTGTACGAGAAGTACTTCGGCTCGGGCGCCGCGACCAAGGCGTTGGACGACATCGCCGGACAGGCCGAGAAGGCCGGTGGCGACGCGACGGCCCTGAAGAAGGCCGTGGCCACGCTGCGTACGACCGTCACCGCGCGCACCGAGGCACTGGCGAAGAACAAGGAGGTCACCGGCTGACCACCGGCGCCCCGGACCCGGATGTGCCCGACCCGGTCCGGGGCGCCACCACGCCCACGTATCCGCAGGTCGCGGCGGGCGCCCAGTACGGTGGAAGCCGTACCGCGCGCCCCCGCCCGGCCGACGCATGAACCGCCCGTACCACCCGAGGTGAACCAGCCGTGACGGCCGCATCAGCCCGGCACACCGTTCTGGTCGTCGAGGACGACCCGAGCATCCGCACCCTGCTCACCTCCGCCCTGCACGCCGCCGGGTACGCCGTCACATCGGCCGGAACCGGGCAGGACGCCCTGTCCGAGACCGGCCGGGGCGGGCCTGACCTGATCGTGCTGGACGTGATGCTCCCCGACACCGACGGCTTCACCGTGACGCGCGAACTGCGCGCCCGGGGCGTCTACACCCCGGTCCTCTTCCTCACCGCGCGCACCGAGGTCGAGGACCGCATCATCGGCCTCAGCTCGGGCGGGGACGACTACGTCACCAAGCCGTTCCACGTCCAGGAGATCCTGCTGCGGGTGCGCGCCATCCTCCGCCGCAGTGCCGGACCGCACGCACCGCCGCCGGCCGAGCGCCCACCGCTGCGCTACGCCGACCTCACCCTCGACGAAGAGGCCCACGAGGTGCACCGTGCCGGGCAGCGGGTGCCGCTGTCACCGACGGAGTTCCGGCTGCTGGCCTGCCTCATCGCACAGCCGGAGAAGGTGCTGGAGAAGCAGCAGATCCTGCAGAAGGTCTGGCACCACGACTTCGCCGGTGACACGCGCATCGTCGACACGTACATCAAGAACCTGCGCCGCAAGATCGACCGCACGGAGCCGCTGCTCATCCACACCGTGCGTGGCGTCGGTTACTGCCTGCGCCTGCCACGGGACACGACGGCGTGAGGGGAGTACCGAGGCGTCTGCGCCCCCGTTCTCTGCGCCCCCGCTCCCTCCGTACGCGCCTGGTCCTGATCGCCACGGTCCTCGCCACCGCGGCGGTCCTGGTGTGCCAGGCCACCGGGCTGACCCTGATGCGCTCCTGGCTCGTCGGGCAGGTCGACGAGCGGCTCACCGACTTCCGCCCGCCCAAGCCCGTCTACCGGGACATCGCCAACGGCACCGCGCCCGCCCACCGGCCGCCCGCGCACGAGACCCTGCCCTCGGACTTCCGTGTCTACTTCTACGACGCCGATGGCCGCCTCCTGCCCGACTCGCTCGGCACCGGCCGGGGCGAACCGCACCTGGCCGAGGACATCGCCGCGCGCGATCCCGTGGACGGACGCCCCGCGACTGTGCCCGCCAAGGACGGTGGAGGCAGCTGGCGCGTCGTCGCCGACTCCGGGCCCGACGGGATGGGCGCCGTCGTCGCCCTCCCCCTGGACTCCGTGGAGGAGGCGACGTCCAAGCTGCTCTGGTTCAGCCTGGCCATCGGCGCGTTCGCCGCGGGCGCAGTCATGCTGCTGGGCGGCGCCGCCGTACGCCTCGGCCTCCGGCCGCTGACCCGCGTCGAACACACCGCCCGCAGCATCACGAGCGGTCAGCTGGAACAGAACGTCGCCGACACCAGCCCTGACACCGAGGTCGGCCGCCTCGGTATCGCCTTCAACACCATGCTGGACCAGCTGCGCGCCGCCCTGTACCGCAAGGACAGGACGGAACGGCGGCTGCGCCGCTTCATGGCGGACGCCGGGCACGAACTGCGCACCCCCCTGACCTCCCTCCAGGGCTTCGCCGAACTCCTGCTGGACGACCCGCACATGTCCCCGGCCCGCCGGCGTGAGGCCCATGAGCTCATCGCGCAGAACGCCGACCGGATGAGCCGCCTGGTCGACAGCCTCTTCCTGCTGGCCAAGCTCGGCGACGCCCCCACCACCGAGCACGGGTCCGTCGACCTGCTCTCGCTGGCCGCCGACGGCATCGCCGCCTCCGCCGCACGCCACCCGGCCCGGCGCATCGCCCTCGCCCCCCTCGGGGCCGGGCCCGGCGGCGGCCCGGCGGAGCTGGACGTCGTGGAGGCCTCCGGCGACCCCCACCAGCTGGCCCAGGTGCTGGCCAACCTCCTGGACAACGCCTGCACCCATACCCCGCCGGGCACCCGGCTCCAGGTACGCGTCGGGAGCCTGCGCGCAGGCCCGCGCACCGGAGGCACCGACCGCCCCGGCCGTACCAGCACAGGGTCGGCCCTGCCCGCCGGCACCCTGGCCCATGTCATCGAGGTGGCGGACAACGGCCCCGGTCTGTCGCCGGAGGAAGCGCAGCAGGTCTTCGACCGCTTCTACCGTGTCCCGTCGGCTTCCGGCGCCCCACACGACGGCGGCTCCGGCCTGGGCCTCGCCATCGCCTCGACGATCGCCGAGGCCCACGGGGGCCGCCTGGAACTCGACACAGGCCCCGGCGAAGGCTGCACCTTCCGGCTGCTGCTCCCGGCCGGCAGCGGGGCTTGACGCACCCTCGGCGTCAGGACCCGGCGGCGTACCGAAGGAAGTGCGTCCAGCGGGCGGGGGCGACGGTCAGGTGGGGGCGGGTGACGTCCTTGGAGTCGCGGACGAGGACGGCGTGTTCGGTGGTGGCCACCTCGACGCACTCGCCGCCCTCGTTGGAGCTGTAGCTGCTCTTCCACCACGAGTGAGCGGAGGGGTTCTGCTCGCGCGATTCGGCATTCATCGCTCTTCCAGCAACCTTTCGATCAGGATCAAGGACTCACGTGGCGAGAGTGCCTGAGCCCGAACGCATCCGTAGCGTGCGGCCAAGATGCGGACTTCCGCCAAGTCGGTGACCAACCGGCTGATGTTCTGCACCTCAAGGTAACCGACCTGGGGCCTGCCCTCCGGGGTGAGCAGGATGAACGGGCCTCCCATGCCTGCGTGTTCAGGCCGGTCCAGCGGCATGACCTGGAGCTCCACGTTGCGCAGTCGACCGAGTTGGAGCAGTTCCTCCAACTGGGATCTGTGGATGTCCCACTCTCCGATCGGTCGGCGGAGGGCGCCCTCCTCGATCACGCAGCTCACCATGGGAGCAGGCCGGCTGGTCAGCAGCGTCTGCCTGGCCAGCCGGGCCGCCACGCGCTGCTCGATCGTCTCGTCGTCCAGCAGCGGCTTGCGCATGGCGTAGAGAGCGCGCGCGTGTGCCTCGGTCTGGAACAGCCCGGGAACGGTGTGGTTGCTGTAGTAGCAGAGTTCCACCGCGTCCGCTTCCAGGCGCGCATAGTCCCGGAACCACGCCGGATGCTTCACCCGCGCCCGTGCCTTCGCCCTGGCCATGTCGTCCTTCGCGGCCCGAAGCAGCCCGCCCGCACCCAGCAACTCGTCCGCCGCGTCCAGGAATTCCGGCTGCGCCGTGCGGCGGCCCCGCTCCAGGGACCGGATCAGGTCCTCGCTGTAGCCGAGCCGCTCACCGAGCTCCCGCTGGGTGAGGTCCGCGCGCTCCCTGAGCCGGCGGAGCTGGCGGCCGATGACCCGGAACAGGTCCGCCGCGTCCTGCGAGCCGTCGTCGTCGCCGATCGTGTCTTCCAGAACCACCGGTACCTCCGGTACCCGTCGTCGTACGTACTGGTACGCGCTGGTCACGTACCGCGATCACCCCTGGTAAGCGTACGGTTACGCGGCCACCCTGAGTGGCGTGAAGAGCGAATCCGTACAGATCCCCGCGCCCGCACAGCAGTTCACCCAGTTGCTCAGCCCCGCCGAGCCGTGCCTCGGTTGAGGTCCGCGTAGGGGAGACTGCGGACATGGAAATCGGGCATATCGCCCGGGTTTTGGTCCGCAACCTCCTGGCGGATGCAGCCGACCTCACTGCGGCCATGCCGGGGCCGTTCGACGTTCACCTTCTGACGCGAGTCTCCTCGTGCGGCCCGCGCGGCACACGCGTAGCCGGCGGTACCGATCCATCGCCAGCGGTCATCAGCCATGAGGAGCGTCATGGGACACGGACACGGACACGGGCATCACCATCACGATCACGACCACAGTCACCCCCACCAGCACGAGACGGCGCCCCTGCCCGCCGCCTTCGACACCTCCGTCCCTGACGAGGCGCTGAATCCCGAACAGCAGTCCCGCCGCACCCTGTTGCGCCGGGCCGGGCTGCTCGGTGCCGGTGTGGCCGCGGGCAGCGTGCTGGCCGGTGCGGCGAGCGCTCCCGCGTACGCCGCCGGGACCCGCTCAGACCGCCGCGGCTCCAAGGGCTTCCTGTGGCTGGCGGGCGACCACCACATCCACACGCAGTACAGCAGCGACGGCAAGTACCGTGTCGTCGACCAGGTCCGCCAGGGCGCAAGGCACGGTATGGACTGGCTGGTCATCACCGACCACGGCAGCGAGACGCACGCCAGGATCGGTGTGGAGAAGGTCAACCCGGACATCAGGGCGGCCCGTTCCGCCTACGAGGACACCCTTGTCTTCCAGGGTCTGGAATGGAATATCCCGGCCGCCGAGCACGGCACCGTCTTCGTCCACCCGGGCAGGAACGAGGTCTCCGTACTCAAGCAGTTCGAGACCGGCTACGACGGCGCCGTGAAGGAGGCCACCGGCTCGACCCCCGCCAACGAGGCGCTCGCCGTCGCCGGCCTGACCTTCCTCTCCGAGCAGGTCAAGCGCCGCAAGGTCAAGGACGCCTTGATGCTCGCGAACCACCCGGCGCGCAAGGGCATCGACTCCCCGCACGAGATCCGCGCCTGGCGCGACGCCACCTCCGGCGGACACCGCATCGCGGTCGGCTTCGAGGGCGCACCCGGCCACCAGGCGGGCGGCCTGCCCGAGCCGCTCGGTCCCGGTGGCGCACGCGGCATTTACAACAACAGCCCCGGCAGCGACTCCTTCGCCGGCTACCCGCTGGAGAGCTACCGCACCTGGGGCGGCTTCGACTGGATGACGGCCACCGTCGGCGGACTGTGGGACAGCCTGCTCGCCGAGGGCAAGCCGTGGTGGATCACCGCCAACTCCGACTCGCACCAGATCTACGGCGACACCGCGGCCCGCGGCGGTGGCGACTTCGACGCCGACGGCCGTTACGGCGACCCGGTCTACGGCGGACGGATCGACATCACGGAGAACGACTTCTGGCCCGGCTACTACAGCCGTACGCACGTCGGCGCCGAGGACTTCTCCTACGCCTCCGTCATGGACGGCATCCGAGCCGGCCGTGTCTGGGTCGACCACGGCCAGCTCATCAGCGGCCTCGACGTCCGGGTGTCGGGCGGCAGCCGCTGGGCGACCCTGGGCGGTGCCCTCCAGGTCAAGAAGGGCACCCGTGTCACCCTCACGGTGGAGGTGACTCCGGCCGGCGGCCCCAACTGGGCCGGTTTCCAGCCCACGCCGGCCCGCGTCGACGTCATCCAGGGCGATGTCACCGGTGTGGTGAAGGACAAGGACACGTTCACCGCCCCGAGCGCGAAGGTCGTCAAGTCCTACGAGGTGAAGAAGTCCACCGGCACCATCCGCGTCACCTACGACCTGGGCCGCGTCGACCGCCCCGTCTACCTCCGGCTGCGCGGCACCGACGGCAACCGTTCCGCCGTCGGTGCGATGGGCGCGTCCGTCGACCCGGCGGGCCCGGCCATCGACGTCGTCGGTGACGCCGACCCGTGGCGCGACCTGTGGTTCTACTCCAACCCGGTCTGGGTCCTGCCGTCGTGAACCCACCGCCGTACGCCATCGGCATCGACACCTCGGTGACCCGGCTGCACGAGGCGGACCAGCTGCTGCGGGACCTTGCCGCCGGACTCGCGCTCCCTCCCGACGCGTTCGGCTGCACCCATCTGGTGCGGGACGCCGACGGTGGCCGGCCACGGGTGGCACTGTCCCTGGCCGCCGGGTCCGAGGCCGTCATCGAGAGCGCCAGGGGCCGCCTCACGGGTCAGGGGCACCAGGTGAAGGACGGCGCCTGGGACGGGGCGGGGCGTGCGGTGCTCTATCCGGGCGCGGACGGCCTGACGGGCACCCTCACGGTCGCCGAGCTGGTGAGCGGTTCGGCGATCGAGCGCGTCCGGGTCCTCGGGGCGCCGGACGGGCCGGACCCGGCGACCCGCGTGGTCACCCGGGACTTCGTCCGGCCGCAGTGGCGGGACGGCGAGCTGGTGCTCGCCGCGATGCCCGCGGTGGGCGGCACCCTGGTCCCGTTCGAGGTGCCGGACCCGACTCCTTGCTGCGCGGACCATTGAGGGCCCGGCGGGCCCGTACGGCACTGAGCCGGCCGGGCCCGCCCCCGCGCCGGGAATCAACCGCTCCGTCCGCACGTTGAACCGGCCGCGGAGGCACCCTCCGTACCGGTACGGCGGAACTGGAGAGCGGAAGAGTCATGCGCGTCGAGATATGGAGCGACATCGCCTGCCCGTGGTGCTACGTCGGCAAGGCCCGCTTCGAGAAGGGCCTGGCCGGGTTCGCCCACCGCGACGACGTCGAGGTGGTCCACCGTTCCTTCGAGCTCGACCCGGGCCGGGCCAAGGGCGACACCGAGCTGGTGATCGACATGCTGGCCCAGAAGTACGGGCGCAGCCCCGAGCAGGCCCGTGGCATGGAGGCCAGCGTCGCGGCGAACGCGCAGGCGGAGGGGCTCGGCTACCGCGCCGACGGGCGTGACCACGGCAGCACCTTCGACATCCACCGGCTGCTGCACCTCGCCAAGGCACGCGGACGCCAGGACGAGCTGCTGACGCGCGTCTACCGGGCGAACTTCGCCGAGGAGCGCTCGGTCTTCGACGACGCGGTGCTGGCCGACCTGGCCGTCGAGGCGGGACTCGACGCCGACGAGGCACGCGCGGTGCTGGCCGACCCCGGGGCGTACGCCGACGGCGTGCGCGCCGATGAGCGCGAGGCGGCCGAGCTGGGCGCCGACGCCGTCCCGTTCTTCGTGCTCGACCGGCGCTACGGCATCTCGGGCGGGCAGCCCGCCGAGGTCTTCGCCCAGGCTCTGGAGCAGGCGTGGAAGGACCGTGAGGCCCCCGGCCTCACCCCGGTCGGCGGGGACGCGGCGGCCTGCGACGCGGACGGCGCCTGCGACGTGGACCGGTCGGAGGCGTCCGACCAGCCCGTATAAGGGCTTCTTGGCCGCGCAACTCAAACTCGTGTGATTGACGCGAGGTGGGGCGGCCGTCAGGCTGTCCCGCATGGAGACTTCTGCGATCGACCGGGTCAGGGCCACCGAATTCGCATCCGGGACCACCTATCTGAACACCTCCAGCTGCGGGTTGCTGCCGCGTCGCGCCGTGGAGGCCGTCAAGTCCCTTGCCGATGACTGCGGCGCCGGTGTCAGGGGTGGTGCGGGAAGCTTCGATTCGGTGGACGCGGCCCGTGCCGGGTTCGCCCGGATCGCCGGGGTCGCACCCGCGCGGGTGGCCTTGGGCGGATCCGTCGCCGCGCATGTGGGACTCATCGCGGCCTCCCTGCCGCCGGGTGCCGAAGTCCTCGCGCCCACGGGGGAGTTCAGCTCCGTCGTCAGCCCCTTCGCCGTACGTGGCGACCTGGAGATGCGGTACGTCCCGCTCGAAGGGCTGGCCGACGCCGTGCGGCCCGGTACCGCGCTCGTCGCCTTCTCGGCCGTCCAGTCCTCCGACGGCCGGGTCGCCGACCTGGACGCGGTCCGCGCGGCAGCCGCCGCGCACGGGGCCCGTACGCTGCTCGACGCCAGCCAGTCGGCCGGATGGCTGCCGCTGGACGCAGGCGCCTACGACTACACCGTCACCGGCGGATTCAAGTTCCTGCTGAGCCCCAGGGGTACGTCGTTCCTGACGGTGACCGAAGAGGCGCAGCAGGCCCTGCGCCCGCTCTACGTGGGCTGGGTCGCCGCCGAGGACCGCTGGAACAGCACCTACGGGCCTGTCGAGAAGCTCGCCGCCGACGCCCGGCGCTTCGACGAACCGGTCGCGTT
Organism: Streptomyces sp. NPDC048565; assembly: GCF_040650935.1. Taxonomy (NCBI): domain Bacteria; kingdom Bacillati; phylum Actinomycetota; class Actinomycetes; order Kitasatosporales; family Streptomycetaceae; genus Streptomyces; species Streptomyces sp. NPDC048565. The sequence continues at coordinate 327,620 of NZ_JBEZIH010000003.1, forward strand.
CCTCTCCTACCACGCGGCCGAGCAGTCCCTGGCCCTGCTCTCCGAGGTCGAGGTGGACGCCGTGTACACCCATGCCACCGCGCTCGCCGCCCGCTTCCGCGAGGGGCTCGCGTCGATCGGGCGCGAGGCCGTGCCCGGCACCTCCGCCATCGTCGCCGTGCCCGGCCTGGGCGGCCGGGAGCCCGACCTGGCCGCCGCCGGGGTGATGGTCTCGGCCCGGGCGGGGAACCTGCGGGCCGCCTTCCACCTGTACAACACCGAGGCCGACGTCGACCGTGCACTGGGCGTCCTGGCCGGCTGAGCTACTGCGCGGGGTAGTCCCCGGTCTCCTGGCAGAGGTTGGCCTCCACCTTGGCCAGCAGCCGGGTCAGCTCCGCGCGTTCGGCGGATCCGAGCCCCGCGAGGGTGTGCTCCTCCAGGCCCGACCAGGCGCCGCGCACCTCGGCGTACAGGGCGCAGCTCTCCTCGGTCGCCTCCACCAGGACGGCCCGCCGGTCGTCCGGGTCGGGGCGGCGGCGCACATGCCCGGCCTGTTCGAGGCGCTGGAGCATCTTGGTCACGGTGGACGGGTCGAGGTCCACGGCCTTGATCAGCTCGGCCTGGCGGACCGCCCCGGTGTCCCACAGATGCATCATCAGGAACTCCTGCCCGGGGTAGAGCCCGAGCCCCTTGAGCAGTCGGCCCGCCGTGATCCTGTGCAGCCTGGCCACCCGTGAGACCGCGTGACTGACGGGGCCGCCGAGGGCCGCCCCGGGCAGCACGCCGAGGCCTGCGGGATCGGCGGAGGCGGTGCGGTCGGCCTTCATCGGCACTCCTCGGTGCGGCGCGGTGCGGGTTCATGACGTCCTCATGAACTTTACCTTGGTCGGCCAATTAGTGGGTTACAGTGAGCCGCACGTTGATTACTTGGCCGACCATGTAAATGCCTCGGAGGCTTTCATGACCACCGTGTTCGATCCCGTCGACCTCTCGGGTACGCAGCTCTCCAACCGCATCGCCCTGGCGCCGATGACCCGCAGCAGGGCGGGCGAAGGGGGCACGGCCACCGACCTCACCGTCGACTACTACACTCAGCGCGCCTCTGCCGGACTACTCATCACCGAGGGAATCCAGCCGTCCGTGGTGGGACAGGGCTATCCCTCGACCCCCGGTCTGTACAGTGCCGAGCAGGTTGCCTCCTGGCGTAGGGTCACCGACTCCGTGCACGCGGCGGGCGGGCGGATCTTCGCCCAGATCATGCACGCGGGCCGGATCGGCCACCCCGTCCTGCTGCCCGACGGGCTCGTCCCGGTCGCGCCCTCTCCCGTCGCGGCGCCCGGCCAGGTCTACACCCAGGTGGGGCCGAAGGACTTCGTGGAGCCGCGGGAGCTCACCGACGCGGAGATCCGCGTGACCGTCGATGATTTCGTCACCGCCTCCCGCAACGCGGTCGACGCGGGCTTCGACGGTGTCGAACTGCACGGCGCCAACGGGTATCTGATCCACCAGTTCCTGGCCCCCAACACCAACCTGCGCACCGACGCGTGGGGAGGCTCGGTCCAGGGCCGCATCCGCTTCGCCACCGAGGTGGTCAAGGCGGTCGCCGCCGAGATCGGCGCCGAGCGGACCGCGCTGCGCATCTCGCCCGGAAACCCCTACAACGGCATCGAGGAGCCCGAGCCTGACGACGCCTACACCGCGCTCGTCACGGAACTGGAGCCGCTCGGGCTCGCCTACCTCCACGTCCTGGAGCAGGTGGACATCCGTGAGCTGACGCTCGCGCTGCGCAAGAAGTTCACGGGCACCCTCGTGATCAACGTGTTCTCGGACGGGCCCACAGGACCCGAGCACCACACGGTCATCGACGACGGGATCGCCGACATCATCACCTACGGCGCCCTGTTCCTCGCGAACCCGGACCTGCCGGCCAGGCTGAAGGCCGGCGGGCCCTTCAACGCCCCGGACCCGTCGACCTTCTTCGGCGGCGGCGCGAAGGGCTACACCGACTACCCGGCGCTGGACGCCTGACCCGGCGGCCCGTCCCTGCGCGGGATCCACGCGGAGGGCCCCTACGCCGAGTCCCGGCGCACCAGCTCGGTGGGGAGAATGACCGCGGCCGGGTCCTCGCCGCCGATCTGCGCCAGCAGCACCCGTACCATCTCGGCGCTGATCCGGTCCCACGGCTGGCGGACCGTCGTCAGCTCCGGGCGCGCCGCGAGCGCAGCCGGTGAGTCGTCGAAGCCTCCGACCGCGATGTCCTGCGGCACCCGCCGGCCCGCCTTCTCCAGCGCGCTCAGCACGCCCTGCGCCATCAGGTCCGACGCGACGAAGACCGCGTCGACGTCAGGGGCCCGCTCCAGCAGCAGCGAGGCCGCGGCCTCACCGCCCGCACGGCTGTAGTCGCCCGGCACGACCAGTGCGTCGTCGTAGGGGAGCCCGCACTCGGCGAGCGTCGCCCGGTAGCCCGCAAGCCGCTCCACACCGCCGGGGGTGTCCAGCGGCCCGGCGACCGTGGCGATCCGGCGGCGCCCCGACCCGTGGAGGTAGCGCACCATGTCCCGGGCGCCGCCCTGGTCGTCCGCCGCCACATAGCTGACCTTCGACCCCTGCCCCAGCGGCTTCCCGCACGCCACCAGCGGTACGCCGGCGTCGTGCAGCTGTGCGGCGACCGGGTCGCCGGAGTGGCTGGAGACCAGCAGCACCCCGTCCACGTGCCCGGCGATGTAGCGCATGTTCCTCCGGCGTTCCGCCTCCGTCCCCGCGATCATCAGCAGCAGCGGGACGTCGTGCGCGGCGAGCGCCGTGGTGCAGCCGCGCAGCAGCACGTTGAAGTTCGGGTCCTCGAAGAAGCGTTCCTGGGGTTCGGTCAGCAGGAACGCCACCGAGTCGGAACGGCCGGTGATCAGCGACCGTGCGTGCCGGTTCACGGTGTAGCCGGTCCTGCGTATGGCGGACTGCACCGCGTCGAGCGCGGCCGGGCTGACGTTGTGACCGCCGTTGAGAACCCGGGAGACCGTGCCCCGGGAGACCCCGGCCTCCCGGGCGACATCGTGGATCGTCGGCGGCCGGGGACGACCCGTGCCGTTGTGTTCTGTGCGGCTCATGGTGCGATCTTTCATCACTGTGGGAAGCCCTGTTGAGGAGCTGTCAGGACTTTACGGCGCCGGAGAGCAGGTCGAGGCTCCAGAACCGCTGGATCACCAGGAACAGCGCGATCAGCGGGACGATCGCCAGCAGCGCTCCGGTGATGACCAGGGTGTAGAGCGCCGGGGTGTTCGAACCCTGCTGGAGCAGCGTGTAGAGCCCCAGGGTCACCGGGAACTTCTCGTCGTCGCCGAGCATGATGTAGGGAAGCAGGAAGTTGTTCCAGACCGCCACGAACTGGAACAGGAACACCGTCACAAGACCCGGCAGCATCATCGGCAGCGCGATGGTCCGGAAGATCCGCCACTCGCCGCCGCCGTCCATCCGCCCCGCCTCGATCACATCGGCCGGTACGGCGGCCGCCGCGTAGATCCGGGCGAGGTAGACACCGTACGGGGAGAGGATCAGCGGCAGCAGGACCGAGAGGTAGGAGTCGGTCATGTCGGCCTCGGCCAGCAGCAGGTACTGCGGTACGGCCAGGATCACCGGAGGCATCAGCACCCCGGCGAGCAGGATGTTGAAGACGGTCTCCTTGCCGCGGAAGCGGTACACGGCCAGCGCGTACCCCGAGACCGCGGACACCGCCGTGGACAGCAGGGCGCCCACCCCGGCGTAGAAGGCCGAGTTGGCCATCCACTTCCAGTACACCCCGTCGCGGTACTCCGTGAGGTCGGCGACGTTGTCGGAGAAGCCGGAGCCGGGCAGGAAGGTGAAGGTCGAGAACAGCTCGCTGCCGGACTTCGTCGACGCGACCAGCACCCAGACGACGGGCAGCAGGCAGTACACGGCGCCGAGGAGCAGCGCGGCCGTGGGGGCGAGGGGGAGACGCCGGCGCCCGGGGGCTGCGAGTGGCTGGGTGCTCATCGGGAGTCTCCCTGCTTCGTACGGGAGTTGGCCGCCTTGAGGAAGCCGAAGGACAGGGCGAGGGTGGCGACGGCGATGATGACGGCCTGGGCCGCCGCCGCGTGGATGTCGTTGTTGACGAAGGCGTCCTGGTAGACCTTCATCAGCGGACTCCAGGTGGTGGAGAGCGAGTTGGTGAGGGGCTTCAGCGTGGTGGGCTCGCTGAACACCTGGAGCGTCGCGATGATCGAGAAGAAGAACGTCAGGATCAGCGAGGGCATCACCATCGGGATCTTGATCCGCAGCGCGATCTGGAGCTGGGAGCAGCCGTCGATCCGCGCGGCCTCGAAGATCTCGGCGGGGATCGCCCGCAGGGACGTGTAGATCACGATCATGTTGAAGCCGGTGCCGCCCCACACCGCGATGTTGGCCAGCGAGAGGTACAGCGGCCCGCCGTCCAGCAGATCGGGCTGCGGGAGCCCCAGCGCGTCGAGCATGTACAGGAAGGGGCTGACGTCGGGCAGATACAGGAAGCCCCACATCAGCGCGGCGATGACGCCCGGGATCGCGTACGGCAGGAAGATCGCCAGCCGGCTGAAGCCGCGCGCCCGCAGCCCGTCCGTGTCGAGCAGCAGGGCGAAGAGCAGGGCCAGGCCGAGCATCACCGGGACGACGATCGCGCCGTAGCCGAGGATGCGCAGCGCGCCGTGCAGCAGCTCCGAGTCGGTGAGCGCGTCGGTGTAGTTGGAGAGACCGGCCCAGATCTCGTCGCGGGCGCCCTTGCCGAGGCCGAGTCCCTTGACCTCGGTCCTGCGGAAGCTGAGGTACACCGCGTAGCCGATGGGCAGGGCGAAGAAGAGCAGGAAGAGGACGGTGGCGGGGACCAGGAAGGCGTACGGGGCGCTCCTGACCCCGGACGCCTTCCCGCGGGGCGTACGTGTCACTCCGAGACTCCGAAGCCCTGCTTCTTCAGGTCGGCGACGGTCGCGTCCTGCATGGCGGTCAGCGCGGTGCCGAAGTCCGACCTGTCCTTGGCCGCGGCGGCGAAGTTGTCCTTGAAGGCGCTGTACGCCACGTTGACGTTGGGGCCCCAGGCGGCCGGGGCGGTGCCCTGGGCGATCTTGGCGGCCTCGGTGTAGAAGTCGGGCTGTTCGGAGAAGTAGTCCGGCGCCTCCGCGAGCGCGTCACCGGTCTGGGCGGCCGTGGCGGCGGGGTAGATGCCGCCCTCCTTCACCAGCGCGGCCAGCGCCTCGGGGTCGGTGTTCAGCCACTTGGCGAAGGTCGCGGCTGCCTTCTTGTTCTTCGAGTCGTTGGTGACCGCCGTGGAGGAGCCACCCCAGCTGCCGGTGACGTTGTCGCCGGCCGTCCACTGGGGGAGCGGCGCCATGGCCCACTTGCCCTTCGTCTCGGGCGCGGCCGTGGTCAGGGTGCCCGGCGCCCAGACGGCGCTGACCCAGGCGACCTGCTTGCCGGTGTTGAGCGCCTTGTTCCAGGCCGGGGTGTACATCGGCTGGTTGTCGATGGCCCCCTCCTTGACCAGGCCGCCCCAGAAGTCGGCGACCTTCTGCGTGGCCGGGTCGTCGATGGCGACCTTCCACTTGTCGCCGCCGGTGGTCCACCACTTGGCGCCGGCCTGCTGGGCGAGGCCCGCGAAGAGGCCCGAGTCGTTGGAGGAGAAGGTGGTGAGGTCCTTGTCCGGCGCCTTCTCCTTCAGCGCGCGGGCCGTCCCGGCGAACTCGTCCCAGGTGGTGGGCACGGTCAGGCCGTACTTCTTGAAGAGGTCCTGGCGGTAGTAGAACATCAGCGGGCCCGAGTCCTGCGGCAGGGCGTACAGGGCGTCGGAGCCCAGCGTCGTCTGCTGCCAGATCCCGTCGGCGAACTGGCTCTTCGCGTCGCCCGCCTCGTCGGATATGTCGGCGAGTACGTCGTTGGAGACCAGGGTGGGGAGCGCCTGGTACTCGGCCTGGACCAGGTCGGGGGCCTTGTGGGCCTTCGCCGCCGTGATGATCTTGGTGACCAGGTCGTCGCCCGACGCCTGCTTCTTCACCGTGACGGTGATGCCGGCCTCCTTGCCGGGGCCCTTGTTCCAGATGTCCGCGACCTTGTCGAGGCCGGGCGCCCACGCCCAGTAGGTCAGCGAGGCGGGTCCCGATGCGGCGGGCTCGTCGCCCCCGTCGTCCGACGAACCGCAGCCCGAGAGCAGGGCGGTGGCGGCGAGGGCTGCGGCGGTGGACACCGCGACGGTGCGGTATTTCATGGGTTTCTCCCCTGGCGAGACGAACAGGCGCTTCGACGGACCGGCCGGAAACGGACTGTGAGCGTTCACAGTAGAGAAACGAAACCGACACTTGTCAATGGTTGTTGCTGTGCGGTTATGTTGGCCCTGCGCCGCCGAGAGTGTGTGTGCACGTTCCCAGAAATTGCCCCGAAGAGCCAGGAGCTGTCCATGCCGCACTCAGAATCCGCGCCGTACCCGGTCGGCCTGCGCAAGCTGGCCTTCGGCGGCGACTACAACCCGGAGCAGTGGCCCGAAGAGGTCTGGCACGAGGACGTACGCCTGATGCGGGAAGCCGGCGTGACCATGGTCAGCATCGGGATCTTCTCCTGGGCCCTGCTGGAACCCGAACCGGGCGTCCACGACTTCGGCTGGCTCGACCGCCTGCTGGACCTGCTGCACGTCAACGGCATCCGCGCCGACCTCGGCACCCCCACCGTCGCCCCGCCGGCCTGGTTCTACCGCGCCCACCCCGAAGCCCTGCCCGTCACCCCGGACGGGGTCCGCCACGCCTTCGGCTCACGCGGCGCCATCTGCCACAGCTCGCCCGCCTACCGCGCGGCGGCGGCGGACATCACCGAACAGCTCGCCCGCCGCTACGCGGGCCACCCCGCCCTCGCGATGTGGCACGTCCACAACGAGTACGGCGTCCCCGTCAGCGCCTGCTACTGCGACACCTGCGGCGCGCACTTCCGCCGCTGGCTCACCGCCAGGCACGGCTCCGTCGAAGCGGTCAACGAGGCCTGGGGCACCGCCTTCTGGGGCCAGCGCTACCGGAGTCTCGACGACATCGACCCGCCCCGCACCACCCCGACCGTCGGAAACCCCGCGCAGCAGCTGGACTACGCCCGTTTCGCCGACGCCACCATGCGGGAGAACTTCACCGCCGAACGCGACATCCTGCACCGCCTCGCCCCCGGCATCCCCGTCACCACGAACTTCATGACGGCCCTCAGCCAGTGCGAGTCCGTCGACTACTGGGCCTGGGGCCGCGAGGTCGACATCGTCTCCAACGACCACTACCTGATCACCGACGGCCGCCGCACCCACGTCAACCTCGCCATGGCCGCCGACCTCACCCGCTCCGTGGCGGGCGGCGCGCCCTGGCTGCTCCTCGAACACTCCACCAGCGGCGTCAACTGGCAGCCACGCAACCCCGCCAAGCGCCCCGGCGAGATGGCCCGCAACAGCCTCGCCCATGTCGCCCGGGGGTCCGAGGGCGCGATGTTCTTCCAGTGGCGGCAGTCCAGGCGCGGCGCCGAGAAGTTCCACTCCGCGATGGTCCCGCACGCCGGAACCGACTCACGGATCTGGCGCGAGGTGAGCGCGCTCGGCGCCGGGATCGGCCGGCTCGACGGCATCAGGGGCACCCGTACCGTTGCCGATGTGGCGGTGCTCTGGGACTGGGAGTCCTGGTGGGCGCAGCGCCTGGAGTGGCGTCCGAGCGAGCAGCACGACGCCCGCGAGCGCGCGGACACCTTCTACGCCTCGCTCTACGACCAGCACCTCACCGTCGACTTCGCCCACCCGGACGCAGACCTCTCCGGCTACCCGCTGGTCGTCGTCCCCGCCCTCTACCTCACCACCGAGGAGAGCGGCCGCAATCTGCGCCGGTACGTCGAGAACGGCGGCACTCTCGTCGTCTCGTACTTCTCCGGCATCGTCGACGCCGACGACGCGGTGCACCCCGGCGCCTACCCCGGCCCGCTGCGGGACGTACTCGGCCTGACCGTCGAGGAGTTCTCCCCGCTCGGCGAGGGCGAGACCGTCCGCCTGATCACCCCCGACGGCGCCCCCGAAGGCCCCGAGCTGACCGGCGACCTCTGGTCGGACGTGGTGATCCCGCGCGGCGCCGAGACCCTCTGGGCGTACGCCGACGGCATCCCGGCCGGCCGCCCCGCCGTCACCCGCAACCGGCTCGGCGAGGGCGCCGCCTGGTATCTCTCCACCCGGCTCTCCGGGCCCGCCCTGGACGCCGTCCTCTCGCGTGCCGCCGCCGAAGCGGGCATCGAGCCCCGCACGGCCCTGCCGTACGACGTCGAGGTGGTGCGCCGCACCGGGGAGTCCGGCAGCTACCTCTTCGTGATCAACCACAGCGACACCGACGCCGACGTGGCGCTTGGCGCCGCAGGCACCGAACTCCTCACCGGCGAGCCCGCCGTGGACAAGCTCGCCGTACCGGCGGGCCAGGTCCGCGTCGTGCGTCTCGGCTGAGGCACTGCAAGGGCCCGCACACCTGTCGAAGGGACATCGACGATGTACGGAACGAAGCACACCCGGGCGAGCACCCGGCTGAGCCACTGGTCGGACTCGGCTCCGGCTCGTGACCTCGGTCCGGGTGACCGGCGGGGCGTGCACGATCGGCCTCAGCTCCGACGCCCACGCGGGGGAGTGGGCCAACTTCGACGACATCACCTTCACCCCGGGGAGCACCGGGCTGAGCGTCAGGGGCGGCGACCTCTCCACCCTCCCGAAGAACGAGGCGTACGGCGCCACGTACAGCGACGCGAGCGGCGCTGCCGGGGACGCCCGCCCGGGGACACCCGCCAGGGGGCGGCCGTCAGACGGCGCCCGGCCCCCCGGCGTTGGCCACCATCGTGCGGAGCACCTTCAGCGCGGCGACGTACTCCGCGTCGCCGATGCCCCGGTGCACCTCGGCGCGGAGGTCGGTCACCAGCTCACGCAGCCGCACCCGGGCGGCCTCCCCCTCGTCGGTGAGGCGCAGCCGCTGCCCGTCGCCGGCATCGAGCCAGCCGCGGTGGAGCAGCTGGTCGACGACCCGTGCGATGTCGTGCGGCCCGTCCGCGAGCGGCGTGAGCTGGGCGACGACCTCCTCGCGGGTCGGTGCGGCGGGGCCGCCGTGCACCCGGTTGAGCACCCAGTACTGCGGCTGTGTGACGTCGATCCTGGCCATGGCGTCCCGCAGATGGCGGGTGACCGCCGAGTGGGCCAGGCCGCTCCAGTACCCGATGGGCTGTGAGGCCAGCATGTCGTCGGTGGCCGCCGGGTCTGCCGGTGCCTGGTCGGTGAGATCGGTTCCGGTCGACTGTTCCATGGCCGCGAGACTACCGCCGTACCCCGCCCCGGGGAGCCTCGGGAGCCTCGGGAGCCGCGGGGCCGCGTACGGCTCACCGGGCCGGCGGCGCACCGTGCCACTTCCACGCGGTGACACGGTCGCGGCCCGGCAGGTCCGCGCGACCGGTGGACCAGAGCAGCACGGCCCACCGGTCCTCGTCGTCCGGGGCGTCGGGGAAGAGCCGGGCCAGCACCCGGTCGCAGAGGTCACGGGGCGGGGTCCAGGAGAGCGAAAGGCCGGCGGAGACGTCGTGGGTGTGCACCAGGGTCTCGACGATGCCCATCGCGCCGAAGCCCTCCGGGTCGGAGACACCGTACGAGTGGTAGGAACGGAGACCGGGGGACGTCGTCCGCACCATCGAGGCCAGGAGCGCGCCACTGGCCTCCAGCGTCTGGAGCAGCCCGGCGGTTCCCGCCTCCGGATTCGCGAAGACCGAGTTCGAGGGGCCACCGTCGCGGTCGGCGCGCCAGCGGTAGGGGACCTCGCTCTCCAGGGAGGGCGTACGCGGGCCGAGCTGGACGGCGTACGCGAAGAGGTCGTCGCTGAGGTGTTCCACGGTCTCCCAGCAGTCCCAGGTCAACGACCCCGCCGGGACACGCCAGTCGTCCGCCGGGGACGTCGCGAGGGTATCGACCGCGAGCCGCACCGCCAGCGTCACGTCGTCGGCGGTGACGGGCAGCCTGACGCCGGTCAGTGCGGCACGCTCCGCCGCGCCGCACTCCAGGCAGAACTCGTTGCCCTCGGGATCCGCCAGGGTCGCCCAGCCCCGCCCGTTCGGCTTGCGGTGGTCGGCGACGAGCGTCGCGCCGAGAGCGAGCAGCCGTTCGACCTCCGCGTCGCGGGTGCGGTCCTCCGGCCGGACGTCCAGGTGGACGCGGTTCTTGGCACGCTTGGGTTCGGGCACCGTGACGAAGAGCAGCGCCGCCCCCGGCGTCTCCACGAGCGCCTCGGGATCGCCTGGTGCGTCGTCGTCGGAGACGGCGGAGCCGAGCACCTCGGCCCAGAACCCGGCCAGCTGGTAGGCGTCGGCACAGTCGATGGTGATGTGCTGCACGAGGGAGGTCATGGGCGCCACTGTCGCCGCTGACCACGCCGAGGTCCAGCGAGTTGAGCGAGGGAGCGGCGCAACAGGTCGTTGGGAGGTCAAGGACGGAAAGCGGATCGATATGGGCGATTCGGGTGTCCGTAACTTCCCGCGACCTCCACGCGGGTGGGGGCGGGACGCGTCGCGCGTCTCGCCCCCACCCGCGTGTCGTACGTGTCTACTTCACCGGGGTGAAGTCACGCGCCCCGATGAACTCGGGCCGGCGGATCGGAGCCGAGAAGGGCTCCTGGGCCGGGTTGTCCACGCTGTTGAACACGATGAACACGTTGCTGCGCGCGTACGGGGTGATGTTGTCACCCGATCCGTGCATGGCGTTGCAGTCGAACCAGGTCGCCGAACCGGCCTTGCCCGTGAAGAGCTTGATGCCGTGCCGGTCGGCCATCTTCGTCAGCGCCTCGTCCGACGGGATGCCGGCGTCCTGCATCTGGAGCGACTTCTTGTAGTTGTCCTTCGGCGTCTCGCCCGCACAGCCGAGGAACGACTTGTGCGAGCCGGGCATGATCATCAGCCCGCCGTTGGTGTCGAAGTTCTCCGTCAGCGCGACCGAGATGGACACGGTCCGCATGTTCGCCAGACCGTCCTCGGCGTGCCAGGTCTCGAAGTCCGAGTGCCAGTAGAAGCCCGAGGCCCCGAATCCCGGCTTGACGTTGATCCGGGACTGGTGGACATAGACGTCCGAGCCGAGGATCTGGCGGGCCCTGCCCACCACGCGCTCGTCGCTGACCAGCTTCGCGAAGACCTCACTGATCTTGTGGATCTCGAAGACGGACCGCACGCTCTGCGATTTCGGCTCGATGATCGAGCGCTCGTCGGCGCGGACGGCCGGGTCGGCGATCAGCCGTTCCAGCTCGGCCTGGTAGACGGCCACCTCGTCCGGCGTGATGAGCTGTTCGATGGCGAGGAAGCCATCGTGTTCGAAGGACTGCAGGTCCTTCGCGGCGATCGGTCCCGGCGCGCCCGGCGCGGACCAGATGACCGGGTCCTGGCGGGGAGTGGTCATCTCGGCGGCGCCGCGCGAGGGGTACAGGTCGGCGCGTACATCGGTGGTCATGGTTCAGCCCTCCTCTGTCAGCAGCGGGTATGCACCGTTCTCGTCATGGTCCTCCCGTCCGGTGACAGGGGGATTGAAGACGCACACGCAGCGGAAGTCGGTCTTGGGCCGCAGCGTGTGGTGCTCGTGCCCGTTCAGCAGGTACATCGTCCCGGGGGAGATCCAGTGCTTCTCGCCGGTCTCGTCGTTCGTGAGCTCGGCCTCGCCCTCGGTGCACAGAACGGCCTCGATGTGGTTGGCATACCACATCGACGTCTCCGTGCCCGCGTACAGCACGGTCTCGTGGAGCGAGAAGCCGACCTTCTCCTTGGCGAGCACGATGCGCTTGGTTTCCCAGGTACCAGAAGCGGACTTCAGGTGCCGGTCGGTGTTCTCGATGTCACTGAAAGATCGGACGATCACGGTGGGATGGTGCCTTTCTCTTCTGTCCTGCTCTTTGGTGCCTGCCGGGGGGCGTACCCCGCTCAGGCGGTCTCGCGGACGGAACGGGCCAGCGTGCGCAGGCCCTCGTCCAGCTCTTCGGGGGTGACGGTCAGCGGCGGGAGCAGCTTCACGACCTCGGACTGCGGGCCGGAGGTCTCCAGCAGCAGGCCGAGCTCGAAGGCGCGTGCACAGACGGCGGAGGCACGCGCGGGCTCGCTGAACTCCAGACCCCAGACCAGGCCACGGCCACGGAACTGCGCGGTCGGCTCCTCGGCGCAGATCGCCAGCATCGTCTGCTCGACCTGCTCGCCGCGGGCCAGCGTCTGCTTCTCCATCTGGCCGTCGGCCCAGTAGGCGTCGAGCGTGGCGGCGGCGGTCACGAAGGCCGGGTTGTTGCCACGGAACGTGCCGTTGTGCTCGCCCGGCTCCCAGATGTCCAGCTCGCCCTTGAAGAGGCAGAGCGACATCGGCATGCCGTAGCCGCTGATGGACTTCGACAGCGTGACGATGTCCGGGACGATGCCGGCCTCCTCGAAGGAGAAGAAGCCGCCGGTCCGGCCGCAGCCCATCTGGATGTCGTCGACGATCAGGAGCATGTCCTGGCGGTGGCACAGGTCCTGGAGGGCGCGCAGCCACTCGGCGCGGGCGACGTTGATGCCGCCCTCACCCTGCACGGTCTCCACGATCACGGCGGCGGGCTTGTTCAGCCCGGAGCCCTGGTCCTCCAGGAGCCGCTCGAACCAGAGGAAGTCGGGGACCGTGCCGTCGAAGTAGTTGTCGAACGGCATCGGGGTGCCGTGCACCAGCGGGATGCCGGCGCCGGCGCGCTTGAAGGCGTTGCCGGTCACGGCGAGCGAGCCGAGCGACATGCCGTGGAAGGCGTTGGTGAACGAGACGACGGACTCGCGGCCCTTGACCTTGCGGGCGAGCTTCAGCGCCGCCTCGACGGCGTTCGTGCCGGTCGGGCCGGGGAACATCACCTTGTAGGGCAGGTCACGGGGGCGCAGGATCACGTTCTCGAAGGTTTCGAGGAACGCTCGTTTGGCCGTCGTGGCCATGTCCAGGCCGTGGGTGATGCCGTCGCGCTCGATGTAGTCGATCAGCGCGCGTTTCAGCACCGGGTTGTTGTGGCCGTAGTTGAGTGATCCGGCACCGGCGAAGAAGTCGAGGTACGAGTGTCCGTCCTCGTCGGTCAGCCGGGCGCCCTGCGCGCGGTCGAAGACTGCGGGCCAACCGCGGCAGTAGCTACGTACTTCCGACTCCAGGGTCTCGAAGACACTCAGGGCGGGCGGGGTGATGGTCACAGCTGATCTCCTGCTCGAGGGGGGTGTGACGGGCGGCGGGTCAGGCATGCCCGGGAAAGCCGCGCCCGGGCGGGGCGCGGGAGGGCGCTGAGAGGCCCTAGAACGGACCGATGCGGTAGAGGACCTCCGGCAGGTGCGTCGTCCCCTCGGGGAACAGCGCCCCCTCGAAGAGCACCTCGCGCTCCAGTGGCACGTCGTGCCGCTGCGCGAAGGACGTGAACAACCGGTCGGAGGCGGTGTTGTCCGGGGTGACGGTCGTCTCGACCGATGCCAGGCCCTGGTCGGAGGCGACACGGGCGGTCAGCGCGTCCAGCAGCTCGGCCGCCAGTCCCTTGCCTCGGTGGGCCTGGTCGACGGCTACCTGCCAGACGACGAGAGTCTCGGGGCGGTCGGGGCGGATGTATCCGGTCACGAAGGCGATCGGGTCGCCGTTCTCGTCGCGGGCGACCACGGAGGTCGCCGCGAAGTCACGGCACCACAGCAGGTAGCTGTACGAGGAGTTGAGGTCCAGGACCTCGGAGTCGCGGGCTATGCGCCAGATCGCGGCTCCGTCCTCCACTCGCGGGGTGTCGATTCTGAGGAATTCGCTTCGGGCACTTGCAAAATCTGCTGGTGCGGCGGTCATGGGAATTGAATTTACCCAGCAAAAATCGAAATTGCATCGCCGTAGGGGGTTGGGTGAACGTGCTCGTTGTGTTATCACGCGGGCGCGGGTCCGGCCCGACCGGAGGGAGATTTCCATAGGTTTGTACGGAATTTATCGCCCATTACGGGCGTGATGTGTAGTCGGTCACATCCTCGTAACTCTCCTGACACCCGTTCGGATTGTGTGGATGGATCCACCCGAAACTGTGGTGTTTAGCCTCGGGGAACGGGGGAAGAAGAATGCGGGGAGCTGCTCCCGATAAAGCAGCCCCCCTTTTCGCGTGGATAAAATCGGTCGCTGCGCCGTGCAATTAATTCAGTTGTTCGGCCAGGTTTCCGCGACGGCCTCGCGGGCAGCATCGATATCGGTCCGTCGGCCCGCGCCGTCGAGCACTTCGCCCAGGGCGGCCAGCGAGGACAGCACCGCGTCCCTGCTCGCGTGCACGCCGTAGTGGTTGACCCGGATCATCTCCTTGGCCAGCGCCCCGCCACCCGCGATCAGCGGCAGCGACGAGTCGGCCGCGAGCGCCCGCCCGACCAGTGCCGTGGCATCGAGATCCGCCGGCACGCGCAGGGTCGTGGCGACCGGAGCCGCGTCGCGGGCGTCGTGGACGTACGGCCCGAGCCCGCCGCCGAGCGCCGTGGCGCCCGCGCGGGTGGCGGCCGCCGCCGACGCGTGGCGCGCCATGACGGCATCGAGGCCGTCCGTCTCGATCCGGTCCAGGCACGCGTCGAGCGCCAGCATCTCCAGCTGGGCGGGCGCGTGCGGCAGCGCCCTGCGGCCTCCGTCGATCCAGCGGGCCTTCCAGTCCAGCAGCGAGAGGTACGACTGGCGCGGGGCGCGCGGGTTGGCGGCCATCCGCTCCCACGCCCGCTCGCTCACCGACACGGCGGACACCCCGGCCGGGCCGCCCATGGCCTTCTGCGCGCCGACGACGCACAGATCCACCCCCCAGGCGTCCACCAGCAGCGGCTCGGCGCCCACCGAGGCGACGGCGTCCACCATGAACAGCGCGCCGTGTGCCCGGACGACCTCGCCGATCTCGGCGACCGGGTTGGTGTTCCCGGTCGCCGCCTCGGCGTGCACGAGCGACACGAAGTCGGTCTCCGGGTGCTCGGCCAGCGCCTGGGCGACCTGCTCGGCGGTGACCGCGGTGTGGAACGGCACCGCGAGGTCGACGACCTCCGCCCCGCAGTCACGCAGCCAGTTGCCGAAGGTCTGGCCGTACGGCCCTGTGACGACGTTCAGCGCGGTCGAACCGGGCCGGGCGCCGCCCCGGATGCAGCCCTCGAGCGGCAGCAGCGCCTCGCCCTGCATGATGACGACGTCCTGCCCGGTGGCGAGGAGGCCGGCCACCCGTCGCTCGATCGCCGCGAAACGGGCGGCGGTGAGCGGGGCGAGGTCGAGGAACGGGTGTGTCACGGTGCTGCTCTCTTCGGGTAGGCCGGTGCGCGGTCAGCGCTCGCCGTCGAGGGTACCCAGCACTCCCCGGGCCCCTGGCGGCCCTCGTACAGTGCTGCCCATGAGTGATCACGAGCTGGCGCCGGTGCTGCGGATCAAGGGGCGGGTACTCGTCGGACCCGACGAGGTGCGGGACGGACTCTGGGCGGTCGACGGGCGGATCACCTACGAGAGGCCGCAGGGCGCCGACGACGCCGTGACGCTCACCGGATGGGTGCTGCCCGGCCTCGTCGACGCGCACTGCCATGTGGGGCTGGGTCATGAGGGGCCCGTCGACGCGGCGACCGCGGAGAAGCAGGCGCTCACCGACCGGGAGGCCGGCGCGCTGCTCATCAGGGACGCGGGATCGCCCTCCGACACCCGGTGGACGGACGAGCGTGAGGATCTGCCGAAGATCATCAGGGCGGGGCGGCACATCGCCAGGACGCGTCGCTACATCCGTGACTTCGCCCATGAGATCGAGCCCGGCGACCTCGTCGCCTACGTCGCCCAGGAGGCGCGGCGCGGCGACGGCTGGGTGAAGCTGGTGGGCGACTGGATCGACCGGGACGCAGGTGACCTGGCCGCCTGCTGGCCGCGCGGCGAGGTGGAGGCCGCGATCGCCGAGGCGCACCGGCTCGGCGCCAGGGTCACCGCCCACTGCTTCGCCGAGGACTCGCTGCGGGATCTGGTGGAGGCCGGGATCGACTGCGTCGAGCACGCGACGGGGCTGACCGAGGACACCGTTCCGCTCTTCGCGGAGCGTGGGGTCGCGATCGTCCCGACCCTGGTCAACATCGCCACCTTCCCCCGCCTCGCGGCAGGGGGCGAGGACCGGTACCCCCGCTGGGCGGCCCATATGCGGCGGCTCCACGCGAGCCGGTACGACACCGTGCGCGCGGCGTACGACGCCGGGATCCCGGTCTTCACCGGCACGGACGCCGGCGGGTCGCTGGCCCACGGGCTGATCGCCGATGAGGTCGCCGAACTGGTGAAGGCCGGCATCCCGCCCGTCGACGCGCTCTCCGCGACCGCCTGGGGCGCACGGCGCTGGCTGGGCCGGCCGGCGCTGGAGGAGGGGGCCCCGGCGGATTTGGTGATGTACGACGAGGACCCGAGGCGGGACGTACGGGTGCTGGCGTCCCCGCGCGCGGTGGTGCTCAACGGACGGGTGAGGGGCTGATCACCGGTCGACCCGGGCGCAGGCGCCGTGTTGACCGGCGGTGACTCCGGGCGTCGCCGGTCGTTGAAACACTTCTGTGTAGGCGCCCCGGAACTCCGACGGTGAGCTCCGGACGCGGTGAAACGGGTGAATCCGAGGAACTCCTGTGCTGGTGGATTCGAATGTGCACGCGGAAACCCCTCTTTGGGGTGAACTAGCGCTAGGTATCTGTCTGTTCACCCTCCGTGCGTAAAGATTCACGGGTCGAGGCCACCGGGGCCGGCGATGTCCCCCATTGGACGGTCCCGGTGGCTCCATGTCTCTTGTGGGGGTTCCACCACCTTGAACAGCAACACCTTCCGTTCGGCTGCCCTGGCGATCGCGGCCGCTCCCGTCGCACTGCTCGTCGCCGTCCCCGCGCACGCAGCCACCGCGACGACCCCGGCCACCCCGGCCGGTGGCCACGGAAAGGCGAGCGCGGTCGTACTCCGCGCCGGCCTCGACGTCTCGCTCCTGAACAAGTCGGTCCAGGTGCCGCTCAGGACCACGCTCAACGAGGTCCACGCACCGGCGAGCGCGGAGAGGACCGCGCTCACCGTGGAGCTCGACGGCGTCGACCAGGGCCGTCCCGTCCATGTCCTGAAGGCCGATGTCGCCACCGCCGACGCCACGGTGGACAAGAACAAGGCCGAGGGGCACAGCAACCTCGCCCGGGCCCGGGTGCACGTGCCGGGGCTGCCCCTGCTCTCCCTGATCGAGGTCGAGAAGGTGACCTCCAAGGCCGTGTGCGAGGCGGGCCACAAGCCGGTCGCGGAGTCGAACGTGCTGGGGCACGTGACGGTCCTCGGCAAGAAGACCACGCTCACCTCGGGCGGCACCACGAAGATCGAGGTGCCGGGCGTCGGTGACGTGACGCTCGACCTGTCGAGGACGGAGACGACGACACGCACGGCGGCTGCGACGGCGCTCCAGCTGCGGGTGTCGGTGAACCCGCTGAAGCTGAACGTCGCCGAGGTGGAGGGAGAGGTCACGCTGGCCGAGGCGACGTGTGAGACGCCCCAGGGCAGCGGCGCGGGCGAAGGGTCGGACGACAGCGGCTCGGACGACGGCGGTTCCGGCAACGGCGGCTCGTCCGGCAACGGTGGCTCGGACGCGGGCGGTTCGCACGGGAGCGGCTCGGGCGACGGCGGCTCCGACGGCAAGGCGGAGCCCGTCGACGTGAAGCCCCAGACCGGTTCCGACCCGGTCCAGGCCTCCGACGACCTCGCCGAGACCGGCTCCAGCTCCTCGACCCCGTACATCGCGGGTGCAGCCGTCGTCCTGCTGGCAGCGGGCGCGGGCGCCACGGTCCTCGCCCGCAGGCGCGCCCGGGGCTGATCGGCTTCGACGGAGAGCGGTGACCGCACGGCGGAGCACCGCTCTCCGTACCCGGAGACCCGTCAGCCGACGGGTCTCCGGGGCAGTCCCTGCAAGGCCAGGTCGAGCGCCTGCAGGAACCTGTTGGTCGTCACACGGTCGCGCACGGCCAGCCGCAGCCACTCGCTGCCAAGACCGGGAAACGTGTCTCCGCGCCGAGCCGCGAATCCGCGTGAGCGGAGCAGACCCCGTACCTCGTCCGCCCGCTCCAGCCGCAGCAGTACGAACGGCGCGGCGGCCGGCTCCACCACCCGTACCTCCCCGAACTCCGCGAGTCCGGCCAGCAGATGCGCCCGGTCCACCGTGACCCGGTCCGCCGCGTCGGCCGCCTCCACCAGCGCGCGCGGCTCCATGCACGCCTCGGCCGCGGCCAGCGCGGGGGAGGACACCGGCCACAGCGGCTGCGCCTCCTGCAACAGGGCCACCGTCGCCGGCTCGGCCAGCACATAGCCGATCCGCAGCCCCGCAAGACCCCAGGTCTTCGTCAGGCTCCGCAGCACCACGAGACCGGGCACATCCGTGCGCCCGCACAGCGCCTCACGCTCACCCGGCACGGCGTCCATGAACGCCTCGTCGACCACCAGCGTCCGCCCGGGCCTGGCCAGTTGCTCCAGCACCCGCGCCGGGTGCAGCACGGACGTCGGGTTGGTCGGGTTGCCGACCACCACCAGATCCGCGTCCTCGGGCACCGCCGCCGGATCCAGCCGGAAGCCGTCCTCCGGGCGCAGCAGCACCCGGCCCACCTCGTGCCCCGCCGCGCGCAGGGCCGCCTCAGGCTCGGTGAACTGCGGGTGCACGACGACCGGCCGCCGCGCGGGCAGCGCCCGTGCGATCAGTACGAACGCCTCGGCCGCGCCCGCCGTGAGCAGAACCCTTTCCTCGGGCAGCCCATGATGCCCGGCGACCGCGGTCCGCGCCTGCCGCCCGTCCGGGTAGGCGGCCAGCGACCCCAGCGACGCGGCTATCCGCTCCCGCAGCCAGTCGGGGGGCGTGTTGGTCCGTACGTTGACGGCGAGGTCGGTCAGGTCCTGACCGCGTACTTCCGCGTCGCCGTGGTGCCGCAGATCGGGCCCGGCGCTCTCGATGTGCTTCGTGGGGGGCAGCATGGCAGTAATGGTGAACGGCTCGGCGCCATTCGTCGATGCCGTGGGAGGCCCCTGTGGCCTCCGGCGGGCCACCGCGCAGGTCGCCGAAGCCGATTTCCGCTTGGGCACCAGCAGTTCACCGGCGTCCACGAGCGCCGCGGCCTCCGCGACCGATCCGGTGGACACGGCCCTGCGGACCGCTCCCGACGGGCCGGGAACGCTGACCTCGGCCAGCACCTCGGCCGGGTAGGCCCGCACGGGCACGCCCAGGCGCGCCGCCGCGCCGACGATGCCCGGCTCCCGCGCTCTGGTGTCGAGGGTGGCCAGTTCGGTCACTTCACCGGCCGCGGGTCCCGCCTCGTCGAGCGTCCTGCGGATCAGCTCGGACACCTCGTCGGCCCGGACGCCGCGACGGGCACCGACGCCGACGACCAGCGCGGCCCGGGTCATGGACGGGTCCTTCCGGGAGACAAGGGCGGAGACGGGGGTGGAGACAGGGGCGCGGGCGGGGCGGACATCGCCTGCCGCGGCACCAGCGCCCCGGCAGGCAATGTTCGCCCCGTCGCGACGAACATTGCCTGCCGCGGCACTAGAAAGGGCCCATGGCGGTATTCGTCGCGCTCGGCGCGTTCCTGATGACCCTGGCGGGCGGCTGGGTCGCGCAGCGCGTCAGCGACCGCAGGCACCTCGTGCTCGGCTTCGCCGGCGGACTGATGCTGGGCGTCGTCGGTCTCGATCTGCTGCCCGAGGCGGTGGAGGCAGCGGGCGGCCCGGTCTTCGGTGTGCCCGCGGCCCTGCTGCTGTTCGTCGGCGGATTCCTGACGGCTCATCTCGTGGAGCGCTCGCTCGCCGTACGCCAGGCGGCACACGGGGCGGGCGAGGAGCGGGTGCCGCAGGTCGGGCTGACGGCGGCGGCGGCGATGGTGGGCCACAGCCTGATGGACGGCGTCGCGCTCGGCGCGGCCTTCCAGGTCGGCGGCGGGATGGGCGCCGCCGTCGCGCTCGCCGTCATCACGCATGACTTCGCCGACGGCTTCAACACGTACACGATCACCAGCCTCTACGGGAACGCCCGACGCAAGGCGCTCCTGATGCTGTACGCGGACGCATCGGCCCCGATTCTCGGAGCGGCGACCACGCTGCTGTTCACCCTTCCGGAGGAACTGCTCGGCTGCTATCTCGGATTCTTCGGCGGGGCGCTCCTCTATCTCGCCGCGGCGGAGATCCTTCCCGAGGCGCACCACGAGCACCCGGCCCGCTCCACGCTGCTGTGCACGGTCGTGGGGGTGGGCTTCATCTGGCTGGTGGTCGGCATCGCGGACTGACATCACCCCCGGCACCGCTCCACGAAACGCCGCGCCACCGAGGGCGCCGCAGCCCAGTGCGTGTGCAGATAACTCGCGTGCACGCCCTGCTGTACGAAACCCTCCACCCGCCGCTCCGGCTGATGCAGACCCCAGGCGGGCGTCGCACCGGCCCCCGGCTCCAGCACCGTGCGGTGGAACTCGTGCCCGCGCAGCCGCGTCCCGGCCTCCGCCAGCACACTGTCGGACACCGCCACCGCCTGCCGGTAGCCGAGCGTCAGCCGCTCGGACATCCGGGCCGATGCGTCCAGCACCCCGCACATCGGGCGCCCGTCCAGCTCACGGGCCAGATAGAGCAGCCCCGCGCACTCCGCCGCCACCGGCGCGCCCGACAGGGCCAGATCCGTCACCGCTCGGCGCAGCGGCTCGTTCGCCGACAGCTCGGGCCCGTACACCTCGGGGAAGCCGCCGCCGACGACCAGCCCCGCCGTGCCCGCGGGCAGCTTCTCGTCGTGCAGCGGGTCGAAGACGGCCACGTCGGCGCCCGCCGCCGTCAGCAGCTCGGCGTGCTCCGCGTAGGCGAAGGTGAACGCGGCGCCGCCCGCCACGGCCACCACGGGCCCGGCCCCCTCCTGGGGGTACGCCTGAGGCTCCCACGCCTCGTCGGACAGGTCCGGCGCCGAACGGGCCAGCGCCATCAGCGCGTCCAGATCGCAGCCCTCACGTACGCGTTCACCCATCGCGCGTACGGCGTCGAGCGCGTCCGTCTGCCGCTCGGCGACCGGGACGAGGCCCAGATGGCGCGAGGGGGTCGCCACCTGCGGCGCCCGCCGCAGCACTCCGAGCACCGGCAGCCCGGACTCGTCGAGCGCCTCCCGCAACAGCGCCTCATGGCGGTCGGACGCCACTTTGTTGAGGATCACCCCGCCGATCCGCACCTGAGGGTCCCAGGACGCGAAACCGTGCACCAGGGCCGCGACCGAACGCGACTGCGAGGACGCGTCGACGACCAGTACGACGGGTGCCCGCAGCAGCTTGGACACCTGGGCGGTCGAGGCGAGTTCCCCTTGGCCCGAGGCCCCGTCGTACAGCCCCATCACGCCTTCGACGACTGCCAGGTCGCAGCCGTGCGCACCGTGCGTGAACAGCGGGGCGATCAGATCGGGCCCGCACATGTACGCGTCGAGGTTGCGCCCCGGGCGTCCGGTGGCCAACGCGTGGTAGCCCGGATCGATGTAGTCGGGCCCCACCTTGTGCGGGGACACCGCGAGGCCACGCCCGGCGAAGGCCGCCATCAGACCCGTGGCGACCGTGGTCTTTCCGCTGCCCGACGCGGGCGCCGCGATCACCAGACGAGGAACACTCACCACTCGATGCCTCTCTGGCCCTTCTGACCCGCGTCCATCGGGTGCTTGACCTTCGACATGTCGGTCACCAGGTCGGCAGCCTCGATCAGCTTCTGCGGGGCGTTCCGTCCCGTGATCACCACATGCTGCGTCCCCGGGCGGTCCCGCATCACCTCGACGACCTCGTCGGTGTCGATCCAGCCCCAGTGCATCGGATACGCGAACTCGTCGAGCACGTACAGCTTGTACGTCTCGGCCGCCAGGTCACGCTTGACCTGCTCCCAGCCCTCGCGCGCCTTCTCCTCATTGTCCAGCTGGTTGTCCCGCTGGACCCACGACCAGCCCTCGCCCATCTTGTGCCAGTCGACGCTGCCGCCCTCGCCGCTCGCGCCCAGCACCTTCAGCGCGTTCTCCTCACCGACCTTCCACTTCGCCGACTTCACGAACTGGAACACCCCGATCGGCCAGCCCTGGTTCCAGGCGCGCAGCGCAAGGCCGAAGGCCGCCGTCGACTTGCCCTTGCCGATGCCCGTGTGGACGAACAGCAGCGGACGGTTGCGCCGCTGGCGTGTCGTCAGTCCGTCGTCCGGTACCGATACCGGCTGTCCCTGTGGCATCAAGCGGCCTTTCGTGTAGCAGTGATGTCCTTGACAAGCCCGGCGATCGAGTCGGCGCGCAGCTCGTCGAGCGTGACCGCGCTGCCTCCCAGATCCCGTGCGAGCTGTACGGCGAGACCGAGGCGTACGAACCCCGACTCGCAGTCCACGACGACGGACGCGGTGCCATCGGATGCGTGTAGCCGTCCGGCCCGCGCCGCCAGCGCCACCGGGTCGACACCGCCGGTCGCCCGGCCGTCCGTCACCACGACGAGGAGCGCCCGCCGTGAGGGATCACGCAGCCGCTCCACCCGCAGCACGTCGTGCGCCTTGAGCAGCCCGGCGGCCAGCGGGGTGCGCCCGCCGGTCGGCAGCGTCTCCAGCCGTGCGGCGGCGGCGTCGACCGACGAGGTGGGCGGCAGCACGACCTCCGCGTCCTTGCCCCGGAAGGTGACCAGGCCGACCTTGTCCCGGCGCTGGTACGCGTCGAGGAGCAGCGACATCACGGCGCCCTTCACCGCGCTCATCCGCTGCCGTGCCGCCATCGACCCGGAGGCGTCCACGACGAACAGCACGAGATTGCCCTCGCGCCCCTCCCGCGTCGCCTGCCGCAGATCGTCCCGCCGTACGACCAGACCACGCCCCGAACGGCCGCGCGCCCGCTGGTGCGGCGCGGCCGCCTGCACGGTCGCCGCCAGGTGCAGCTTCGTCAGCGCCCCCTCGGGCCGGCGCGACCCGGTGGTCCGGCCGTGCTCGGTACGCGCCCGGGAGCGCCGCCCCGCCGCGCCCTCGCCCAGGCCCGGCACGCTGAGCATCTTCGTACGGAACGGCTCGCCGGCCCGCACGGGCTGCTGCTCCCCGCCCCCGCCCGGCGCGGGCGCGTCGCCGCTCCCGGTCTCCTGCCCGCCGGGCGCGTCGGAGCCGTCGGCCTCGGGGCCGCCCGTGTCCTGCCCGCCGTCGTCAGGACCGTCCGTGCCCTTGCCGCCGTCGTCGGGGCCGCCGCCCTGCGGGGGCACCCCGCCGCCGGGCCCGTCGGGGTCCGGGTCGTCGTCGCCCCCGTCATCTCCGCCCTGCGCGTCCGCGGCCTCGTCGAGCGCCTCGTCCAGCTTGTCCTCGTCCAGGCCTGGCGCGTCGAAGGGATTGCGCCGGCGCCGGTGGGGGAGTGCCAGGAGCGCGGCCTGCCGCACATCGTCCGCGACGACCTCCTCACGCCCCGCCCACGCCGCCAGCGCCGTCGCGGTGCGGGCCATGACGATGTCGGCCCGCATCCCGTCGACCTCGAACGCCGCGCACGTCGCCGCGATCTGCCGCAACACGCCGTCGCCGAGCACCACACGGGGGAGCAGGGCGCGCGCGGCGACGATCCGCTCGCGCAGCGCGGCCTCCTCGTCGGCCCACCGCGCGGCGAAGGCGTCCGGGTCGTCGTCGTGGGCGAGCCTGCGCCGTACGACCTCGACGCGCAGGTCCGTATCGCGTGAGGCCGCCACCTCGACGGTCAGTCCGAAGCGGTCCAGCAACTGCGGGCGGAGCTCGCCCTCCTCCGGGTTCATCGTCCCGACCAGCAGGAAGCGTGCCGCGTGACGGACGGAGACGCCCTCACGCTCGACGTACGAGGCGCCCATGGCCGCCGCGTCGAGCAGCAGGTCCACCAGGTGGTCGTGGAGGAGGTTGACCTCGTCGACGTAGAGGATGCCGCGGTGGGCGTCGGCGAGCAGCCCCGGCTCGAAGGCCTTCACGCCCTCGGAGAGCGCCCGTTCGATGTCGAGGGCACCGACCAGCCGGTCCTCCGACGCGCCGACCGGAAGCTCCACGGTCCGCGCCGGACGCGACACGCCCGTACGCGTCTCGTGGGGCCCGTCGGGGCACGCCGGATCGGGCGCCCCCGGGTCGCACGAGAAGCGACACCCCGGCACGGCCTCCACCTCGGGCATGAGCGCGGCCAGCGCCCGTACGGCGGTGGACTTCGCGGTCCCCTTCTCCCCACGGACCAGGACCCCGCCGACGGCGGGACTGACGGCGTTGAGCAGGAGCCCGAGCCGTAGATCGTCCTGTCCGACGATGGCGGTGAAGGGATACGGCGTACTCACAGGGCCTCCTCGTTCGCAGAAACATCAGTAGTGCGGGGCTGCGCCTCAGGCCCGTCCGGCGCCCGGGGCGCCCCCGGCGCGATGAACGGCAACCCCACCGGCGCACCGCCCTCGATCAACCGCCACAACGCATCCGTGTCCGCGTGTTCCTCGATCAGATCCCCCAGCCGGTCCAGCTGTTCCTCCCGCAGAGCACCGAAAACGGTGTCCGGCGCGGCAACGAACCGCCGCCCGGCGGCCCGGGCCACCTCCGCCAGGAACCGCCGCCGGAACCCGTCGCTCTCCAGCGAGCCGTGCCAGTGCGTCCCCCAGACCGAGCCCACCCGGCACCCGTCGAGGAACGGCTCACCGCCGCTCACCTCGGCGACCCCGTGATGGATCTCGTACCCCTCCACCGGCTCCCCGAGCGCCGAACCGACGGGCCGGCCGAGCACCTTCCCGCGGCCGAAGCGGACCCGTACCGGCAGCAGCCCGAGCGCGTCGACCACCCCGGCCCGCGACTCCACGTCGTCCTCGATGCGCTCGCCCAGCACCTGGAACCCGCCGCAGATCCCCAGCACCGGGCGCCCCTCGGCTGCCCGCCGCCGCAGCGCCTCGGCGAGTCCCCGCTCGCGCAGCCACGCCAGCGCCTTCACGGTGCCCCGCGTCCCGGGCACGACGACGAGGTCCGCGTCGGCGAGCTCGTCCGCCCGGTCCACGAACCGCACCACCACACCCGGCTCGGCCGCCAGCGCGTCCACATCGGTGAAGTTCGACATCAGCGGTACCGCGCACACCGCGACCCGCAGGACGTCGTCGCCGTGGGGCGGCGCCACGACCGACTCCCGTACGGTGCCGCGCATCGACACGCTCCCCCGAGCTCTCAGCTGCGTTCGAGCAGGGGGGACCCCCATCCCGTCCTCCTCGTCGATGCCCAGACCGTGGGTGTACGGCAGCACCCCGTACGTACGACGCCCCGTGAGCCCGAGCAGCATGTCGAGCCCCGGCTCCAGCAGCGACACGTCACCGCGGAACTTGTTGACGAGATATCCGGCGACCAGCGACTGGTCCTCGGGGCTCAGCAGCGCCGTCGTGCCGAAGAACGAGGCGAAGACGCCGCCCCTGTCGATGTCGCCGACCACCAGCACGGGAAAGCGCGCGGCCCGCGCGATGCCCATGTTCACGATGTCCGTACGCCGCAGGTTGATCTCGGCAGGACTGCCCGCCCCCTCGCAGATCACGGCGTCATACGTGCCCCGCAGCTGCTCCAGGCAGTCCACGACCGTGCCCAGCAGTGCCTCCTGCCGCCCCCCGTGGTAGCCACGCGCACTCATCTCGCCGACCGGCTTCCCCATCAGGACGACCTGGCTCGACCGGTCGCCGCCCGGCTTCAGCAGCACCGGGTTCATCAGTGCCGACGGCTCCACCCGGGCGGCCTGCGCCTGCATCGCCTGGGCGCGGCCGATCTCCGCACCCTCCCGGGTGACGAAGGAGTTCAGCGACATGTTCTGCGCCTTGAAGGGCGCGACCTTCACCCCCCGGCGCACCAGCCACCGGCAGATCCCGGCGGTGACGACGCTCTTGCCCGCGTCCGAGGTGGTCCCCGCGACCAGCAGCCCGCCGCTCATGTGGCTCTCCGTCCCATGGCCGAACGCCCCGCCGCACACACGGCGAGGGCCAGCGCACTCACCCGGCGCGACAGCCGCACCGCGCGTTCGATGTCCGTGGTCCGTACGTCCCGGCCCGTCGCGCCGCCCAGCACCGGCCGGTGCTCGACCCGCCCGCCGTACGCCAGCGTGCCGCCGAGCCGCACGCCGAGCGCTCCCGCGAACGAGGCCTCCACCGGGCCCGCGTTCGGGCTGGGATGGCGGCCGGCGTCGGCCCGCCAGGCCCGTACGGCCTCGCGTGGCCGCCCGCCCGCGGCCACGGCGAGCGCGGCGGTGAGCCGGGCCCCTGGCCAGCCGGCGACATCGTCGAGCCGGGCGGACGCCCAGCCGTAGCGCCGGTGGCGGGGGGACTTGTGGCCGACCATCGCGTCCAGGGTGTTGACGGCGCGGAAGGCGACAAGACCCGGCACCCCGCCGAGCGCGCCCCACACCAGGGCGCCCACGACGGCGTCGGAGGTGTTCTCGGCGACGGACTCCACCACCGCGCGGGCGATCCCGGGGCCGTCCAGCGACTGCGGATCACGCCCGCACAGATGCGGCAGCAGCTCCCGGGCGCGCTCGATGTCCCCCGCGGCCAGCGCCCCGCCGATGGCACGGGCCTCGCGGCCCAGCGAGGTGCCCCCGACGACGGACCAGGTGGCGGCGGCGGTCAGCGCGACCGCGGCGGCCGGACGGTCGCGCACGGCACGGGCGGCCAGCGCTGCGGCGCCCGTGGCGCCCCCGGCGCAGACGAGCGTGTGCAGGGCGCCCCAGCCACGGTGATCGCGCCACAGCCGGTTCTCGACGCCCGCCGCTGCCCGCCCGAAAGCGGCGACGGGATGGCCCCGCCGGGGATCACCGAGCAGCAGATCGCCGATCAGACCGGCGGCGGCGCCGTACGCGAAGACGCGGTCGGCTCGCACCGCTCAGCCGGCCGTCTCGCCTCGAAGGACCCCAGGGCCTGTCGTCCTGGGGGCAGGGGGTGCGCCGACCGACGCAGGGCAGCCAGACATGGCGTATGTCCTCACTCAGGGTCCGCGCCCTGGTTCGACGTGACCGGCGACGAGAGTCTCCTGGCTTCCGGATCCGCAGTTCCTCCGGCCTTCCAGCCCGCGATGGCGGACCGTGACTTCCGAATGGAGGCTGCTCCCCGGTGACAGTGGCGGGACCGCGCCGGATTCGCACCGGCTTCCTCTCCTGTCGCCGTAAACGGCCCCGGCAGTCCACCACGCCCCGTGAACACCAGTCAACCTGCCGTTGACCTGCGAGGCTTCAGTGTGCTGAGACGCACACCGGGCCGGACACACCCGCGGTGTGTCCGGCCCGGCGCCCTGTCCGCGTGGCGGTCAGGCGACGATCAGATAGATCCCGTACGCGACCGCCGCCAGGCACAGCCCGAAGCAGGCGTAGGCGCCGGTGCGCGTCAGGGCGCCGGCCTCGCCGCCGCCCTGCGCCGTCGGCGTCCGCCTGGCCAGACCGGTGACGCCGAGGGTGAAGAGGCCGACCAGTGCGACGGTGGCCACGAGACTGACGCCGAAGACGGTGGCGAGAGCTGCCCAGTCGATGTTCATGCGGTTGTGTCCTTACACCGTGGCCGGGTCGGCCGGGGTACCGGCCGTCGGGGCCGGGATGGTGGTCTTGAGGTCCGGTACGGCGGCACCGGCGGGGGGCGGGCTGACCGCCGCGACGGCGGTGGTGACGACGCCCGCGGGCTCCGCGCCCACCGTCACGTTGGTGTGGTCGACCGGCTTGCGGCGCGACAGCGTCCAGATGGCACCCGAGCCCGCGATCAGCAGGACGGCGACCGCCGTGACGCCCCAGGGGCCCTGCTTGGTCAGGAACTCGGCACCCGCGCCGACCAGTCCGGCGGCCGGCAGCGTGAGACCCCAGGCGACGAACATCCGGGTTGCGGTGGACCAGCGGACCGTGCCCCCCTTGCGCCCGAGTCCGGCGCCCATGACGGCGCCGGAGCAGGACTGCGTGGTGGAGAGCGAGAAGCCGAGGTGCGAGGAGGCCAGGATGACCGTGGCCGCGCTGGTCTGGGCCGCGAAACCCTGCGGCGGACGCAGCTCGGTGAGGCCGCTGCCCATGGTGCGGATGATGCGCCAGCCGCCGAGGTAGGTGCCCATCGCGATGGCGATACCCGCACAGGTGATGACCCAGACGGGCGGGTTGGAACCGGGGGAGAGGACCCCGCCGGTGACCAGGGCCAGGGTGATGATGCCCATGGTCTTCTGTGCGTCGTTGGTGCCGTGGGCGAGCGAGACGAGACCGGCCGAGGCTATCTGGCCGGCGCGGTACCCCTTGGCGGTCGACTTCAGCTGCGCCTCGTCGGTGATCTTCCGGTTGAGGCGGTACGTCAGCTTCGTGGCCAGCAGCGCGGCGACACCGGCCACGACGGGCGCGGCGACGGCGGGCAGCAGGACCTTCGTGACGACGGTGCCGCCGTTGATCGAGGACCAGCCGGCCGACATGACCGCGGCGCCGATGAGGCCGCCGAAGAGTGCGTGGGAGGAACTGGAGGGCAGGCCGACCAGCCAGGTCAGCAGATTCCACAGGATCGCGCCGACGAGCGCGGCGAAGATGACCTCGGTTCTGAGGCCGTTCTCATTGATGATCCCGCCGGAGATCGTCTTGGCGACCTCCACCGACAGGAACGCGCCGACGAGGTTGAGAACGGCGGACATGGCCACCGCTGTCTTGGGCTTGAGTGCGCCGGTCGAGATGGTGGTGGCCATCGCGTTGGCGGTGTCGTGGAAACCGTTCGTGAAATCGAACACGAGAGCCGTCACGATCACGATCGCGAGCAGCAGCGTGATGTGTTCCATTTACCCAGGCAATCGTTCGACGTCAGTGGCACGTGGAACGTAAGCAACCTGGGTGAACGGAAGATGAACTGGGCAGGGCGGCATGGTGACCCCAACCGCGTACGTCCGTTCCGCTTGTGTGTGCGAGGGGTCGCAGCTCGTCCTGGGCCCGGGTCCGGCCCTCCCGGGAGACATCGGTCACCCGGAGGCGAGACCCTACGATCGCCGCATGAGTGACGTGAGCGCGGACGCGATCGGGCAGGCCTGGGACGGTGTCGTCGCGACGGCCCGGCGGACGGCTGCGGAGGGCCTGGTCGTCGGCACCTCGGGCAATGTGTCGGCCAGGGCCGGCGGGATCGTCCTGGTCACGCCCAGCGGGGTGCCCTACGACCGGCTGGGCCCGAAGGACGCCGTCGGCGTCGACCTCGAAGGGCGTCAGGTGCTCGGCGACCTGGCCCCGACCAGCGAACTCCCGCTCCACCTGGCCGTCTACCGGGACACCGACGCCACCGCCGTCGTCCACACCCACGCCGTGCACGCCACGGCCGTCTCCACCCTCGTCCCCGAGGTACCGCTCGTCCACTACGCCGCCGCCCTGCTCGGCGGCCCCGTCCGCACCGCCCCCTACGCTCGCTACGGGACGCGGGAGCTCGCCGACCACATGCTCGCCGCCCTGCGCGACCGCACCGGCTGCCTGCTGCAGAACCACGGCACCGTCACCTACGGCGCCACCCTCGACGAGGCCTACGACCGCACCGCCCAGCTCGAATGGATGTGCAGGCTCTGGCTCACCGCGAGCTCCGTGCCCGGACACCGGCCGAACCTCCTCACCCCGGCCCAGCTCCGCGACGTACAGGACGCCCTGAAGGGGTACGGCCAGCCCGGCTGAGCCCCGGCCCCCCGCACCGTACGGTCGCCGCCCACTGGCACACGCCGCCGCCACCCGGGACACTGGAGCCGTGCGCCCGGCAACAGCGGCGGCAGTGGCCGCAACCTCGATCCTCGGCGCCGGCGCGGCAGCGGTCGCCGCCGGCCGCTACGCCAGCGACGCCGCCCTCGGGGCGCCCTCGCACTCGCCACGGCCCTTCCCCGGTGACCGCCGTCTCACCGTGCACGCCACCGCGGCCGGCCGGATCACCCTGACCCGCTCCTTCCCGGCGCTGCGCCCCGGTACGTACGGCCTGACCGGCCGCGGCGTCCACGCGGTGGTGGGCCCGGCGGTCGAACAGTCGCCCGATGGCTCCGCGGCCTCCGAGGTCTCCGCCGACACCGTCGTACGCCGGCTGGAACGCGTGAACCTCGGCAGCCTGAAGCCCGGCACCAGGGTCCGCCTCACCCCGGAGATCCACCGCGGCGACCCGCTCGCCGCACTCGGCCTCGCGCACAAGGAGGTCGAGATCCCCGGCGAACTGGGCGCCCTGCCCGGCTGGTTCGTGCCCGCGGTGCGCAACACCTGGGTGATCACGGTGCACGGCCTCGGTACCAGCAGGGATCACCCCATGAACGTGATGGAGTTCCTGCACGCCCAGCAGTTCCCCGTGCTCGACCTCGCCTACCGAGGCGATGTGGGCGCCCCGCGCTCCCCGGACGGTCTCGGCCACCTCGGCGAGTCCGAATGGCGCGACCTCGACGCGGCCATCCGCTACGCCGTGCGCTACGGCGCGGAGAACGTCATCCTGTACGGCTGGTCGACCGGCGCCTCGATGGCGCTGCACGCGGCCGTCAACTCCGCGCTGCGCGACCGCATCAGCGGACTCGTCCTCGACTCCCCGGTCCTGGACTGGCAGACCACCCTGCGCGCCCTCGCCTCGGCCCGGGGAGTCCCCTCCGCGCTGCTGCCCCTCGCCGTCCGGGCGGCCCAGGGCCAGACCGGGCTGCACGGAGCGCCGCTCCTGCGCACCTCGGTGCCGACGGCCCTGCACACCCCCACCCTCATCGTCCACGGCCCCGACGACACCCTGGCGCCCTGGCAGCCGTCCCAGGAGCTCGCCGCGCGCCGCCCCGACCTGGTGACCCTGCACCCCGTGGCCGATGCTCCGCACGCGGCGATGTGGAATGCGGGTCCGGCCGATTACGAAGAGGTACTCCGGCGCTTCCTCACGCCCCTGATGTGAGCTGATGGCCCGGAACCGCCCGGTTGGTGCCCCGGCTCGAAGGCCCTGCGAACGGCGGTGACACGGCCTCCGTTTGGGCTTTCGGCCCGTCAGAGGCAAGACTGCTCCTCGTGACGTCCCGTACCCCGCGCGACTCCAGGCTGCGACTTGTCCGCCCGCGACCCCAGGCGACCGCCCGCAAGGCCGTGACGACCCGGCGCACCAGGCCGGCCCCCCGGCCGCCGGAGGGCACACCGCCCCCGGCGGAACTGGCACGCCAGGCCAGGGCCGTACTGGCCGACTCCGTACGGATCGCCCACTGGGCGGCGAACGGCACGAGCCCGGGCACCGTCCCACTCGCGGCCCAGGCACTCGAACGGGCCTCCGCCGCGCTCGAGCTGTCCCCGGCGCAGGTGCTGGCCGGATGGGACCGGGCCAGGCTGGCCGGCCTCATCGAGCTGCACGGCGACACCGCCCGCCCCGGATGGCGGCTGCGCGCCTGGGACCGCGACGACTCCGCGGTGCTCCGCGGCTGGGTCGCGCTCTTCGACGCCTGGTCCCTCGTCCACGCCTCACCCGACGGCATCGAGGCCGGCGCGGTGGCGGAAGCCGTCGAGGCCGTACCTCAGGTGCTCTCCCTCCTCCAGCTCTCCGAGGGCACCGTCACCGTGCCCGCGCTCCTCGACCTGCTCGGACAGCGCGTCGCGGAACTCCACGAGGAGCGGTGCGAGGTGCCGTACGGGCCGCAGGAGCAGCCCGCACCCGCCGACTCCGCCGGACCGTCAGCCGGACCGTCCGCCGACCTGAACGCCCTGCTGCTCGACTGGGCACTCGAAGGCCTCGCCTCCGTAGGCGCCCTCACGCTCGGTGGCGGCCACGCCACCCTCACTCCGCTGGGCAGCTGGGCCGTCTGGGTCAAGCTGGAGCAGATCTGCGTCGCCGCGCAGAGTCCGGCCGGCAACATCGAGCAGCCGGCGGCCGACATGCTGCTCGGCTGCGCACGGCTCACCCCGGGCCCGGCCCGCGCCGAATACCGGGCCTGGCTGGCCGCCCGCCCCGTCGGCAGCGCCGTGGCCGAACTCCTGGCCGTCGCCCGGGGCGAGGACGCCCTGCTGCGCGGCCTCGCCTTCGAGGCGCTGCGCGTCGTCGGCGCCCCGGCGGAGCCCGTCGTCCGCTCCGTCGTCACCGAAGCGTCGCTGCGCCCCTACGCGCTGCTCTGGCTCGCCGAGTACGAGGGCACCGACCCGGACGACGCCCAGGACGTCCTCAGCCGCGAGGAGGCCACCTGGCTCTGGGTCGACACCGCGGCGGCCGTGGCCGACCACGGCGAGACCGGGCTGCTGGTCCGCCATCTCGACTCCGCCGTCCAGGGCACCGTCCCCGCGCTCCTGGACGAGGTGCGGGCCGTAGGACACCCGAGGACCGTCCAGGTGCTGGTCGCCCTTGCCGCCGCGCACCCGGACCCCGCCCTGGCCAAGGCCGTACGCCGGGCCGCCTTCCAGGTGCACACCGGCGGGGCGTGACGGGGCCCGCGCGGGCCCCGGGGGAGTCGGTGCGAGGCGCCCGGGGCGTACGCCCCGAAGCTCCGGACGCCGCCCTCCGCGTCCCGATGTGATCTCCCTCTCAGTCTTGCACCGGCCACCGACACCGTCGGTCGAAGTTGTCGCAGGGGCCGGGTACCTCGCACCCGGAACCACCCTCCGCAGGGTGACCGTGGGCCGGGCGTACGCGGTAAAGCAGATGGACACCGCCAGTAGACTGGGTCTCATGGCATTTCTCCTTGAGCAATGAGTAACGGCGTCGAGTCGTGAGTCCGTAGTCCCTCCGCCGTCCATAACCGCCCTGGAGTTTTTCCGTGATCACCGCTTCCGGCATCGAGCTGCGCGCCGGCGCCCGCATGCTCATCGAGTCCGCCTCCTTCCGTATCGCCAAGGGCGACCGCATCGGCCTGGTCGGCCGTAACGGCGCGGGCAAGACCACCCTCACCAAGTGCCTCGCGGGCGAGGGGACGCCGGCCGGCGGCACCATCACCAACAGTGGTGAGGTCGGCTACCTCCCGCAGGACCCGCGCACCGGCGACCTCGACGTCCTGGCCCGCGACCGCATCCTCTCGGCCCGCGGGCTCGACGAGATCCTGCGCAAGATGCGGGAGAACGAGGAGCGGATGGCGAACGGCAAGGGCGCCACCCGCGAGAAGGCGATGAAGCGGTACGAGCGTCTGGAGACGGAGTTCCTCACCAAGGGCGGATACGCCGCCGAGGCGGAGGCCGCCACCATCGCCGCCGCGCTGAGCCTGCCCGACCGGGTGCTCGGCCAGCCCCTGCACACGCTCTCCGGCGGTCAGCGCCGCCGTGTCGAGCTGGCCCGCATCCTGTTCTCGGACGCCGACATCCTGCTCCTCGACGAGCCCACCAACCACCTGGACGCGGACTCGATCGCCTGGCTGCGTGACTACCTCAGGAGCTACCGCGGCGGCTTCATCGTGATCTCCCACGATGCCGAGCTCATCGAGACGGTGGTCAACAAGGTGTTCTACCTCGACGCCAACCGTGCGCAGATCGACATCTACAACATGGGCTGGAAGCTCTACCAGCAGCAGCGTGAGGCCGACGAGAAGCGCCGCAAGCGCGAGCGTCAGAACGCCGAGAAGAAGGCCGCGTCCCTGAACTCCCAGGCCGACAAGATGCGCGCCAAGGCGACCAAGACCGTCGCCGCCCAGAACATGGCCAAGCGGGCCGAGCGCCTGCTCTCCGGGCTGGAAGCGGTGCGGGTCTCCGACAAGGTGGCCAAGCTGCGCTTCCCCGAGCCGTCCCCGTGCGGCAAGACCCCGCTGATGGCCGAGGGGCTCTCCAAGTCCTACGGATCGCTGGAGATCTTCACCGACGTGGACCTCGCCATCGACAAGGGGTCGCGCGTCGTCATCCTCGGCCTCAACGGTGCGGGCAAGACGACGCTCCTGCGGCTCCTCGGCGGCGCCGAGAAGCCCGACACCGGTGAGGTCATCGAGGGTCACGGCCTCAAGCTCGGCTACTACGCCCAGGAGCACGAGACCCTGGACCCGGAGCGGACCGTCCTGGAGAACATGCGCACCGCGGCGCCCGACCTCGACCTCGTCGAGGTCCGCAAGACGCTCGGTTCCTTCCTCTTCTCCGGTGACGACGTCGACAAGCCCGCCGGAGTCCTCTCCGGCGGGGAGAAGACCCGGCTCGCCCTGGCGACGCTCGTCGTCTCCTCCGCCAACGTGCTGCTGCTCGACGAGCCGACGAACAACCTCGACCCGGCCAGCCGCGAGGAGATCCTCGGGGCGCTGCGCACCTACAAGGGCGCCGTCGTCCTCGTCACCCACGACGAGGGCGCGGTCGAGGCGCTCCAGCCGGAGCGGATCATCCTGCTGCCCGACGGGGTCGAGGACCTCTGGAGTGCGGGTTACCGCGAGCTGGTCGCCCTCGCCTGACCCCTGGGCGCCCCTGGATCCGGTGCGGAACCCGGTGATCCAACACGTCTGGATCATTCGGCCCATCGGTGATCCATCATCTGGGCGAGCGTGTCTCGTACCCCGGCGCGGCGCCCGGCGGATAGCTGCCGGGCGCACTCATTTCGGGCCACCGGGCCTCGTACGGCCCTGACCTGCCCGTTTTTCTCTGAGACGGCCCCGCAAGGGCCCGAGTGCCCCTCCGAATGCCTGATTCCGCTTGTGTCCGGCCGCTTGTGGACGCGGAATCCGGTCGCACGGACCTTGCCGAATGGGTGGCCAGGAAGCCCAGGAGGGGTGATCATGAGAGTCCAGAGCGCACTTCCTTGAGGAGGCACGGGTGGCCGAGACTCTGAAGAAGGGCAGCCGGGTGACCGGCGCCGCGCGCGACAAGCTCGCGGCAGACCTGAAGAAGAAATACGACTCCGGTGCGAGCATCCGGGCGCTGGCCGAGGAAACGGGCCGCTCCTACGGATTCGTCCACCGGATGCTCAGCGAGTCCGGAGTCACGCTGCGGGGACGCGGCGGAGCGACTCGGGGCAAGAAGGCCGCTTCGGCCTGACGGTGGTGAGCGGCCGGTGTCCTGGGCCGGTCCGAACCAGCTCCGAAGGGTGTCCGGAACACCGGGTGGCCACCCGGTCGATCGTCAGGTCGTCCGGGTGGTTACTGTTCAGTTCAGTTACTTGCCAGTAAGTGCTGACTGCACCCGATCCGGAGGCGCCCCATGACCTCGCACGACTCTGTGCTCGACAAGGACGGTGTACGGCTCACCGTCGATGACGCGGTTGCCACGGTGACGCTCACCAACCCGGCCAAGCGCAACGCTCAGTCTCCCGCTCTGTGGCGGGCGTTGACAGAGGCCGGACGGGCACTGCCCGGCAGCGTGCGGGTCGTCGTGCTGCGCGGCGAGGGCAAGTCCTTCTCCGCGGGCCTCGACCGGCAGGCGTTCGAACCCGACGGATTCGACGGCGAGCCGTCCTTCCTCGACATGGCGCGCGGCCCGGAGGCCGAGCTCGACGCGACCATCGCCGAGTACCAGGAGGCGTTCACCTGGTGGCGCCGCAACGACATCGTGTCGATCGCGGCCGTCCAGGGCCACGCCATCGGGGCCGGCTTCCAGCTCGCCCTCGCCTGCGATCTGCGGATCGTCGCCGAGGACGTGCAGTTCGCCATGCGTGAGACCAGCCTGGGGCTCGTCCCCGACCTCACGGGCACGCACCCCCTCGTCAACCTCGTGGGGTACGCACGCGCGCTCGAGATCTGCGCCACCGGCCGCTTCGTGCACGCCGATGAGGCCGAGCGCACCGGCCTCGCCAACCTCGTCGTCCCCGCGGACCAGCTCGACGCTGCCGGGCTCGACCTGGCCGCTGCGCTGCTCGCCGCCCCGCGCGACGCCGTCGTCGAGACCAAGGCGCTGCTGAGCGGCGCCGTCTCGCGGACGTACGAGCAGCAGCGCACCGCCGAGCGGGCCGCCCAGGGCCGTCGGCTGCGCGACCTCGCGGGCCTCTCCGACTGATCCGACCGAGACCGGCCGGGGCGACGAGACCGGCGGGCCCCGCCCCTCACCGGACGGTGGGGGGCGGCGTCAGTCCCGGTCCGTGACGGCCGTGACCAGTACGGCGACCGTCCCAGGTCCCTCCACGGCCTCGGCCACCGCCGCGCGCACCGCCCGCGCCACATCGAGCGCCCGGTGGTTCCCGGACGTCGCGAGCTCCACCCGGACATGACCCTCCGTGTGCTGCACGGCGCTGCCCAGCACATGCGTCAGCGAGACGACGCCCGGAACCCCGGCCGCCGCAGTCCCGGCGACATCGTCCGGCCGGGCCGCGCGGAGGTCGGCGTCCGGCTCGGCGTCCGGCTCGGGCTCCTCCTCCAGCAGCGCCGTCACCGTCAGGTCCACCGCCTCGACCACCAGACCGAGCCGCCGGTCCGCCGCCGTCAGCAGGGTGGCGCGCAGGGCGTCCGCCGTGGCGGGCAGTGGCCGCCGTGCCGTCGCGGAGAAGGCCGCCTCGATCCGCAGCGGTCCAGGACGCAGTGCGCTGGGATGCCCGGGCACCACCGGATCAGGGGCGCCGTCCTCGTCCACCGGGGCGATCCTGAGCGTCCCGAGGACGGCCCCCGAACCGGCCGCGGCGTCCCGCAGCACCGCTGTCGCCGCCCGTTCCGCGATCCAGGAGCCGTCGTTCGGACCGCCCAGAGGGAGCAATCTGCCCAGGCCGAGCCGTTGGCGTACCGCAGACGTCCATTGCTCGGCCCTGTACGGGCTGTCAGCCGTTGTCATTGCTCCACCCTGCCCCATCCATGGCGCACGATCGGGCAAGCGCACTTACTGTGGGCCACGGAAGTTCACCCGCCCCGAAGGGAAGAGCGGCGATGACCGAGAGTTCACAGCGGAACAGGCCCGAAGACACCGGCAGCGAGTCCGGTGGGGACGACGGCAGGCAGAGCCAGTTCAGCAAGCGCGGCGGGGGAGCCCCCGCGACGCGCGGCCGTACCACCATCGCCGACGGCGTGGTCGAGAAGATCGCCGGAATGGCCGCCCGGGATGTCATCGGGGTCCACGCGATGGGCAGCGGCATCTCCCGGACGTTCGGTGCGGTACGCGACCGCGTCCCCGGCGGCAACAAGTCCGTCACCCGCGGCGTCAAGGCGGAGGTCGGCGAATCGCAGGCCGCCCTCGACCTGGAGATCGTCGTCGACTACGGCGTGGCGATCGCCGAAGTGGCCCGTGACGTACGCGAGAACGTCATCTCGGCCGTCGAGCGGATGACCGGCCTCGAAGTCGTCGAGGTCAACATCGCCGTGAGCGATGTCAAGCTGCCCGACGAGGAGGACGACGAGGACGAGTCCGAGTCACGCGTCCAGTAGCTCTCCCCCCGCGCGGTAGTTGAGGAGCACACGATGAGCATGGCTGTGGTCGGCCTGTTGGCCGGTATGGCGCTCGGTTTCGCCGGGTACTTCGGCGGATTCGGGGCCTTTCTACTGGTTGCCGCGCTGGGCGCGGTCGGCTTCATCGCCGGCCGCTTCCTGGACGGCGACCTCGAACCAGGCGACTTCTTCCGGAGTCGCGAGCGCGGCGACCGACGACGGTGACGGGCGTGACAGACCGGGTCGGCGCCGCCGAGCGAGGGCAGACCCGGATCGCCGACCGGGTCGTCGCGAAGATCGCCGCGCAGGCGGCGAAGGAAGCCGTCGACGAACGGCCCAAGGACGCTGACGCACCACGCGCCACCGTCACCGTGCACCGTGACACCGCACGGGTGCGGGTCAGCATGGACCTCGCCTACCCCTGCGACATCGGCCGTCAGTGCGGCGCGGTGCGTCGCCGTGTCGCCGAGCGGGTAGAAGCTCTGGCGGGGATGCAGGTTCCCGAAGTGGCGGTGCAGGTCGACCGGCTGCATCGGTCGGGAGCCGGCACCGCACCGGAGGGGAGTACCCGATGACCGAGCCCCAGGACCCGGAGAACAGCACACGCCGTCTGCCCGCAGTCGAGGCTGCGCCGGCCGGCGGAGTGCTGGAGATGGACCAGTCCGCCTCCGGCTCCAGCTACGAACCGGCCCCGGCGCAGGACCGGACGGACGGCAGAGCGGGCCGTTTCTGGTCCGGGCGCAGGATTCCCGCGGCCCTGACCGCCCTGGTCGTGCTGGGCGGCTCCGGAATCCTGCTCTACGACATCGCGGCGGTCAGGGCCGACCGCCCGGCCATGCAGTGGCGGCGTTCCGTCGCCGACGACCTGGCGAGCCGTCACCTCGACGACGTATGGGTCCTCGCGGGATCGGCGCTGGCGGCGGCACTCGGCCTGTGGCTGCTCCTGCTGGCCCTCACCCCCGGGCTGCGCGCCCTGCTCCCCATGAGCCGCAGGCACCCGGGTGTGCGGGCAGGACTCGACCGGACCGCCGCCGCCCTCGTCCTGCGGGACCGGGCCGTGGAGGTGTCCGGAGTGCAGTCCGTCCGGGTGAGGATGACCCGGAAGAAGGCCACCGTGCGTGCTCTCTCGCACTTCCGTGAACTCGACGACGTCAGGACCGACCTGGACACCGTCCTGTCCAACGCCATCAGCGAGCTGGGCCTGGCCCGGCCGCCCGGCCTCTCCGTGCACGTACGCCGGCCGGCGAAGAAGGGGTGACCCCGTGATCAAGACCGTCAACCGGGTGCTGCTCGGCCTGGCAGGGCTGATCCTCGTCGTCGTCGGCGGCGCCGTCCTCGCGACAGGGCTCGGCGTTTCCGTACCCTCCTGGTGGCCCTTCGACGGCAAGGGTGACGTGCTGCTCAGCAAGGCAGACCGGACCAGATGGCGGGACCAGGGCTGGTGGTGGCCCACCGTCATCGCGATCCTCGCCGTCCTGGTGGTCCTCGCGCTGTGGTGGCTCCTGGCCCAGCTGCGCCGCGCGCGCCTCGCCGAGGTGCGGGTGGACAGCGGCGACGGCCAGGGAGCGCTGCTGCGCGGCAAGGCCCTTGAGGGAGTGCTCGGCGACGACGCCGGGTCCCTGGACGGGGTGTCCGACGCCAACGCCACACTGACCGGCCGGCGCACCGCCCCGCAGGCCAGGCTCCGGCTGCTGATGGATCCGCACGCGTCCCCCGGGCTGGTGCTGCGCGGCGTCTCCGAGGGAGCGCTGACCCATGCGCGGACCTCGGCCGGGCTGGACGAGCTGCCTGCCGAGGTCCGTCTGAAGGCGGTCAAGCACCGGGCGGAGCGGGTGACCTGACGGGCACTCCCGGCGGGGCCGCCCTCCGGGACGCCGTCAGAACCCTCGGCGCCGTCAGAAACCGTGCCGTGCGCCGCCGTCGACCGGCACCATGATGCCCGTCAGATAGGAGGCGGCGGGGGAGAGCAGGAAGGCCGAGGTCTTCCCGAACTCCTCCGGGGTGCCGTAGCGGCGCAGGGGGATGTTCGCCTCGTTGGCCTTGCGGGACGCGTCGGCGTCGCCCGACAGGGAGTCGAGCTCACGCACCCGGTCCGTGTCGATCCGGGCCGGCAGCACCCCGACGACCCGGACGCCACGCGGCCCCAGCTCGTCGGCGAGGGACTTGGCGAAGCCGGCGAGGCCGGGGCGCAGCCCGTTGGAGATGGTCAGGCCGGCGATCGGCTCGTGCACCGATCCGGACAGGACGAACCCGATGACACCCCCCTCGCCCAGCGCCTCGGCCGCCGTACGGGCCAGCCGGACGGCGCCGAGGAAGACCGACTCGAAGGCCGACTGCCACTGATCGTCCGTGTTGTCGGCGACGAGGCCGGGCGCCGGGCCGCCGACGCTGATGAGAATGCCGTCCAGCCGGCCGAAGCGCTCCTTCGCGGTGTCCACCAGCCGCCGGGCGGCCAGCGGGTCGGCGTTGTCCGCGGCGAGCCCGACGGCCTCGGGGCTCAGCTCCGCGGCGGCCTCGGCGGCCGTCTTCTCGTCACGGCCCGAGATGATCACCTTCGCACCGTCGGCGGCGAGAGCGCGCGCGGTGGCGTTGCCCAGCCCGCGGGTGCCCCCGGTGACGATGTACACACGGTCCTTCAGTCCAAGATCCATGACCCCTATCCTGCCAAGTGCTCACCGGCGAGGTCGACCGCACTGTTCACCAGGCCGACGTGGCTGAAGGCCTGCGGGTAGTTGCCGAGCTGCCGCCCGGCCACCGGGTCGTACTCCTCGGCCAGCAGCCCCACGTCGTTGCGCAGCTCCAGCAGCCGTTCGAAGAGGACTTCGGCCTCGTCCCTGCGGCCCGTCCGCGTCAGGGCGTCGACCAGCCAGAACGAGCATGCGAGGAAGGCGCCCTCCTCGCCCGGGAGGCCGTCCACCGACCCGCCCTCGGTGCTGTAGCGGCGGATCAGACCGTCGTGGCCGAGCTCGCTGCGCACCGCGTCGACGGTCCCCCTCACCCGTGGGTCGTCGGGCGGCAGGAAGCCGGTACGCACGATGAGGAGCGTGGCGGCGTCCAGCTCCTGGGAGCCGTAGTACTGGGTGAAGGTATTGCGTACGGGGTCGTAGCCCTTCTCGCAGACCTCGGCGTGGACGGCGTCCCGCATCGCCCGCCACCGGTCGGCGTCCCCCGGCAGATCGGGGTTCTCCTCCAGGGTGCGCACCGCGCGGTCGGCCGCGACCCAGGCCATCACCTTGGAGTGCACGAAGTGGCGGCGCTGCCCGCGCACCTCCCACAGGCCCTCGTCCGCCTCGCGCCAGGTGGACTCCAGGAAGCCGAGCAGACTCAACTGCAGATTCCAGGCGTGCGGCTTGTCGTGGAGCCCCGCCTCGCGCGCCACCCTCAGCGAGTCGATGACCTCGCCGTACACGTCGAGCTGCTGCTGGCGCACCGCCGCGTTGCCCGTGCGGACCGGCAGTGAATTCTCGTAGCCCCGCAGCCACGGCAGCTCCGTCTCGGGAAGCCGGCGTTCACCGGCGAGCCCGTACATGATCTGGAGGTCCGCGGGGTCACCGGCCACGGCCCGCAGCAGCCAGTCCCGCCAGGCGGCGGCCTCCTCCATGTATCCGACCGAGATCATGGCGCCCAGGGTGAGGGTGGAGTCCCGCAGCCAGCAGTAGCGGTAGTCCCAGTTCCGTACGCCCCCGATCTCCTCCGGCAGCGAGGTCGTCAGGGCCGCGACGATCCCCCCGGTGGGGGCGTAGGTGAGGGCCTTCAGGGTGATCAGGGAGCGGAGCACCGCCTCCCGGTGCTTGCCGTGGTACGTGCAGCGCGCCGACCACTTCGCCCAGTCGGCGAGGGTGTGCTTCAGCGCCTTGTGGGGGTCGATCAGCTTGGGGCGCGGTGAGTGCGAGGGGTGCCAGGTGAGGACGAACGCCACCCGCTCGCCCTCGGCGACCGTGAAGGAGGAGCAGGTGCTGAACTGCTGGCCCCACGTCTTCACCGAGGGCTCGCTGCGCAGCCAGACGGAGTCGGGTCCCGCGACCGCCACCCGGTGGCCGTGCGAGCGGCGCATCCAGGGGACCACCGAGCCGAAGTCGAACCGCAGCCGCAGGACGGAGCTCATGTCGACATTGCCGCTGACACCCTCGATGATCCGCATGACGTCGGGGGCCTTGTCGCGCTGCGGCATGAAGTCGATGACCTTGACGGTCCCGGTCCTGGTCTCCCAGAAGGTCTCCAGGACCAGGGAGTCGCCCGCATAGGCGCGCCGGGTGCAGACGTCCGTGCTGTCCGTGCCCTGGGGAGCGATGCGCCAGTGGCCGTTGTCCTCGTCGCCGAGCAGCGCCGCGAAGCAGGCACCCGAGTCGAAGCGGGGCAGGCAGAGCCAGTCGACGGAACCGTTTCTGCCGACCAGGGCGGCGGTCTGGAGATCGCCGATGACGGCGTAGTCCTCGATACGTGGGGTCACGCTCTGGCGTCTTCCCGAACCTGAGCCCCGCTAAGCAGCGAAAGCCGTGCGAACAGCGGGGAGCGGACCGGGACGCCTACACGGTCGCGGGCTCCGGCTCCTGCGCATCGTCGTTGTGCTGGGCGTTCTCGGCGTCCTTGGCAGCGGCCTCTTCGCGGTCGCGCTTGTCACGGCGGGCGAGGATGACCCAGCCGACCGGGACCCCGGCGGCGAAGAGCCACCACTGGACCGCGTATGCCATGTGCGGACCGATGGAGCCGTCGTCGGGGGCGGCGATCGTCTCCGGGCTGCCGCCGGCGGGTTCGGGATCGGTCAGCTCGACGTACCCGCCCAGCACGGGGTGGCCGAGCAGGTGCGACTGCTGGGAGCTGTTGATCAGCATCACCTGGCGGTCGGGCAGGCCTTCGAGGTCCTTGATGCCGCTGGCGCTCGTCGTCTCGTCAGCCTTGAGCCGGCCTGTGAGCGTGACCTCGCCGCGCGGCGGAGCGGGGACCTTCGGGAAGGCCTGCTGGTCGTCGGCGGCCGGGGCCCAGCCGCGGTTGACCAGGACCGTGCCGCCGCCCTTGAGGTCGAGCGGGGTCAGGACCAGGACGCCGATGCGCTCGTCCCGCGAGGTGCGCCGGCGTACGACCACCTCGTGCTCGGTGTCGTACGTCCCGGTGGCCGTCACGGTGCGCCAGTAGTCGGAGCGGGGGACCGTGTGCCCGGGAGAGGTGAGACGGGTGACGGGGACCGGGTCGGCTTCGAGGTTCCGCGTGATCAGTGAGTTCTGCTCGACCTTGTGTTCGTGCCGGTGCAGCTGCCAGAAACCCAGCTCCACCATCGTGGGGATCAAGGCGAGGACGAGGAGGGTGAGAATCACCCACTGCCGGGTCAACAGGAAGCGGTACACCCCATGACCGTACAACCGGGGCCATGGGGTGCGGCACGGAGGGGTCCCGTGCGGACGGGGGGCG
Organism: Streptomyces sp. NPDC048565; assembly: GCF_040650935.1. Taxonomy (NCBI): domain Bacteria; kingdom Bacillati; phylum Actinomycetota; class Actinomycetes; order Kitasatosporales; family Streptomycetaceae; genus Streptomyces; species Streptomyces sp. NPDC048565. The sequence continues at coordinate 370,173 of NZ_JBEZIH010000003.1, forward strand.
GCCCGTCATACTTTGTCCACGATGCCCGCCCTTCCCTCGGCGCGGGCGCAGTGGCCGCCGCAGTACCAGTGGCCTTCGACCTCGACGCCCTGGCCGATCACCTGGACCCGGCAGTGCTCACAGATGGGCGCCATGCGGTGAATGGCGCAGGAGAAGCAGTCGAAGACATGCACAGCGCCCTGCGCGTGCACCTCGAAGGACATCCCGTAGTCGTTTCCGCAAACCTCACAACGTGCCATGCGCCACAGGGTGGGATGCCGGGCGGCGACGGGCGAGCCGACGCGGGGCGAGTCGCCCCCGGTTCACTCCGATGACGGTGACGGCTTCGGTACCGCGACCGACCCGGCCGGTGCCACATCCCTCAGCAGATGGGTGAAGGCGCTCTCCTCCAGGATCGGGGTGCCGAACGACTTCGCCTTCACCGTCTTCGACGTCGCCGAGTCCGGGTCGTTGGTGACGAGCAGACTCGTCAGCCGCGACACGCTGGTCGCCACGTGCAGGCCGGCCTCCACCGCGCGGTCCTCCAGCAGCTCCCGGTCGACCGAGGTGTCCCCCGAGAAGGCCACCCGCATGCCCTGCATGAGGGGCTTGTCCGACTCGTAGCGCCCGGGGTTCGGATAGGGGCACGCGGGCCGCTTGCGCGAGGGACGCCAGCTGCCCTGGCTCTGCGACGGCCGGTAGCCGGCGCGCGGGACGACCGGGGAGTCGTACCACTCCGTCAGCGGGCGGCACTCCAGCAGCGGCAGTCGTACACCGTCCCTGGCCGCCGCGTGCAGACTCGGCCGGAACGCCTCGGCCAGCACCCGCGCGTCGTCCAGCGCGTGGTGAGCGTTTCGCTGCACCACACCGAAGTGCGCGGCCAGCGACTCCAGCTTGTGGTTGGGCAGCGGGAGGCGGAGCTCCTTGGCGAGCGCGATGGTGCACAGCCGCTGCTCGACGGGCGCGGTGACCGTCGCACGCGCGTACTCCCGGGCGATCATCGACCAGTCGAACGCGGCGTTGTGGGCGACGAGCACCCGGCCCGCGAGCCGCTCGGACAGCTGCGCGGCGACTTCGGGGAAGAGGGGGGCGCCCTCCAGGACGTCGCTGGTCAGCCCGTGGATCCAGACGGGTCCTGGATCCCGCTCGGGGTTCACCAGCGTGTACCAGTGGTCCTCGACGTCCCCTCTCGCGTCCAGGCGGTACACGGCAGCGGAGATTATCCGGTCGTCGCGGGCGAGTCCGGTGGTCTCCACGTCGACGACCGCGTACCCCTGGGGATACGCGGCCGGCCACGGCGCTGCGGTCTGACGGTCGTCGAGCATGGTCACAGAGAATACGGGCCGACACCGACAGCGGCCTATCCGGGCGTCTCCCGCGGCGAACCCGGCCACGGTGCGGAGCAGTTGACGCCGGCAGGGGAAACGCGGGTCGGGGATGCGGCGGGGGAGGGCGTGGTGAGACGCTCCCGGGGTGACGGACACACAGGCGCAGACACACGACGAACCCCACCACGGCGGGCTCGGTGCCCGGCTCAACTGGCTCCGGGCCGCCGTGCTCGGCGCCAACGACGGGGTGGTCTCCACCGCGGGCATCGTCGTCGGCGTGGCCGGGGCCACCGAGAACCGTTCCGTCCTGCTGACGGCGGGCCTGGCCGGGCTGCTCGCGGGGTCCATGTCGATGGCGGCCGGCGAATACGTGTCGGTGTCCACCCAGCGCGATTCGGAGAAGGCCGCGCTGGCGACGGAGCGGCGGGAGCTGGAGGAGACCCCGGAGGCCGAGCTCGTCGAGCTGACCGGGCTCCTGGAGAAGAAGGGGCTCAGTCACCGCCTCGCCCGGGAGGCCGCCGTGCAGCTCACCCGACGCGACGCGCTGCGCGCCCATGCCGAGGTCGAGCTGGGTATCGACCCGGACGAACTGACCAACCCCTGGCACGCGGCGGGAGCGAGCTTCCTGGCCTTCACCGTGGGCGCGCTGCTCCCGCTGCTGGCGATCGTGCTGCCGCCGTCCGCGGTGCGGCTGCCCGTCACCGTGCTGTCCGTGCTCGCGGCGCTGGCCCTCACCGGTTGGTGGAGCGCCCGGCTCGGCGAGGCGCCGGCAGGGCGCGCGATGCTGCGGAACATGGCCGGGGGAGCGGTGGCCATGGCGGTGACGTACGGGGTGGGGGCGCTGCTGGGGGTGACGGGGGTGTGAGGGCCTCAGTGCAGGCGCACGATCCGCTCGGGCGGGAACAGGTCATCCCCGATGGTCCCCGTATCGCTGCCTAGGGTGATCGTGAGCCGGTCGAGACCGGCCAGGGGCGTCAGGTCGTAGGGGCCCCCTCCGGGCCGGGCGTACAGGGTGAGCTGGGTCAGGGCCGGCAGCTCTCTCAGAGGTGCCAACCCCTGAGGCGTGTCGCACCGGTAGAAGGCAAGTTCGCTCAACGCGGAGAGGCCGGCAAGCGCGGTCAGATCCAGGACGTCCAGTCCATCGAGGGCAAGCCGGTGGAGGCGACGGAGGGACGGAGCCGCGCATACGTACCGGAGGTGCGACTGGCTCTCGACGCGAATTTCTTCCAGCTCGGTCCACTGTTCGATTCCCTCCAGGCTCAGCTCGGAGACTTGCCCAATCAGGTAGAGCACTCTGAGGCGGCTGCTCAGGGCCAGTTCCCCGACGCTTTCGACCGGGAAGCGGTGGCCCAGAACCACATCGCGCACGTCCGCGAACGGTTCCAGCTGCTCCGCGGGCAGGCCACGATGCAATTGGATCAGGGACAGCCAGGTCAGCGGAAGGCCTGACAACGGGCTCAGGTCACGGATCTCGGGGCACATGCTGAAGCCCACCTCGGTGAGCGATCGCATGCTGCCCACCGGGGTGATGTCGGTCAGGTCCTTGTTGTCGAAGACGAAGAGCCTGCCCAGTCCCTGGCGGGCGACCAGCGGGGACAGGTCCCGGTGGTCGCCTTGAAGGCGGATCGAGCGGGCCTCAGGCACGTATCGTAGAGCGGCCATCTGCTCGGCGGTCTCAGCGGAGACGTAGGCCTTGTTCCAGCGCTGTGCCGCGAGCACCTCCCGGGCGTAGAGGCTGGTGTCGAAAGAGTTCCACGCCTCGCACAGCAGGGAGGCGACCCAGGTCCGCTCGTCGTCCCGGAAGCGCTTGACCACCTCGTAGGCCGCCTCGCCGCCCACCAGGGCCGCAGTCAACACGACGTAGCCCGCCGCATACTCGTCGGGCACCTCCTCAGGCCCCGGAAGCAGCTCCAGGACCAGTTCGCCGACCTGGGCCAACTCCTCCGCCTCCGTCCGAGTGCGCGGCGGCAGCAGATCCGCCGTCTGGCGCTGTACCTCGGCCCGTACGGTCGGGTCCAGCTCCGGTGCGTGTTCCAGGCTCGCCGCGGCCAGCAGCACCAGCCGGTGCCTGTGCTTGCGCGTCCGGTCCGCGCGCTTGAGCAACTGGCGCAGAAGCCGGGCCCGTTCGTCGGCGCGTGCGTGGCCCACCGCCATCTGGACGACGTCGTGCCACTGGTCGTCGTGTGCGTGCTTGACCAGCACTCCGAAGTCCCGGGCCTCCACGGCGGCCTTCGCTCCGAGGTAGTCCTGGAACGTCCGGTGCACGAACCCCACCGCACCCGGGGCGGGTTCACGGAGCAGTCCGCTCCTGATCAGCAGGTGCGAGAAGACCTCATCGGCCGTACCCCGGACCTGCGGCATCGCCGTCAGCCACTCGGCAACCATGGCCGCGGCCTCGTCGCGGTCCGCCTCCGCCTCGCCGTTGCGGATCAGCCAGTACGCCAGCCGCTGCAGCAGCGCCGTCTGCTCCTCCCGGGTCAGGTCGACGCCCTCGACCCCGGCGATCTCGCGCTCCGTGTCGCGCCGTACGAGCAACATGTCCAGCGCGGCGTCGTACAGCTCCTTACGGGCGCGGGGCAGCTGCATACGCCGGTCGCGGTTGAGCGCGCAGAGCAGGGCGCACATCAGGGGGTTCGTCGCGAGCCGCCCCAGGTCGCGTCGCGTTCCCACGGCACGGCGCAGCGAGGCCTCGTAGCCGTCGAGCTCCTCGCGCTGCTCGGCGGACACGCACTCGGACCGGGCGGCGGCGTGCCAGTGGCCGAGGAAGGCGTGGATGTTCCTCCGGTCCATCGCCAGCAGCGAGTGCGCTTCGAATCCGAAGCCGGACAGCCAGCTCTCCGGGACGGCGGACGGCCGGGTCGTCACCACGAAACGGGACTCCGGATAGGCCGCGATCAGGTCCTTGAGCCACTTCTCCGTACGGTGACGCAGCCGCATCGGGACCTCGTCGACCCCGTCCACCAGGACCAGGCCCCGCCCCTCGGTCAGCAGCCCGTCCACCCAGCCGGCCGGTGCCGCGCCGTGCAGCGGGATGCCGGCAGCACGCAGGAAGTCCTCAGGAGTGGGCAGTGCTCCCTGCGCGGTGAAGGCGCGCAGCCGCAGCACGAACGGCACGCAGCGGTTCCAGTCCGCGAGATCTCCGCCGAAGGTCCGGCGGGCCGCGTTGAGCGCCAGCCACTGCACCAGCGTGCTCTTGCCGGAACCGGCCGGACCGCGCAGCAGCAGCCGCCCCGTCCCGGACAGCGCCTGCTCCACGGAAACCGTCACCGGGGCGGCGTGATCCAGCGCATCCTGCCGGACGGCCTCGCCGCTCACGCTCAGACTGATGTACGCCGTCTCCAGCGGCCACTCGCTCGCCGACCGCCCGAGCGTCAGCCCGAACAGCCCCATCCGGCTGTTCGCCGTGGCCGCGAAATCGGCGTACCGCTGCTCGAAGGCGAGCGCCGCCGCGTCCGGCCGGGGGCCGACCCGGGCTCGTAAGTCCTCCACCAGCTCCCGCGTCCGCGCGCTCGCCCGGGTCTGCTCCACCGTCGCACGCGCCACGAACGACGGATGGGCGGTGAGCTGTTCCAGCACATGGGCGCAGCACCGGTGCAGGAGCTCGTCGTACAGCTCGGCCGCCCGGCCGGAAAGGCCCGCGGCAGGACGGGACAGCTCGGCGTGCAGCCGGTCCGTGTCCAGACCCAGTGCGAGCAGCCGGTCGGCGGACAGCTCACCCGCGGCGGCGAAGGTGTCGTGCACGGAGTCGAGGGCCGCGAGACGCTCGTGCCGGGGCAGGTCCGCGTACCGCTCCGTGAGCCGGCCGCCGAGCACCCTCACCAGCCGTTCCGGCCCCGCAGGGCGGGGTAACGGCCGGACCGGGTCCGGGACCAGCGCCGCGCCGGGCCGGGGGGCCAGCAGCGCTCTGGCGGCAGCGCCGACGACCGTGGTGGCCAGCCGGAGCAGCGCAACTTCCGTACCCGTCACGTGCGTTCCTCCCCCTCGATGACGCGCGTGCCGGAAATCCTACGACGGACAGTTGGCGGAACCCACCAAATCTTGATGACGCCACGTCTCACATACTTGTCAGTAACAACGTCTATCCCCGGTACCCGGAACGACCCTACGGTGCTCACATGGAGCCGAACCTGCCCGATGTCGTGTTGTGGTCGATCCCGGCCTTCGTCCTGCTCACCGTCCTCGAAATGGTGTCCCACCGGCTGCACCCGGACGAGGACGCCGCCGGGTACGACACCAAGGACGCCGCCACCAGCGTCACCATGGGGCTCGGCAGCCTGGTCTTCGACCTGCTGTGGAAGATACCCATCGTCGCGATCTACGCGGCCGTCTACGAGCTGACCCCGCTGCGTATCCCCGTCCTGTGGTGGACGGTCCCGCTGATGCTGTTCGCCCAGGACTTCTTCTACTACTGGTCCCACCGGGGCCACCACGTCATCCGGATCCTCTGGGCCTGCCACGTGGTGCACCACTCCAGCCGGAAGTTCAACCTCACGACGGCGCTGCGCCAGCCCTGGACCTCGCTGACCGTCTGGCCGTTCTACGTCCCGCTCATCGCCTGCGGGGTCCACCCGGCCGCGCTCGCCTTCTGCTCGTCGGCCAATCTCGTCTACCAGTTCTGGGTGCACACCGAGCGGATCGGCAAGCTGCCCCGGCCCTTCGAGTTCGTCCTCAACACCCCCTCCCACCACCGGGTCCACCACGCCTCCCAGGGCGGATACCTCGACCGGAACTTCGGCGGGATCCTGATCGTCTGGGACCGGGTCTTCGGCTCCTTCACCGCCGAGACCGAGCGGCCGGTCTTCGGGCTCACCAAGAACATCGACACCCACAACCCGCTCCGCGTCGCGACCCACGAGTACGCCGCCATCGCCCGCGACATACGGGCGGCCACCACCTGGAGCGAGCGGGCCGGACGGGTCTTCCGGGGACCCGGCTGGCAGCCCGCGAGTGCCCGTGCGGCGTCGACGACCGCGCCGGGGCAGGCCCGCGTCGCCACCGAGCGCACCGGATGACGCCCCGCGCGGGTGCGCCCCGGCTCGTGCGCCCGCTGCTCGCGGCCTTCCTCGCCGTGGCCGTCGTCGACCTGGCCGGACTCCTGGCCGGGGCGGGGACCGTGCACCTCGTCGCCAAGCCGCTGCTGATGCCGCTGCTCGCCGCCTGCGCCGCGGCGCGCGGCGGTCCCCGGCTGCTCGTGGCCGCGCTGCTGTGCGGCTGGGCGGGGGACGTGCTCCTGATGCCCGAATCGGACGCCGCCTTCCTCGCCGGGATGGCCTGCTTCGCGGCGGGCCACGTCTGCTATCTCCTGCTCTTCGGCCGTGCCGGGATCAGGTCCGCCGTGGGACTCCTCTACGCCGCCGCCCTCGTGGCCTTCCTCGTGTACCTGTGGCCAGGACTGCCCGGCGGGCTGCGGATCCCGCTGACCGGATACAGCCTGCTGCTCGCCGCCATGGCCTGGCGGGCCGGCGCACTCGGACGGCACGCCGCGCTCGGTGGCGCGCTCTTCCTGCTCTCCGACGCGCTCATCGCCACCGGCATCGCCGGCCGGCCGCAGCTGCCCGCCCACGATTTCTGGATCATGCTGACCTACCTGGCCGCGCAGTACCTGCTCACCCGTGGAGCGCTCGGCGGAACAGCGCACTCCACCGGCGGCGCCCCCGGGGCGTACCGCGAAGGGAGTATCAGAATCCGAGACGAATGAGGACCCGGGGTGCCGGGTGGCCGCAAGGCGATGGACGAGCGCACCGCTCTCAAGGTCCTCATCAAGCCGTAGCGGGGGCCGTACGCGGGAGGGGCCGGGGGCAGTTCGCCCCCGGCCCCTCATTCTTGCTTCTGCCTGTGCGCCCTACTTGCGGACCGCGTCCAGCGCGTCCACGACACCGGCTCCGTAGAAGCTGTTGTACCGCTTGCCGCCCTCGCAGACCGCGTCGACGGTGCCGTCACCGTCGATGTCGTACGGCGCGCCGCACGCGGTGGCGTCGGCCTGATGCGTCAGCAGCGCCTTCACCGCCGCCGCCGAGGTGTGCGGGTGGGTCGACCTGATCAGGGCCGCGACACCCGCGACGTGCGGGGACGCCATCGACGTACCGGCCATGTAGCCGAATTCGCCGCCGGGCAGCGTGGACAGGATCAGACCGTTGTCCGCCGGTGCCTCGGGCGTCTGGTAGGCGGTCGAGTCACCGCCGGGGGCCGCGACGTCGATGACGCCCAGACCGTAGTTGGAGTACGAGGACTTGAGGTTCTTCGCACCCGTCGCCGAGACCGTCACCACACCCGGCAGCATGGTCGGGATGTCGGGGCAGACGCTCGGGTCGACCGTGCGGGTGACCGTGGTCCCGTCGTTCGGGCTCGTGGTGTCCTCGATGGCGTCGACCGCCAGGTCCTCCTCGGAGTTGCCGGCCGCCGCGACGTTGACGACGCCCTTGCCCTCCGCGTAACGGGTGGCGCGGGTGACCGCCTCGACCAGGGCGCCCTGGTCCGGGTCGTCCTTGCAGGTGAACTGCCACGGGTCGGTGTAATAGCTGCTGTTCGTCACATCGACGCCGTGCTCGGCGGCCCAGACGAAGCCGCAGACGACGGCCTCGGTGTAGAAGTAGCCGTCCGACGTGGACACCTTGATGCCGGAGACCTTCACGCCGGGAGCGACGCCGGTGACCCCCGTGCCGTTCTTCGCCGCGGCTATGGTGCCCGCGACGTGCGTGCCGTGCGGGCTCTCACCGGCCGTGGGACGCCAGGCGCCGTCCGTGGTGTCCGGGGCGCCGGACACACAGTTCACCGAGGCCTTGCGGTCGAAGTTCGGGGCCAGGTCCGGGTGCGTGTCGTCCACACCGGTGTCGATGACGCCCACCGTGACCTTGCTGCTGCCGAGCGACTTCTTGTGGGCCTTGTCCGCCTTGATGGCGGGCAGGTCCCACTGCAGGGGCTCCAGGGCGTCCTGGCCCGCCGCCGCGCCCTTCGACGCCGTGCGCGCCTCCGCGGCGGTGAGGGGCTGCTGGACCCCGATGTCCTTCGTCGCCTGCGGAACGATAGGGCTGGTGCGCGTGGCACCCGCCGACCGGACACCCCTGGCCTTGCGGATCGTCGTGCCGAAGTCCGGGTTCTGCGAGTGGACGACGACGACGCCTATCTTGTCGTACGACGTCACGACGGTTCCGCCGGCCGCGGATATGGCCTTCCGCACTCGCTTGAGGGTGCCGTGGTCCGTCCGCGTGTTCACGACGTACGACAGCTCCGGGCCGTCCGTCCGAACCGCCGCCGCCGCCGGCTCGTCCGACGGTGCCGCGGCCGCGGCACCCGTCGGGAGGAAGCCGAGCGAGGCGGTGAGCGCGAGTCCGACGGGCAGCGTGAGTAGGCGAGTCCGTCTGGATGCCAGATGAGCCATGGGTTCTCCACATCATCCGTGCCGGTGGGGCCGGACACAGCTGTGCCCGGTCCGGTACATGACCAGTGAAGTTATCGCTGATCTTCCCGGCGCATCAATGAATACGGGCAAGTGAGTTCGAGGTGTGACCTCCGGGAGTCGTGTCCGGGGGAGACGGACAGAGAAGACCGAACCTGCGGTGAACCGCTTCGCCGCGCTCTCCGTGCCGTTGCACAGGGAGTCGTGCAGCCGCCCCCAGAGCAGAGGACTCCCCAGTGAAATCCACCGTCCCCACCACCGCACCCGCGTCGCGAGGAGAATCCGTGGCCACCGAAGTACCGCCGCCCCAGCCCCCTGAGGACGGCAGTCCCGTCCAGCCCACGACCGAGGCGTTCCTCGAGGCGCAGAAAAGTCCGGAGTTCGCCGAACTGCGCCGCTCCCACCGCTCCTTCGCCTTTCCGCTGACTGTCGGCTTCATTGCCTGGTATCTGCTGTACGTGCTGCTGTCCAGCTATGCCGACGACTTCATGAGCAAGATCGTCTTTGCGAACTTCAACGTCGCCTTCGTGTTCGGCCTCGCCCAGTTCGTCACCACGTTCCTCATCGCGTGGTTCTACTCGCGCCACGCCACGAACAAGCTCGATCCGCAGGCGACGGCCATCAAGTCCCGTCTGGAGGCCGACGCATGAGCGCCGCGTACAGCACGCACACCGTGACCCAGCTCGCCGCCACGGCGTCGTCGACGACCGAGCACCGGCCGCTGATCATCACCCTCTTCGCGATCTTCGTCGCGGCGACGCTGGCCATCACCGTCTGGGCCGGCCGGCAGACCAAGAGCGCGTCGGACTTCTACGCGGGCGGACGGCAGTTCACCGCGTTCCAGAACGGACTCGCCGTCTCCGGCGACTACATGTCGGCAGCGTCCTTCCTCGGTATCGCCGGGGCCATCGCGCTCTTCGGCTACGACGGCTTCCTCTACTCCATCGGCTTCCTCGTCGCCTGGCTCGTCGCCCTGCTGCTCGTCGCCGAACCGCTGCGCAACTCGGGCCGCTACACCATGGGCGACGTCCTCGCCTACCGGATGCGGCAGCGCCCGGTGCGTACCGCCGCGGGCGTCTCCACCATCATCGTGTCGATCTTCTACCTGCTGGCCCAGATGGCGGGCGCGGGTGTGCTGGTCGCCCTGCTGCTCGGCATCACCGGCGACATGGGCAAGATCCTCATCGTGGCGCTGGTCGGCGTGCTCATGATCCTCTACGTCACCATCGGCGGCATGAAGGGGACCACCTGGGTGCAGATGGTCAAGGCCGTGCTGCTCATCGCGGGCGCCCTGCTGATGACCCTGATGGTGCTGTGGAAGTTCGACTTCAACGTCTCCGACCTGCTCGGCACCGCCGCCGAGAAGAGCGGTCACGGCTCCGCGTTCCTGGAGCCCGGCCTCAAGTACGGCGCCACCGACGTGTCGAAGCTGGACTTCATCTCGCTCGGCATCGCGCTCGTACTCGGCACCGCCGGACTCCCGCACATCCTGATCCGCTTCTACACCGTCCCGACCGCCAAGGCCGCCCGTAAGTCCGTGAACTGGGCCATCGGCATCATCGGTGTCTTCTACCTCATGACGATCGCCCTCGGCTTCGGCGCCGCCGCGCTCATCGGCCCCGAGGAGATCATCGCGAAGAACCCGGCGGGCAACGCGGCAGCGCCACAGCTCGCCGAATATCTCGGCGGACTCGGCACCACCGGGGGCGCCGTCATGCTGGCGGTCATCTCCGCCGTCGCCTTCGCGACGATCCTCGCCGTGGTCGCGGGCCTCACCCTCGCCTCCTCGTCCTCCTTCGCCCACGACATCTACGCCAATGTCATCCGCAAGGGGAAGGCCACCGAGAAGGAGGAGATGCGCGCGGCCCGCTGGGCCACCGTCGCCATCGGCGTCGTCTCCATCGCGCTCGGGGCGATGGCACGCGACCTCAACGTCGCGGGGCTCGTGGCCCTGGCCTTCGCCGTCGCAGCGTCGGCCAACCTGCCGACCATCCTCTACAGCCTCTTCTGGAAGCGCTTCACCACCCAGGGCGCCCTCTGGTCCATCTACGGCGGTCTCGCCTCGTCCGTCCTCCTGGTGCTGTTCTCCCCGGTCGTCTCCGGGAAGGCCTCCTCGATGTTCCCGGACGTGGACTTCGCCTGGTTCCCCCTGGAGAACCCCGGCCTGATCTCCATCCCGCTGGGCTTCCTGCTCGGCTGGGTCGGCTCGGTCCTCTCCAAGGAGGAGCCGGACAAGGCCAAGTACGCCGAACTCGAGGTCAAGTCCCTCACCGGCACCGGAGCCCACTGACCGGTCCGCCGGCACGGCACACGGGGCCCCGTCGTAGAGACCTACGACGGGGCCCCGTCGTACCTCGTGCCAACCGGGCCCCGCCCGATGTCACCGGCCTCGCGTAGTCTCGGACGTGTCAGCACCGCAACCGCGTACCAGCGAGGGAGGGGGTCCACAGTGCTCATCGACACCTTCGACCGGGTGGCCACCGACCTGCGTGTCTCACTGACCGACAAGTGCAATCTCCGCTGCACCTACTGCATGCCCGAAGAAGGCCTGCAGTGGCTCTCCAGGACCGACCTGCTCAGCGACGACGAGATCGTCCGGCTCGTCGAGATCGCCGTCACCCGGCTCGGCATCACGGAGGTCCGCTTCACCGGCGGCGAGCCGCTCCTGCGCCCCGGTCTTGTGTCCGTCGTCGAGCGGTGCGCCGCCCTGGAGCCCCGCCCCCGTATGTCGCTCACGACCAACGGCATCGGGCTCAAGCGCACCGCGGCCGCCCTGAAGGCGGCAGGCCTGGACCGGGTCAACGTATCCCTGGACACCCTGCGCCCCGACGTCTTCAAGACGCTCACCCGCCGCGACCGGCACAAGGACGTGCTGGAGGGGCTCCAGGCCGCCCGCGAAGCAGGACTCACCCCGGTCAAGGTCAACTCCGTCCTCATGCCGGGGCTCAACGATGACGAGGCCCCCGACCTGCTCGCCTGGGCCGTGGACAACGCCTACGAGCTGCGCTTCATCGAGCAGATGCCGCTCGACGCCCAGCACGGCTGGAAGCGCGACGGAATGATCACCGCAGGCGACATCCTCACCTCGCTGCGCACCCGCTTCACCCTCACGGAGGAAGGGGGCGAGGAGCGCGGATCGGCCCCGGCGGAGCGCTGGACCGTGGACGGCGGCCCGCATCGCGTCGGCGTCATCGCCTCCGTGACCAGGCCCTTCTGCCGGGCCTGCGACCGCACCCGGCTCACCGCCGACGGACAGGTCCGCACCTGCCTCTTCGCCCGTGAGGAGACGGACCTGCGCGGCGCCCTGCGGTCCGACGCGCCGGACGAGGAGATAGCCAGGATCTGGAAGCTCGCGATGTGGGGCAAGAAGGCAGGCTCAGGCCTCGACGACCCCACCTTCCTCCAGCCCGACCGCCCCATGTCAGCGATCGGTGGCTGAGGACTCCCACTCCGCGAGCGTCACGACATCCTTGAGGAAGCCGCGCACCCCGAGGAACGACGACAGGTGTTCCCGGTGCTCGTCGCAGGCCAGCCAGGTCTTGCGGCGCTCCGGGGTGTGCAGCTTCGGATTGTTCCAGGCGAGCACCCACACGGCGTCGGCACGGCAGCCCTTGGCGGAACAGACCGGTGCGCCGGTGGCGCTCTCGGCGGAGGAGTCGGGGAATATCACGGCCTCAACCCTAAGCGCTCCCGCACAGGACCCCCGCAGCGCATCCCCGCCGGAGAATGGCGACGCCGAGCAGCCACGGGGGGAGCTGCCCGGCGTCGGTCCATCGCTCCGACGGGGGATGCGGAGCGCTCACGAAGTATGCCATGGGGCATGGGGTGCGGTGCACTGGAACTTCATGATTGATCTGAGCTTTTCTTGAGCTTTGCAGAGCGTCGGGACTCAGCCCGCGGGGCGCGGATCGCCCGTGTGGCCGGCAGACCCCGGCTCCGGGCCGGGTTCCGCGGGACCGGTCGTGGCAGCCGTACCGAGAGCGGCGGGCCGCACCGGTGCCGGCACGAACGTCGAAGGGAGCGAAGGGGCGTTCTCCCGCCCGGCGTTGGCGATGACCACCGCGACATAAGGGAGCAGAAGACCCAAGGCGAGCGCCACCACGGCCACATGCCTCTCGACATTCCACAGAGTCGTGGCCAGCACCACCGAGACGGTACGCACGGACATCGAGATGATGTAGCGCCGCTGCCTGCCACGCACATCGTCGGCAAGCCCCTGGCGGGCACCCGTGATCCGGAAGACCTCCGTACCGCTCTGCTTCCGCATCGTGATTCCACCACCAGATCTCTGTGCCGGACGTCCCCGGACGGTGCGGCTCCCACGGTACGCCCGGCCTGCGCCGCATTCGAGACCGGGGCGAGTCCCTTACGCCGGATCCAGGACGCGGTCCCACGTACGGCCCTGTCCGGCATGCGGCGTACGTCCCGCAGGGCAAGACTGGGCGGACGCGCGCACCTCTGCGCCGCACGAGGAGGCGATATGGGCTGGTTGTGGGCAATCATCGTAGGGCTCGTACTGGGTGTCATCGCCCGGGCGATCCTGCCGGGGAAGCAGAACATCCCCCTCTGGCTGACGGTGGTGTTCGGCATCCTCGGCAGCATCCTCGGCAACGCCGTGGCGACGTGGATCGGGGTCAACGACACCAAGGGGATCGACTGGATCCGCCATGTGCTGCAGCTGATCGGTGCCCTGGTCGTCGTCGGTGTCGGATCCACGCTCTGGCAGTCGATCAGAGGAAATCGAGGCAACAGGCAGCGAACCTGACGCCGACGAGTGCAGCGCGGCACCGCGGCCGGCCACGCGTCACGCGTGACCGGCCGCCGTGCCGCGCTGCACTCGTCAGCCCGCGGTGACCTCGACGGCGGCCAGGTTCTTCTTGCCGCGACGAAGGACCAGCCAGCGCCCGTGCAGCAGCTCCTCCTGCGCCGGGGCGCTCTCGCCGTCCGTGACCTTCGTGTTGTTCACGTAGGCCCCGCCCTCCTTGACCGTACGGCGGGCGGCCGACTTGCTGGCCGAAAGGCCGACCTCGACCAGAAGGTCCACCACAGGGCCCAGCTCGGTGACCCGGGCGTGCGGGACCTCGGACAGGGCGGCGCTCAGCGTCGCCTCGTCCAGCTCACCGAGATCGCCCTGGCCGAACAGCGCCTTCGACGCCGCGATGACCCCCGCGCACTGCGCACCGCCGTGCACCAGCGTCGTCAGCTCCTCGGCCAGCGACCGCTGCGCCGAACGCGCCTGCGGACGCTCCTCGGTGAGCTTCTCCAGCTCGTCGAGCTCCTCGCGGCTCTTGAAGCTGAGGATGCGCATGTACGTCGAGATGTCCCGGTCATCCACATTCAGCCAGAACTGGTAGAACGCGTACGGCGTCGTCATCTCCGGGTCGAGCCAGACGGCCCCGCTCTCGGACTTGCCGAACTTCGTGCCGTCGGCCTTCACCATCAGCGGCGTCGCCAGCGCGTGCACGGCGGCGCCCGGCTCCAGGCGGTGGATCAGATCGATCCCCGCCGTGAGGTTGCCCCACTGGTCGCTGCCGCCCTGCTGGAGGGTGCAGCCGTGGCGCCGGTACAGCTCCAGGAAGTCCATGCCCTGCAGGAGCTGGTAGCTGAACTCGGTGTAGCTGATGCCCTCCTGCGACTCCAGCCGGCGGGCCACCGAGTCCTTGGCGAGCATCTTGTTGACCCGGAAGTGCTTGCCGATGTCCCGGAGGAACTCGATCGCGGACAGGCCCGCGGTCCAGTCCAGGTTGTTCACCATCGTGGCGGCGTTCGGGCCCTCGAAGGTGAGGAAGGGCTCGATCTGCCCGCGCAGCCGCTGGACCCACGCGGCGATGGTCTCCGGGTCGTTCAGCGTGCGCTCCGCGGTCGGCCGCGGATCACCGATCTGACCGGTCGCCCCGCCGACCAGGGCGAGCGGCTTCAGCCCGGCGAGCTGGAGCCTGCGCATGGTGAGCACCTGCACGAGATGGCCCACGTGCAGACTCGCCGCGGTCGGGTCGAAGCCGCAATAGAAGGTGACCGGGCCGTCCGCGAGAGCCTTGCGCAATGCGTCTTCGTCCGTGGACTGGGCGAACAGCCCGCGCCACTTCAGCTCGTCGACGATGTCCGTCACGGTCGTTTCTCTCCTCGAACGGTTCGATGGGTTGTCCGGTCAGTCTATGGCGGTCATACGCCCCGGCTGACCGAGCTCATGTGGAAGTCGGGGATACGCAGCGCGGGCATGGCGGCCCTGGTGAAGTAGTCGCCCCACTCGCGCGGCAGCGTCTTCTCCGTACGGCCGGCCTCCGACGCCCTCGACAGCAGCCCGACCGGCGACTCGTTGAACCGGAAGTTGTTCACCTCGCCGACGACCTCGCCGTCCTCCACCAGATAGACCCCGTCCCGGGTCAGACCGGTCAGCAGCAGTGTGGCCGGATCCACCTCCCGGATGTACCAGAGACAGGTCAGCAGCAGGGCCCGGCCCGTCGTCGCGGCCACCATCTCCTCCAGGGACCGTTCACCGCCGCCGTCCAGCACGAGATTGTCCATCGACGGCGCCACCGGCAGACCGGTCAGCCCCGCGGAGTGACGGGTCGTGGTCAGCCGCTCCAGCCTGCCGTCCTTGATCCAGTCGGTCGGAGCCAGCGGCAGCCCGTTGTCGAAGACCGAGGAACCGTCGCCCGACGCGTGCGCGATCACGAAGGGGGCCGCTTCGAGACCCGGGGCGTGCGGATCGCTGCGCAGGGTCAGCGGCAGCTCCGAGAGCGTCTCGCCGACCCTCGTGCCTCCACCGGGCCTGGAGAAGACCGTCCGGCCCTCCGCGGCGTCGCGTGCACTCGCCGACCAGTACTGATAGATCAGCAGGTCGGCCACCGCGGTCGGCGGCAGCAGCGTCTCGTAACGCCCGGCCGGCAGCTCGATCCTGCGCTCCGCCCAGCCCAGGCGCCGCGCCAGCTCCGCGTCCAGGGCCGCCGGGTCGACGTCCTTGAAGTCCCGGGTGGCCCGGCCGGCCCAGGCCGAACGCGTCCGGTCGGGGGACTTGGCGTTCAGCTCCAGCGTCCCGTTCGGCTGGTCGTGGCGCAGCCGCAGCCCCGCCGATGTGCCCAGATAGGTGGAGTTCAGCTGGTGGTGGGCGAAGCCGTACAGCTGGCGGCCCCCCGAGCGGGCCCGCGCGAAGGCGTCACCGAGCGCCGGGGCGAAGGCGGCGAAGACCTCGGAGCCGGTCTCGGCCGGAGGTTCCGTGAAGTCGGCCGAGACCGGGACCCCGGAGACCAGCGGCTGCGCGTCCTCGGCGGGACCGGCACCGCGTGCGGCGGCCTCGGCGGCCCGCACCAGCGGCTCCAGGTCGTCGGCGGTGACGGCGGAACGGGACACCACACCGGACGCCGTTCCCTCGGCGCCGTCCACGGTCGCGATCACGGTCAGGGTCCGCCCCCGCGTCACCCCGTTCGTGGTGAGGGCGTTGCCTGCCCAGCGCAGATTGGCGGAGGAGTTCTCCTCCGCGACGACCACGCAGCCGTCGGCGGTGGACAGCTCCAGCGCGCGCTCGACGATCTCGTACGGCTTGCTGACGCGGCTCATCGCCCGCCCTCCTGCGTGGTGTTGAGGATGTTCACGCCTCGGAAGAGGGCGGAGGGGCAGCCGTGCGAGACGGCCGCGACCTGACCCGGCTGGGCCTTGCCGCAGTTGAACGCGCCGCCCAGCACATAGGTCTGCGGGCCGCCGACCTTCTCCATCGAGCCCCAGAAGTCCGTCGTCGTCGCCTGGTAGGCCACGTCCCGCAGCTGGCCCGCCAGCCTGCCGTTCTCGATCCTGAAGAACCGCTGCCCGGTGAACTGGAAGTTGTACCTCTGCATGTCGATGGACCACGACCGGTCACCGACCACATAGATCCCGCGCTCCACCCCGCCGATCAGGTCCTCCGTGGAGAGCCCGCCCGGGTCGGGGCGCAGCGACACGTTCGCCATGCGCTGGACGGGGACGTGCTCAGGGGAGTCGGCGTACGCGCACCCGTTGGACCGGCCCTGGCCCGTCAGCTTCGCGATCCGCCGGTCCGTCTGGTAGCCCACCAGAGTCCCGTCCTTGACGAGGTCCCAGGACTGGGCCTCGACGCCCTCGTCGTCGTACCCGATCGTCGCGAGGCCGTGCTCGGCGGTGCGGTCACCGGTCACGTTCATCACGGGGGAGCCGTACGCCAGCTTCCCCAGCTGGTCGAAGGTCGCGAACGACGTGCCCGCGTACGCCGCCTCGTATCCCAGCGCACGGTCCAGCTCGGTCGCATGGCCGATCGACTCGTGGATGGTCAGCCAGAGATTGGACGGGTCGACGACCAGGTCGTACGTCCCGGCCTCGACGCTCGGTGCCCGCATCTTCTCTGCCAGCAGCCCCGGGATGCGCTCCAGCTCGGCGTCCCAGTCCCAGCCCGTGCCCGTGAGGTACTCCCAGCCGCGGCCCACAGGCGGGGCGATCGTCCGCATCGAGTCGAACTCACCGGTCGCGGAGTCCACGGCCACCGCGGTCAGCTGCGGATGCACCCGCACCCGCTGCTGGGTGGTGACGGTGCCGGCGGTGTCCGCGTAGAACTTGTTCTCGTGGACCGTCATCAGTGAGGCGTCCACATGGGCCACCCCGTCCGCCGCCAGCAGCCGCGAGCTCCACTCCGCGAGGAGCCCGGCCTTCTCCTCGTCCGGTACGGAGAACGGGTCGACGTCGTACGCCGACACCCAGGTCCGCTCTCCGTGCACGGGCTCGTCCGCCAGCTCGACGCTCCCGCCCGTCTCCCGCCACCGCCCCTCAGAGGAAGCGCTTCGCGCACTCTCGTCGGAACCGGCCGCCGCGATCACCCTCGCCGACAGCTTCGCCATGGCGACGGCCCGCGAGGCCACCTTCGCCGCCGCGTCCATCGTCAGGTCCACCCCGGACGCGAACCCCCAGGCCCCGCCGTGCACCACCCGGACCGCGTACCCGGTGTCGGTGGTGTCCGATGCTCCCGAAGGACGGGCGTCCCGCAGCCGCCAGGAGGCGCCGCGCACCCGCTCGAACCGGAAGTCCGCGTGTACGGCGCCGAGCGCACGGGCGCGGGCCAGGGCCGCGTCGGCGAGGGCACGCAGCGGCAGGGCCAGGAACGACTGATCTACCTCGTGGGCCACGCGGGCCTCCCCTTCTCCACTTCTGAAAATGTCTCCGCAGTGAATCATGGGGGTTCGCGGCGCTTCGGTGCTCCGGTTTTACGCTGCCGTGCCCCGGCCGGGCCGTTCTGTAGGGATCCAACAGTCGTGGCCCGGCGGCGCTGTCAGAGGCCGATTCCTTGGATGAGGGGTGGTACCGATAGGTTTTCGATGTACCAGACCGCCAAGGAAAGGGTGATCCGTTGAGCCGCTCGGTTCTCGTCACCGGAGGAAACCGGGGCATCGGCCTCGCCATCGCCCGCGCCTTCGTCGACAACGGCGACAAGGTGGCCGTCACCTACCGCTCGGGGGAGCCGCCGCAGGCGCTCACGGATGCGGGCGTCCTCGCGGTCCGGTGCGACATCACCGACACCGAGCAGGTGGAGCAGGCCTACAAGGAGATCGAGGAGAAGCACGGTCCCGTGGAGGTGCTGGTGGCCAACGCCGGTATCACCAAGGACCAGTTGCTGATGCGCATGTCCGAGGACGACTTCACGTCCGTCGTCGACACCAACCTCACCGGCACCTTCCGCATCGTCAAGCGGGCCAACCGCGCGATGCTGCGCGCGAAGAAGGGCCGTGTCGTCCTGATCTCCTCCGTCGTCGGCCTGATGGGGTCGGCCGGACAGGCCAACTACGCGGCGTCCAAGGCGGGCCTGGTCGGCTTCGCCCGGTCGCTGGCCCGTGAGCTCGGCTCGCGGAACATCACGTTCAACGTCGTCTCGCCCGGGTTCGTCGACACCGACATGACCCAGGTGCTCACCGACGAGCAGCGCAAGGGCATCGTGTCGCAGGTGCCGCTCGGCCGCTACGCGCAGCCCGCCGAGATCGCCGCCGCGGTGCGCTTCCTCGCGTCCGACGACGCGTCTTACATCACTGGAGCCGTCATTCCCGTTGACGGCGGATTGGGCATGGGTCACTGATCACCATGAGCGGAATTCTCGACGGCAAGCGCATCCTCATCACGGGTGTGCTGATGGAGTCGTCCATCGCTTTCCACACCGCGAAGGTGGCCCAGGAGCAGGGCGCCGAGGTCATCCTGACGGCCTTCCCCCGGCCGACGCTGACCCAGCGGATCGCCAAGAAGCTCCCGAAGCCCGTCAAGGTCATCGAGCTCGACGTCACCGACGACGAGCACCTGGACCGGCTCGCCGGCCTGGTCAAGGACGAGCTCGGTTCGCTGGACGGCGTCGTGCACTCCATCGGCTTCGCGCCGCAGGACGCGCTCGGCGGCAACTTCCTGAACACCCCGTTCGAGTCGGTCGCCACCGCGATGCACGTCTCGGCGTTCTCGCTGAAGTCGCTCGCGATGGCCTGCAAGCCGCTGATGGGCGACGGCGGCTCGATCGTCGGCCTCACCTTCGACGCGCAGTTCGCCTGGCCGCAGTACGACTGGATGGGCCCGGCCAAGGCGGCCCTGGAGGCCACCTCCCGCTACCTCGCGCGTGACCTGGGCAAGGACGGCCTGCGCTGCAACCTGGTCTCCGCCGGGCCGCTCGGCTCCATGGCCGCCAAGTCCATCCCGGGCTTCGTCGACCTCGCGGACGTCTGGAACCACCGCTCGCCGCTGGAGTGGGACATGGACGACCCCGAGCCGGCCGGCCGTGCCATCGTCGCGCTGCTCTCGGACTTCTTCCCGAAGACGACGGGCGAGATCATCCACGTCGACGGCGGTGTGCACATCATCGGCGCCTGACCCGCCACGGCTCACGGCGACGGCCGCGTACCCCTCGCCGGGGGTGCGCGGCCGTCGCCGTGTCCGCGGGCCGTCCCCGCGCTCTCCCGGGCCTCCCGGCCCCCGCGCTCATCAAGCCCTGGCGCTCGAGTCGAAAAGATGGCCGTTCCACCGCAGAATGTGGTGGAACCGGACTTTTGGTCAGGCTGTGGGGAGGAGATCGCTGTGCGCTCCACACGTCGCCGAACCTGGACTCTGCTCGCAGCGGCGGCCGTCGTCGCGGGGCTCCTCGCCCCGGTCGCCGTGAGTGCGGCCAACCGGGCGGGGAGCGGGGCGGCAGCGCCCCTCGTGAAGCCGAAGCCCGAGCCCTCGGGCGCCGAATGCCGTACGTCGGTCGAGGGATCCCGGGTGGTCGCCTACTGCCACAATCCGTATCCCACCACCGATCTCGTCCGGCTCCACACCGAGTGCGCACGCTGGTGGGACGTCGACGCCGACGGCGCCGCGGTCGCGGTGCAGCCGGGCCGCACGGTCAAGATCGAGGACCGCTGCTGGAAAGAGGTCGGCTCGGCCTGGGTCAGCCACTCGGTGACCTCGTGAGCGGGCAGCCTCAGACCCGCTCGCGCAGGCAGTCCAGGGCGTGGGCCGCGGCCTCGGCGGCGGCCGTGTCCGCGTCGCCCGCACGGATCGCCTCGACCAGTCGGGCGTGGTCCATGAGTTCCGTGGGCCCCACCTTCGAGCCCACGTCCTCGCGCAGGTAGTCGCGGAGCAGGTCGTTCAGGTCGGCGTAGAGCTCGGTCAGTACGTCGTTGTGGGAGGCGGCCACCACGGCGAGATGCAGGGTCGCGTCCGCTGCCACGAAGGCCTCCGCGTCCCCTGAACCCCAGGCCTCCTCGCGCCGCGCCATCAGCAGGTCCAGCTGCCGCAGGTCCCGGTCCGTGCGGCGCAGGGCGGCGAGCCTGGCCGCCGACGACTCCAGGGTGGAGCGCAGCTCGCCGACATGCCGGGGGTCGGCGTCCGCGAACCGGCGCTGCATCACCCCGGCCAGCTCACTGGTCGCCACCACATACGTGCCGGAGCCCTGGCGGATGTCCAGCAGCCCGTTGTGCGCCAGGGCGCGCACCGCCTCGCGCACCGTGTTGCGGGCGACCCCGAGCTGCTCGACCAGTTCGGGCTCTGTGGGGATCCGGGAGCCCACGGGCCACTCACCCGCGGTGATCTGGTTCCTCAGCTGGGCAATCACCTGGTCGGCGAGAGCCGAACGCCGCGTCGAGGTCAGCGCCATGATGCTCCTTGCTCCGGGAGTGGACAGTCAATCATCCCATGATTCTATGATGGGTCTCATGCGTCACGACGAGTCCCCGACCCTGAGTCCACCCACCGCCCCCGGCACACCCACCTCCGACAGCCCCACGCCGGGACCCTCACCCTGGGTGCTGCGGATCCTCACCGTCGGCCTGGTACTCGCCGCGCTCAACCTCCGGCCCGCCATCACCAGCCTCGGCCCCCTCCTCGAAGAGGTCCGGGACACCCTGCACATGAGCGGCAGCGTCGCCGGTGTCCTCACCTCGGTGCCGCCGCTCTGCTTCGCGGTGTTCGGCTTCATGGCGCCGCGGCTCGCCCGGCGGTTCGGGCCCGGTGCCGTCATCTGCGCGGGCATGGTGGCGATCGCCAGTGGCCTGCTGCTGCGCCCGTTCGTGGGCGGCACCGCGGGGTTCCTGGCCGCCAGCGCCCTCGCCCTGATGGGCATCGCCGTCAGCAACGTCCTGATGCCCGTCATCGTCAAGCGCTGGTTCCCCGACCGGGTCGGCACCGTGACGGGTCTCTACTCGATGGCCCTCGCTCTCGGCACCGCTCTCGCCGCCGCCCTCACCGTGCCCCTG
Organism: Streptomyces sp. NPDC048565; assembly: GCF_040650935.1. Taxonomy (NCBI): domain Bacteria; kingdom Bacillati; phylum Actinomycetota; class Actinomycetes; order Kitasatosporales; family Streptomycetaceae; genus Streptomyces; species Streptomyces sp. NPDC048565. Next base: position 391,577 of record NZ_JBEZIH010000003.1, read on the forward strand.
ACGGACGCGCTGGGCGGCAGCTGGAAGACCGGGCTGGCCGTCTGGGCGGGTCTTGCCGCCGTCGCGATCCTGCCCTGGCTGCCCTTCGTGAAGGACCGCCGAAACGCCTCGGGGCCGGCCGCGGGAGCCCCTGCCCCCGCGCTCCGCATCACCCGCAGCCGTACGTCCTGGGCGCTCGCCTGCTTCTTCGGGCTCCAGGCGACCGCCGCGTACATCACGATGGGCTGGATGCCGCAGATCTTCCGTGACGCGGGGATCGCGGCGGGCACCGCGGGCGTCCTGCTCGCCGTGACCATGGCCATGGGCGTCCCCCTCGCCTTCGTCATCCCCCGGGTCGCCACCCGGCTGCGTACCCAGGGCCCGATCGTCCTCGTCCTCAGCAGTTGCGGCCTTCTCGGCTACGGGGGCCTCTATCTGGCCCCGGCCGGAGGTGCCTGGGTCTGGGCGCTGCTGCTGGGAATCGCCAACTGCGCGTTCCCGCTCGCCCTCACCATGATCGGGATGCGTGCGGGGACCGGTGCGGGCGTGGTCAGGCTCTCCGCCTTCGCCCAGTCCACCGGCTATCTGCTCTCGATCCCCGGTCCGCTGCTCGTCGGCGTGCTCTACCAGCACAGCGGCGGCTGGGGCCTGCCGCTCACCCTCATGGCGGCCCTCCTCGTACCGCAGACGGTCGCGGGAATGCTCGCGGGACGGGACCGGAAGATCGAGGACGAATGCTGAGATGCGAGACTGTGCGCATGCCAGTGCTCGATCCGAATCCTCAGAACGGCCAGAAGAAGCTTCTCCTCGTCCTCGGGACGATGCTTCTCATCTCCGTGATCATCGGTGTGATCGCCACGATCGCCTCACCCTGATCCGGCCGTCGCTCCGCCCCAGGGGTGGGGCCAGCCCCCTGTCCCCTAGGGGGTCAGGTTCAGGGTCGAGTGGGTGGGTCACCGGATGGGACCGCCGCCGGCCGGACCGTAGGTTCTCGGTAACACAGCCGAGGACCCACGGAGGCGGACATGTCGGCCCCTACGCACCCCCAGACGCCCCGCCGGGCCACGGACACCGTGGACGTCCGGCTGCCGTGGTGGGCCGTCGCGCTGCCCGGCCTCGCCTTCGCCGCGCTCCTCCTGCTGATCGTGGAACCCGGCCAGGCGCACGCCACCGGCGGCTCCTCGATCGGGGGCTCGGCGATCGCGCAGCTGCTCGGGCACATCCTGGGTCTGATGCCCGCCTGACCGGGCCCGTACACGCCCCGGAGCCCGGCATTCACTCCCGGCGAACGAGCACGTCAACACCCTGCGCCCGGCCGCACAATTCGTGCGAAGCTGAGGTGTATGAGCGTCGATACACCTCGCAGGATCGTCCTTCTCAGGCATGCAAAGGCGGAATGGTCGCAGCAGTCCGACCATGAGCGGCCACTGGCGGAACGGGGCAGGAAGGACGCCCCCGTCGCCGGCCGCAAGCTGGCCGATTCGGGAACCGTCTTCGACCTGGCCCTGTGTTCGACCGCGGCCAGGACCCGCGAGACCTGGAAGCTCGCGGTCCACGAATTCGCGCAGCGCCCCAGGACCGTGTACGAGGAAAGACTGTACGAGGCCTCCCTCGGCGAACTGATCGCCCTGTTCGGTGAGACCCCCGAAGATGTGCGCAATCTGCTGGTCATCGGCCACAACCCCGGCATGCACGGTGCCGCGGACGCGCTCTCGGGCGGGGCCGACGGCGATACGCTCGCCCGTATGACCAGGGACGGCTTCCCGACGGCCGCCTACGCCGTCATCGAGTTCCCCGGCCCGTGGAAGAGCCTGGAACACGGCGTGGGCAAGCTCGTCGAGTACTGGACGCCGAACGACTGACCGACGGCACACGCGACGGCACACGCACGAAGGGGCGCCGGCACACACCATGGGTGCCGGCGCCCCTCGCGTCGTGCGGGGCCGGGCAGGTCAGTCCACCACCACGCCGTCGGCGGTCTCGACCTCTTCGCGGGTGATCCCGAGCAGATACAGCACGGTGTCGAGGAACGGGACGTTCACCGCCGTGTGGGCGGCCCGGCGTACGACCGGCTTGGCGTTGAAGGCGACCCCCAGACCGGCGGTGTTCAGCATGTCCAGATCGTTCGCGCCGTCACCGATCGCCACCGTCTGCTCCAGCGGCACCCCCGCCTGCTCGGCGAAGCTGCGCAGCAGCCGCGCCTTGCCCGCCCGGTCCACGATGTCGCCCACGACCCGGCCGGTGAGCTTGCCGTCGACGATCTCCAGCGTGTTGGCGGAGGCGAAGTCGAGCCCGAGGCGCTCCCTGAGGTCGTCCGTGACCTGGGTGAAGCCGCCCGAGACCACGCCCACCTGGTAGCCCAGCCGCTTCAGTGTCCTGATCAGGGTGCGGGCGCCGGGCGTCAGCCGGACCTCGGCCCGCACCTTGTCCACCACCGACACGTCGAGCCCGGCCAGCAGCCGCACCCGCGCGTGCAGGGACTGCTCGAAGTCGAGCTCGCCTCGCATCGCCTGCTCGGTCACCGCGGCGACCTCGGCCTCACAGCCCGCATGGGCCGCGAAGAGCTCGATCACCTCGTCCTGGATGAGCGTGGAATCCACATCCATGACGACCAGCCGCTGCGCACGGCGGCTCAGCCCGGCCGACATGACGGCGATGTCGACGCCGATGTCGGCGGCCTCCGTCGCCAGCGCGGTCCGCAGCCCCTCCGTGGCGGTGCCGGACACCGCGAACTCGACGGCGGTGACGGGGTACTTCGCCAGGCGGAAGATGCGGTCGATGTTGCCGCCCGTGGAGGTGATCCTGGCCGCTATGGCCGCCGTGGACTCCGCGGTCAGCGGCTGCCCCAGCACGGTCACATGCGAACGGCCGTAGCCCCGGGGGCGGTTGTCGCCCGTGCCCGAGATGATCTCGGCCTGCAGCTTCAGCGACTCCGCCCAGCTGTGCACGGTCGCCCGGAGGTCGCCCTCCGCAGTGCCGCCGGGATCCGGCGAGGTCACCAGGGCGCACAGGACGATGCGGCCACGGGTGACGACCTGCTCGATGTCCACGACATCGACGGCCCAGGCGGCCAGGGTGTCGAAAAGTCCGGCTGTGATGCCCGGCCGGTCCTTCCCGAAGATCTTGACGAGAAGGGTGGGGGCGTCCGTGCCCCGAGGAGGCTCGGGAGGCTCAGGAGACCGGGGTGACCGAGGTGGCTGAGGTGCGCTCATGGTGGTCCCCACCGTATAGGTCCACGGGGCGAGCTCCGAAGCCGTCCCGAGTGACGGACAGCCGCCGTTCGGGGCCCCGAATGAGCGGCAGGTCCGGCGAACTGGCGTCTCGGATCCGGGAAACGGGCGCCTCGGATCCGGGAAACGGGCGCCTCGAATGGACGCCCACGACTCATTTGTCCCGAGTCGCCGGAGGCACTGCCGAGCCTCCGCGCCGTCTTCACGCCGCCCGGCTTTCCGTTACGGGACCGCTCCTGGAATAGTTCCCCACGATGTTCAGCATCCCTAGGCTCCCTGCGACGGGGGCGACACGGGGGACAACTAGTGGGGCGCGGAGTGCCGGAACTCGTACTGGAATTGAATGGAAGGACCTGGGCGCTCGATCCGTCCAGGCCGTACACCCTCGGACGTGATCCGCAGGGCGACCTGATGATCGACGACGCCAGGGTGTCGTGGCGGCATGCCACGATCAGCTGGAACGGCCGTGCCTGGTCCATCGAGGACCACGGCAGCACGAACGGCACCTATGTGCAGGGCCGGCGTATCCAGCAGATGGAGATCGCCCCGGGGACCTCGGTCCACCTGGGCAACGCCACTGACGGCCCGCGCCTTAATCTCACCGCCGCGGCGGCGGGCGCCGCGGTCCATGGCGGGAACGCGGCCGGGGCACCGCAGGCGTCCGCGCCCCCGGTGCAGCAGCATGCCCCGGCCCAGCAGCCGCAGCCGCAGCCGCCGCAGCAGCAGGCCCCGGCCGGCTGGTCCGGCGGTCAGGCGCAGCAGCAGGGCGCCTGGCAGCAGCCGCAGCAGATGCCGCAGCAGCCCCCGGTCCCGCACCAGCAGGGCCACGCCGGCCCGCCCGGTGCGGGCGGGCCCGGTGGTGCCGGGACACCGCCGGTGTACGGCGACCGGAGTCCGACGACGTTCCACCAGCTGGACCTCGGCCGGGTCATGCGTATCGGTCGTGCGCTGGAGAACGAGCTGGTGGTCTCCGACCTCCAGGTCTCGCGCCTGCACGCCGAATTCCGGGCGACGCCCGACGGCCGCTTCGAGATCCGTGACCTCGGATCGCACAACGGCACCTACGTCAACGGCCAGCCGCTCAGCAAGTCCGGCTCCGCGCTCATCGGCCCGAACGACACCGTCGGTGTCGGTCACTCGACCTTCCGGCTGGTCGGGGACCGGCTGGAAGAGTTCGTCGACACCGGTGAGGTCTCGTTCTCGGCCCGCCACCTCACCGTCACGGTCGACGGCGGCAAGAACATCCTCAAGGACGTCTCGTTCGGCGTCCCCGAGAAGTCCCTCATCGCCGTCATCGGCCCGTCGGGCTCCGGCAAGTCCACCCTGCTCAAGGCGCTCACCGGCTACCGGCCCGCCAACCAGGGTGACGTCCTCTACGACAACCGGAACCTGTACAAGCAGTTCGCCGAGCTGAGGCAGCGCATCGGCCTGGTCCCGCAGGACGACATCCTGCACAAGGAACTCACGGTCACCAAGGCGCTCAGCTACGCGGCCAAGCTCCGCTTCCCCGCGGACACCACCGAGGCCGAGCGCACCGCCCGGATCCATGAGGTACTCGCCGAGCTCAAGCTCGACATCCACAAGGACAAGAAGGTCACCTCGCTCTCCGGCGGCCAGCGCAAGCGCGTGTCGGTCGCCCTGGAGCTGCTGACCAAGCCGTCCCTGATCTTCCTGGACGAGCCGACCTCCGGCCTCGACCCGGGCATGGACCGCGATGTCATGCAGCTGCTGCGTGGTCTCGCCGACGACGGCCGTACGGTCCTGGTGGTCACGCACTCCGTGGCCGAGCTGGCCATCTGCGACAAGCTCCTGGTGATGGCGCCCGGCGGATCCGTCGCCTACTTCGGCCCGCCCGAGGAGGCGCTGAACTTCTTCGGCTACACCTCCTGGGCCGACGTCTTCTCCGCGTTCGAGAACTACCGCGACTACGACTGGGCGGGCCGCTGGCGCGGCTCGCAGCACTACCAGATGTACGCCGCGGACATCGACGCCGTCGCCGCGCAGCCCGTGCACATGCCCCCGCCGCAGCAGATCCGTCCCCCGAAGCCCTCGGGCTGGGCGGCCCAGCTGTGGACGCTGATGCGCCGCTACATCTCGGTGATCGCGTCCGACAAGGGCTTTCTCGCCCTGATGGTGATCCTGCCCGCGGTGCTCGGCATCGTCAGCGTGGTCATCCCGGCGGAGTTCGGCCTGGTCCCACCCGATGTGCCGAACAAGCAGTTCAACAGCAAGGCCGGCACCATTCTGCTGATTCTCGCGGTCGGTATGTGCTTCGCCGGTTCCGCCAACTCCGTACGAGAACTGATCAAGGAACGGGTGATCTACGAGCGGGAACGGGCCACAGGTCTCTCCCGTTCCGCCTATCTGACCTCCAAGGTGATTGTCCTCGGCGTGATCACTGCCCTCCAGGGCGTGATCATCTGCGGGATCGGTCTGTCCACCCGGAAGCTGCCCGACGAGGGACTGTTCATGTCCCCGGCCGTGGAGATCTGCCTGGCGATCATCGCGCTCGGGTTCACCTCGATGATGGTCGGGCTGATGATCTCCGCGCTGGTGAAGACCGCCGAGAAGACCATGCCGCTGCTGGTCATGTTCGCCATCGTCCAGGTGGTCTTCACCGGGGTGCTCTTCCAGCTCTACGGTTCGCCCGGGCTTGAGCAGTTCGCCTGGCTGATGCCTTCACGCTGGGCGGTGGCCGCGGCCGGGGCCACGCTGGACCTCGGCCACCTGATGCCGCCGTGGGACACGGACAACCCGACGGACCTGGACCCGCTCTGGGAGAGCTCGGCCGGCCAGTGGGGGATGAACATCTCGGTGCTGCTGGTCATGGCCGTGGTCCTCTTCTTCGTCGTCTCGCGACTGCTGCGGCGCCACGAGCCCGAGGTGATGCGCAAGTAACGCCCGCCGGGCCCGCACCGGACCCGGAAACGCCCGAGGGCGGCACCCCGCGGGGTGCCGCCCTTCGGCATGTGCCGGCCGGTCACGCGACGCTGCGGACCGGCAGGTCGGCCGCTATGCCAGGCCTTGCTCGGTGCGTGGCTCAGTAGGCGCTGTCGACCTTGTCGATCGAGCCGTACTTGTCGGCGGCGTAGTTGGCGGCCGCGGTGATGTTGGCGACCGGGTCGTACTGGTCCTTCTTGGTGCCCTTGACGTGGTAGAAGTCGAAGGTCGGCTTGATGACCTGCAGCAGACCCTTCGAGGGGATGCCGTTGATCGCGTTGATGTCCCAGTTGTTGATGGCACGGGGGTTACCGCTGGACTCACGGATGATGTTGCGGTGCAGGCCCTCGTACGTACCGGGGATCTTCTTTTCCTTCATGATCGCCAGGGACTCGCGGATCCAGCCGTCCAGGTTGTTGGCGTAGACCGGCTTGCGGTCGGCCGCACGGCTGGACTTGCTGGCGGAACGCTTCTTCGCGTCGGCCTTGGCCTTGGCGGTGGCCTTCTTCTTCTCGGCGGCGTCCTTGGCCTTGGCCGCGTCGGCGGCCTTCACCAGCTGCTCGGCCGTCGAGTTCTTCTCTATGGCGCTGGACTGGACGCTCTTGGCCTTCGAGCCGGTGTAGGCGACCGGCGCGGCGGCCGACGCGGCCTGCGGCTCGGCCGTGGCCGAAGCGTCGTGGGGGATGAGCGAGAAGGAGACAGCGGCGGCGGCCAGGGTCGAGACCCCCGCGACGGAGAGCTTCTGCGCCTTGTTCAGACGACGGCTACGGCTGGAGATTCGGGACACGGACATACAGTCGTACCTCTTCGAATTGCAGGGGGTCCTCGGCGAGGACGCAGACGGAAGAAGCCGGGGCACCTCCGTCGGGGACAGATGCAATTCTTAGCGCCAGCAAAATGGCCTGGCAAAGGTGTGACGTACGAAGCCGCGTAGTGGAGCGGGGTCTCGTTCATACCTCGTTGTCCGGTTTGAACCCCGGCAAGTTGCCCGTTTTGCTCCAACTATCCGTCTTCGTAAGTGACGTGGGTCCTATGCCTGGGCTCACACGGGGACCCCTTCGCACTCACGAAAAGTTGCTTCAGTAATGCGGAGCGTAAGCGACTTTTCGGGCGGGGCGGCAGGAGGTGGGCGTCCCCGCCGGGCCGCCCAGCCGCGCGGAGGCCGTGAGGCCCGCCGCCTCGTCCGTCGGCCGCAGCCGCCGACGGCGCTCGGGCCTAGGTCCTGAGCCCCGAAGGGCGGAGGCCCACAGCCCGATACGGCGGCCGAATCCCCGCCGGTACGGTGAGCGCATGAGTCATCGCCCGCCCTCCGGCCTCGCCGCGGTCAGTGCCGCACTGCTCGCCATGAGCAGGCACGTGGAGATGCGTGACGTCCTCAAGACGATCGTCGCCTCGGCCCGCGAACTGCTGGACGCCGAGTACGCCGCCCTCGGCGTGCCGGACGACCACGGGGGCTTCGCCCAGTTCGTCGTCGACGGGGTCAGTGACGACCAGTGGAAGGCCATCGGACCGCTGCCACGCCAGCACGGCATCCTCGCGGCGATGCTCCAGGAGGCGAAGCCCCAGCGGCTCGCCGACGTCCGCGAGGACCCACGCTTCGAGGGGTGGCCCGACGCCCACCCCGACATGTCCGACTTCCTGGGTCTGCCCATCCAGGACGGCGACGAGACCATCGGCGCGCTCTTCCTCGCCAACAAGCGCTGCCCCAGGCCCACGGGCGGCTGCAACTTCACCGAGGAGGACGAGGAGCTCCTCGGGATCCTCGCCCAGCACGCGGCGATCGCGCTCACCAACGCCCGGCTCTACGAACGCAGCCGCGAGCTCACGATCGCCGAGGAGCGCTCACGGCTCGCCCACGAGCTGCACGACGCCGTCAGCCAGAAACTCTTCTCGCTCCGGCTCACCGCCCAGGCCGCCGCCGCCCTCGTCGACCGTGACCCGGCGCGCGCCAAGGGCGAGCTCCAGCAGGTCGCGGCCCTGGCCGGGGAGGCCGTGGACGAGCTGCGCGCGGCCGTCGTCGAGCTGCGCCCCGCCGCCCTGGACGAGGACGGTCTGGCCGCCACGCTCCGTAACCAGATCCAGGTACTGGACCGGGCCCACGCCGCTCGGGTCAGCTTCGAGAGCGCCGGCGTGCGCGCCCTGCCCTCCGCGCAGGAGGAGGCGATGCTCCGGGTCGCCCAGGAAGCCCTGCACAACGCCCTGCGCCACTCGGGCGCCGGGCAGGTCACCGTCACGCTCGTCCGTCGCGCGTCGGACACGGTGCTGCGGATCACCGACGACGGCCGCGGCTTCGACACCCAGGCGGTCCGGCGCGCCGGGCGGCATCTGGGCCTCGTCTCCATGCGGCACCGGGCCGCCGGTGTCGGCGGCCGGCTCACCGTCGCTTCGGAGCCCGGCCAGGGCACCACGATCCAGATGGAGGTCCCCTGTGGCTGACAAGATCATCAAGGTGTTGCTGGTCGACGACCACCAAGTGGTCCGCAGGGGACTGCGTACGTTCCTGGAGGTCCAGGACGACATCGAGGTCGTTGGGGAGGCGTCGGACGGGGCCGAGGGCGTCGCCAGGACCGAGGAGCTGCGGCCCGACGTGGTCCTGATGGACATCAAGATGCCGGGTACGGACGGAATCGAGGCGCTCCGCAGGCTCAGGGAGCTGGAGAACCCGGCGAAGGTGCTGATCGTCACCAGCTTCACCGAGCAGCGCACGGTCGTGCCCGCCCTGCGGGCGGGAGCATCGGGCTACGTGTACAAGGACGTCGACCCGGACGCCCTGGCCGGTGCCATCCGCTCGGTCCACGCGGGCCATGTCCTGCTCCAGCCCGAGGTCGCGGGCGCGCTGCTGGCCCAGGACGACACGGGCAACGGCACGGGGCGGGGGAGCACCCTGACCGAGCGGGAGCGTGAGGTGCTCGGGCTGATCGCCGACGGCCGCTCCAACCGGGAGATCGCCCGCGCGCTGGTCCTCTCGGAGAAGACGGTGAAGACGCACGTCTCGAACATCTTGATGAAGCTCGATCTGTCGGACAGGACCCAGGCGGCGCTGTGGGCGGTCCGGCACGGAGCGGCAGGCTGACGGGAAAGCGCTCCCCGCGGGGTCAGGGCGGGCACTGTCAGAGAATGCGACTGGCCTTTCGGCGGGCCTTTCGACGGACAAGCGGACGGTTCCACTCCAGTCAGAGATTCATACTGTCGGGTGGATGTCACCCGGACGGCGCATCCTTCGCGCCGTGACGGCGTTCTCCATGCGTGCTGCGGCGGTCGGCCGCAGCGATGCGAGGAGGATCCTGAAGTGAAGAACCTGAAGAAGGCCGCAGCCGTCACCATGATCGCGGGCGGAATCATCGCCGCCGGTGCCGGAGCCGCCTCCGCCACGGACCACGGCGGCGCCGGAGCCCACGGCACGGCCGTCGGCTCCCCGGGCGTCATCTCGGGCAACGTCGTCCAGGTCCCGGTGCACGTCCCGGTCAACGTGGTCGGCAACACGGTCAACGTCGTGGGCCTGCTCAACCCGGCCTTCGGCAACCTCGGCCTGAACGGCTGACCGACGCCTCGCACCCCGCCGCCGGGAGGGCTCGCCCGAGCCCGCCCGGCGGCGCGGGTCACGCTCGCCCCCGCTCGACCGGCGGTCGGAGGCCACCCCGCTCGACCGGCGGCCGGAGGCCACCTCCCGTTTCTACCGCGCCTGCTCCTCCACATACGCGTTGTACGCCGCGACCTGCGCCCGCCGCGCCACCCGCTCCACCGGCCGCAGCGCCTCACCCCGGGCCGCGATCTCGGACGCGCTCACCGCCCCGCCGTGCCCGTTCTCATGGGCCACCGCCACCAGCAGCCCCACACGCTGTGCCAGCTCCAGCACCCTGACCGCCCGCGGCGGATAGCCGGGCGCCAGCACCTCACGCCCCCGTTCCGCACGCGCCCGATAGGCGTCCACCGCGGCCTCCGCGACCGGCCCTGAACCCGCCACATCCAGCCGCGACAGCACCGCCGTCGCGTCCCGCAACGCCTCGGCGAGCTCCCGCTCCGCCTCGCCGAGCGAGGGCACATCGGCCGGCGGCGCCTCCCGTACGGCCAGGCAGCGCCAGACCACCTCGACATGCAGATCTCCGGCGGGCCCTGCCTCGCTCACCTCCGGCACGAGGCCGTACGCCGCCCCTGACATGACCACGGCCTCCTCCGCCTCCAGCGCCCTGGCGTTGAAGTCCGGCGGGCCGCTGAGCCCCAGCGGATGCCCGGGCACCGGCAGCGCGATCCGGAACCCGGTCGCCCCGAGCCCCCTCAGGCGGCCGAGCGCCAGCGTGAGCCCGACGGGCCCCGCCTCGCCCGGCAGCCCGTCCACTCGGTGCACCGCGTCCTCGCCGACGATCGCGAGCGCCACGTCGTCCGGCGACACAAGTCCTGCCAAAAGCGCGTTTCCCCATGCGGCAAGCCGCCCTGAGCGTGGTTCCGAAAGCATGGGAACAGCCTAGGGAACGGCCCCAGGGCCTGAGCACTCCTCGGGTGGCGTAGGTTTTAACCGGGAGCTGTGCCCCACAGGCACGCGACGATCTCGACACTGTATGGGGAGACAACGCGCCATGAGCGATGTACTGGAGCTGGTGGACGTATCCGTGGTCCGCGACGGACGCGCTCTGGTGGACGACGTCTCCTGGTCGGTCAAGGAGGGGGAGCGCTGGGTCATCCTCGGCCCCAACGGCGCCGGCAAGACCACCCTCCTCAACATCGCCTCCAGCTACCTCTTCCCCAGCTCCGGCACGGCCAGGATCCTCGGTGAGCGGCTCGGCGGGGTCGGTACCGACGTCTTCGAGCTCCGCCCCCGTATCGGTATCGCGGGCGTGGCCATGGCCGAAAAGCTCCCCAAGCGCCAGACCGTGCTGCAGACGGTGCTCACCGCCGCGTACGGCATGACCGCCACCTGGCACGAGGACTACGAGGCCGTCGACGAGGAGCGCGCCCGCGCCTTCCTCGACCGTCTCGGCATGACCGATTACCTCGAACGCAAGTTCGGTACGCTCTCCGAGGGTGAGCGCAAGCGCACCCTCATCGCCCGCGCCATGATGACCGACCCCGAGCTGCTCCTCCTCGACGAGCCGGCCGCCGGACTCGACCTCGGAGGCCGCGAGGACCTGGTCCGCAGGCTCGGCAGACTGGCCCGCGACCAGTACGCCCCCTCCATGGTCATGGTCACCCACCATGTCGAGGAGATCGCGCCCGGCTTCACCCACGTCCTGATGATCCGCCAGGGCAAGGTGCTCGCCGCGGGCCCCATGGAGACCGAGCTCAGCTCCCGGAACCTCTCCCTCTGCTTCGGCCTGCCGCTCGTCGTCGAGCACCACGGCGACCGCTACACCGCCCACGGACTGCCCCTCGGGCAGTAGTCGCACCACAGCCAACCTCCCCTGCGCCCTGTCGGGGAGGGTGCCCGCGGTCCTACGATGACCATGTGGACATCGACGCGTGGGTGTGGTGGCTGATCGGTGCGGTGGGACTGGGTATCCCCCTCGTCCTGACCGCGATGCCCGAATTCGGGATGTTCGCCGTCGGAGCGGTGGCCGCGGCCGTCGTGGCGGCACTCGGCGGCGGCATCGTCGCCCAAGTCCTGGTCTTCGTCGTGGTTTCGGTGGCCCTGATCGCGGTCGTCCGTCCGATCGCGGCCAGACACCGATCGAGCCAACCCACCCACGCCACCGGCATCGACGCACTGAAAGGCCGTCAGGCAGTCGTGCTGGAGCGGGTGGACGGGGGCGGCGGCGGGCGGATCAAGCTCGCCGGCGAGATCTGGTCCGCGCGCTCCTTCGACGGCGACCAGACGTTCGAACCCGGCCGCCAGGTGGACGTCGTGGACATCGACGGTGCGACGGCTGTGGTCATGTGAGCGAACCGGTCACACCGCAGGCCACAGTCTGCCAGAATCGAAGTCGATCATCATGACCACGCAACCGTCATGACCATGCGACCGCCATGACCGTTCGATCTCGATCACCGCGATCCGTCGGCAACCGAAGGGCACGAGGCACACGATGAATTCGATCATCATCGTCCTGATCATTCTGGTGGTGCTCGTCTTCATCGCCCTGATCAAGACGATCCAGGTCATCCCGCAGGCCAGTGCCGCCATCGTGGAGCGCTTCGGCCGCTACACCCGCACGCTCAACGCCGGGCTGAACATCGTCGTCCCGTTCATCGACTCGATCCGCAACCGGATCGACCTCCGTGAACAGGTCGTCCCCTTCCCGCCCCAGCCGGTGATCACCCAGGACAACCTCGTCGTCAACATCGACACCGTCATCTACTACCAGGTGACCGACGCCCGAGCCGCCACGTACGAAGTCGCCAGCTACATCCAGGCGATCGAGCAGCTGACCGTCACCACGCTGCGCAACATCATCGGCGGCATGGACCTGGAGCGGACCCTGACCTCCCGTGAGGAGATCAACGCGGCACTGCGCGGAGTCCTCGACGAAGCCACCGGCAAGTGGGGCATCCGCGTCAACCGCGTCGAGCTCAAGGCCATCGAGCCGCCCACCTCCATCCAGGACTCGATGGAGAAGCAGATGCGCGCCGACCGTGACAAGCGCGCCGCGATCCTCACCGCCGAAGGCATCAGGCAGTCCGCGATCCTCACCGCCGAGGGTGAGAAGCAGTCCGCCATCCTGCGCGCCGAAGGTGAGGCCAAGGCGTCCGCGCTGCGCGCCGAAGGTGAGTCCCAGGCCATCCGTACGGTCTTCGAGGCCATCCACGCGGGAGACCCGGACCAGAAGCTGCTCTCCTACCAGTACCTCCAGATGCTTCCGAAGATCGCCGAGGGCGACGCCAACAAGCTCTGGATCGTGCCCAGCGAGATCGGCGACGCACTCAAGGGCCTCAGCGGTGCCTTCGGCAACCTCGGCAGCGGTGCCCCCGGCTTCAGCACCGGTACGGAACGACGGGAGCAGCCCCCCGTCGACTGACCGGAGAACACCGTCGTGCATGATCGGTCAGGCCCCTCGACCTTGATGGCGGGGAGGCGTCACTGACCATCGAAGGAGATGGCCTTGTCCATCTGGGAGATTCTCGCGGTGTTCGCGGCCGGGGTCGGCGCCGGCACGATCAACACCATCGTCGGATCGGGAACGCTGATCACGTTCCCGGTCCTGCTCGCCACCGGGCTGCCCCCGGTCACCGCGACCGTGTCGAACGCCCTCGGCCTCATCCCCGGCTCCATCAGCGGCGCCATCGGCTACCGCGCGGAACTCGTGGGCCAGCGCCGTCGCATCCTGAAGCTGTGCGGGGGCGCACTGATCGGCGGACTGACCGGGGCGACCCTCCTACTCGCCCTGCCGTCCACGGCGTTCGAGACGATCGTCCCCGTCCTGGTGACCCTCGCGCTGGTCCTGGTCATCCTGCAACCCCGCATCAGCAAGGCGGTCCAGCGCCGCCGCGACCGCACAGGCACCGCGGCCCGCCTCGACGGCGGACCCCTCCTGTTCACCGGCATCATGCTCGCCAGCGTCTACGGCGGCTACTTCACGGCGGCCCAGGGCATCATCTACCTCTCCCTGATGGGCATGCTGCTCGACGACACGATGCAGCGCCTCAACGCCGTCAAGAACGTCCTCGCCGCCGTCGTCAACAGTGTCGCCGCACTCTTCTTCCTCTTCGTCGCGGACTTCGACTGGACGGCCGTCGTCCTGATCGCGGTGGGCTCCGCGATCGGCGGCCAGATAGGAGCCAGGGTCGGCCGCCGGCTCAGCCCGGCCTTCCTGCGCGCCTTGATCGTCGTCGTCGGCACCGCGGCCATCGTCCAACTGCTGCTGCGCTGACGGAAGAAGCCCGCCCCTCGGAACTCGTCGCAGGGAGGAGCGGGCTCCGCAGGTCTTCCTGCCGGGTCGTGCGGGGCCCTGGCCGGGCGGACGAGGTGCTCACGCCGCGGAGTGTGCCAGCCACTCCGGAAGCGCCGACCGGTCACCGGCCCCCATCGCGAGGAGCATCGTGTCCGCGGGCGAGGGCACGAACGGCTGACGCAGCAGCGGCATGCCCGCCTGCTCCGGTGTCCTGGCCGCCTTGCGGTGGTTGTCCTCCGCGCAGGAGGCCACGGTGTTCAGCCAGCCGTCCCGGCCGCCCTGGGCCCGCGGCACCACATGGTCCACGGTGCTCGCCCGGCGCCCGCAGTACGCGCACCGGTGCTGGTCCCGTATGAGCACACCCCTTCTGGACCACGGGGCCTGTCTTCGGAACGGCACCCGGACGTACCGGCAGAGCCTGATCACCCGGGGCACCGGGATGTCCACGGCGGCACCACGCATACGGAGGCCGGGATGCGACTGCTCGACGACGGCCTTGTCCTGGAGGATCAGAACCACCGCACGGTTGAGAGTCACCGTCGACAGTGGCTCGAAGCTCGCGTTGAGTACAAGTGTGTCCCGCATCCTGCCCACCTCCCGTGTGCCGCCCGTATGCCGGCGGGCCCGGATCAACTCTGGCCGGGCGAGCCGTGATGGACAACGCAATAAAAGTGCCCTGCCCTGATCTCTCCAAGACCAGGGCAGGGCAAACAGCAGGCGAACGCTCAGCTTTCGGGGGCGGCGTACTCCCCGATCAGCTGGGCGCGGCCCAGGGTGTGGAACCGCAGATTGAATCCGACCACGGCGGGCGAGGCGTCACTGTCCGGGCCGAGTTTCTCGGTGTCCACCGCGTACACGGTGAAGACATAGCGGTGGTTCTCACCGGCAGGAGGCGCGGCCCCGCCGAATTCCTTCGTCCCGTAGTCGTTACGCACCTGGACGGCGCCCTCGGGCAGCCCCGCGAACGCCCCGCTCCCCGCGCCTGCCGGAAGCTCGGTGACCGACGAGGGGATGTCGAACACCACCCAGTGCCAGAACCCGCTGCCCGTCGGGGCGTCCGGGTCGAAGCACGTCACGGCGAAGCTCCGCGTCCCGGCGGGAAAACCCTCCCACCGCAGCTGCGGCGAGGTGTTCCCCGCGGCGAACACCTGCGCGTCCGCGAGCACGGCCCCCGGCGCGAGGTCCTCGCTCACCACGCTGAACGGGGGAACCTCGGGGTGGAAGTCGTGCGGCAGCGGTGCCCTCTTCGGCTCGGTCACGTCAGCACCTCTCCTGATCGGCGTACGAGTTCTTCCCACCGACCCTAGGCCTTGTCAGAGCCAGTTGCGCCGGCCGCCGACCTGCGCGAGCCACTGATTGAGATATGCGGCCCAGTCCGTGCCCTGGAAGTCGTGGAAACCCACCTGGAACGTGCGGTAGGAGTCGCTGCCCTCGCTGAAGAGACCCGACTTCTTGTCCATCTCCAGGACGACGTCCATCTCGCGGTCGTCCGCGACGAAGCTCAGCTCCACCTGGTTGAGCCCCCGGTACTGCTGTGGGGGGACGAATTCGATCTCCTGGTAGAACGGCAGACGCTGCCGCGTCCCGCGGATGTGCCCGCGCTCCATGTCTGCGCTGCGGAAGCCGAAACCCAGCTGCCCGAAGGCGTCCAGGATGGCCTGCTGGGCGGGCAGCGGGTGCACGTTGACCGGGTCCAGGTCCCCTGCGTCCAGGGCGTGGGCGATGTCCAGCTCAGTGGTGACGCCGATGTTCATGCCGCGCAGCTGCTGCCCGGCGAACATGGTGATGGGCGTCTCCCAGGGGATCTCCAGCCCGAACGGCACGACGTGCACCGCGCCGGCCTGCACCTGGAAAGCCCCACCGAGCCGCAGCTGGGTGAACTCGATGTTCTGCTTGGTCTCCTGGTCGCCGCTCTCGACCTCCACCCGGGCCTGCAGCCCGACCGAAAGTCCCTGGATCTGCTGGTCCACGGATCCGCCCTGGATCCGGACCTCGCCCTGGACCACCCCGCCGGGCACGACGTTGAGTTCGGTCAGTTCGGTCTCGACCGAAGCACCGCCGGCACCCATGCTCGCGAGCAGCCGCTTGAAGCCCATATCTTCTCCTCCTAGACGCTGACACCCCTACATACGCGGCAAGACGGTAGCCGGTTCCCGACGCGCCGGGGCCGGTACCCTCGGAGGTCATGAACGAGGGCACGGACACGCACTTCCCGCACCGCACGTACGGCACGGCCAGGTGGTCGGCATGAACGTCGGCCTCCTCGCCCATCCCGCTGAGGAGATCGCCCCCAAGCTGCTCGGGAGCGTCCTCACCTGCAGCACTCCCGACGGAACCGTGAGTATCGCCATCACGGAGACCGAGGCGTACTCCGGCACCGCTGACCCGGCCTCCCACGCCTACCGGGGCCGGACGACCCGTAACGCCGTCATGTTCGGACCCGCAGGACACCTGTACGTCTACCGGTCCCACGGTCTTCACTGGTGCGCGAACGTCGTCACCGGCACGGACGGCATCGCCTCGGCGGTCCTCATCCGGGCAGGCAGGGTCATCGAGGGTGAAGAGCTGGCACGCGGGCGGAGAGGGGAGAAGGTCGAGAGCCCCCGGCTTGCCAGGGGCCCGGGGAATTTCTGCCAGGCACTCGGCATCACGGCGGAGCACAACGGCGCGGACCTCCTGGCAGGTGCCTCGGTCGTGCTGTCCGAGGGGGAACCGGTGCCTGCCGCGCTCATCCAGGCGGGTCCTCGGGTGGGCGTGAGCAAGGCCCACGACTGGCAGCACCGGTTCTACCTCGCCGGTGACCCGACGGTCTCGGCGTACCGACTGAGCCCGAGAGCCAAGCCGCACGCCGGAGCCTGAGCGGCTCGGAGCCTTACGCCTCGCCCGCCCGAGCGGGTCGCCGAGGCGGCGCAACTTGACTCGCCCTCGACGTTTCCCTAATGTAGTCCGAGCCGCTTGAACGGATGCAGCTGTTCTTGGCGTGGTCCATCGGACCGGGCCGAAGCATCGTGAGAGGGCCAACCACTACCTACGATTCACCCTGACGGGGTGCAATTTCGGCATGCCGAAATGCGCCTTTCGGCTCGATTATGAGCCGCCGCGGAAATCGGCTAACGTAGTGACCACGCCGAAAGGGAAACGCGAAAGCGAAGAACTGGAAAGCGAATCGGTGGTAATTTAACTGCCGAGCAGGAACTGCAGGATCCCGCTTCGACCGGGAATCG